>JBGVDJ010000055.1:0-36936 GCA_045119335.1 Candidatus Choladousia sp. | reverse complement strand
TGGACGGTGAGATGGATGATTATCCAGAATCAGCGTTCTTCAACGCAGGTACAATAGATGAGGTAAAACAGAGGGCGGCTGCAAATCAGCCGGAAGCTATGGCGCAGTAAGTGCGCAGCTGGAGGAATTATGAAAACATTCAGTCTGAAAGTGCTGGCCAGTGACCGTGTGTTTTATGACGGCCGCTGCAAGATGGTGATCCTTCCTGCTCAGGACGGACAGCTGGGAGTCCTGGCTAATCACGGAGATATGGTGGTTGCGCTTAACATGGGTGAGATGCGCATACAGAAGGAAGATGATACCTGGGAGACTGCGCTGATCGGAAAAGGCATTATGCAGGACGTGAACAACAGAATGACGATCCTGACAGAATTTGCCGAACACCCAGAGGAGATCGATGAACGGCGTGCGCTGGAGGCAAAACGCCGCGCCGAGGAGCAGATGCGCCAAAAGCAGAGCATTCAGGAATATCATCACTCCAGGGCTGCACTCTCCAGAGCCATTGCCAGGTTAAAAGAAAGTAATAAAAATAATCCTGTGGGATATTGAATACGGGAAATAGAGAAGATG
The DNA here is from genome assembly GCA_045119335.1 of Candidatus Choladousia sp. Classification (GTDB taxonomy): domain Bacteria; phylum Bacillota; class Clostridia; order Lachnospirales; family Lachnospiraceae; genus Choladousia. The sequence continues at coordinate 36,366 of JBGVDJ010000055.1, read as the reverse complement.
ATGAGTCAGAAAATGCTCCTGCCGAATGCGAAATGCAGTCAGGCAGGAGCATTTTGTTGATGCACTTGACAGGTATCGGGGCAACAGGATTTGAACCTGCGACCTCTCGGCCCCCAGCCGAGCGCGCTACCAAGCTACGCCATACCCCGAAACACATATATTTTACTAGAAATGTTCTGAATTGTAAAGTATAAAAAAGAAGGAGCTGTCAAAGTAGTGTGCTACCAGGAGCAGCTCCTTCATGGCTTATTTCACAGAAGCGGAAATAAACACTTCTCTGCTATATTATCGCCAGGGCCAGGCAGTATCCCATGGCCGTCTGTCATCCCTGCGTTCATCGCGCCTGTCATCCCTGCGTTCGTCGCGCCTGTCATCCCTGCGGTCATCGCGCCTGTCATCCCTGCGGTCATCGCGTCTGTCATTCCTGCGTTCATCGCAGCGGCATGAGAAACAGCCGCGCAGACAGCGATTGTCAAAAGTATCAGACATAGCTGCCACTCCTTTCGTCTGTAATTTTATTTATAATATGCCGGAAACATCAGGTTGGATGCTGCAAAGAAAAATATGTTTGAATATGCTGGGGAAATATAGTGTATGATTTTGAAGGATTGTTTGTTATAATGGATAAAAATGGGCGGTATTGTGGCTGACTCTGTCTGCCGGATGGACGGCAGAGGGAAAGGGAGGAAATTTGTATGAAAGAATGTCTGCGTCTGCTGCATGGACGCAAGAATACTGTGGCTGCAATCATTCTGCTGCTGTTCATACAGGCAGCCTGTGAGCTGATGCTGCCGAAATGCACAGCGGATATCATTGATATCGGCATCGGCCAGAGCGGAATCCCTTCTGTTTTGTGTGAACAGTTCAGCGAAGGTGGCATGAATCGGATTCTGCTGCTTCTGACCACGGAAGAGGAAGCTGTTGTACGGGCGGGATATATCCAGAAGGAGGAACGGTACGTTCTGCAGGAACTGTCAAAAGAAGAAAAAGAAGAACTTGTTTCTGTGATCACAGCACCGATGGTTGCGGTATACGCGCTGACGACCGAGGGAGCGGATTACGAGGAAATTCTCGGCGATGAAATGTATATACCGCGCGGAATCGATGCGTTCGGACTGCTTGCGATGATGCCTTATGAGACTCGTATTGAGCTTTCCATGCTGGCCCGCGAAAAAATTGAGGAGATACCGCAGTCTCTGGTTATCCAGGCGGCCTACAATTTCGTTCGTTCGGATCTGACTGTACAGGGGATTGATGTAAATGAGATTCAGGTGAATTACCTGCTTACACGAGGAGCGGGTATGCTGCTGTCAGTCTTCGGGATGATTGTTTCTGCCGTCCTGGCAATCTATCTGACATCGAAGCTTTCTGCCGGTATCGAGAGTGATCTGCGGCAGAAGATATTTGGGCATGTGATGGATCTGGAGCCGCAGGAGATGGAGCGGCTTTCAGTTGTCTCACTGCGTGTATCAGTAACAGAGGAACCGGAGCGTGCAGGGGAATTCGTCTCGGCCATCCTGCGGACTTTGATTTATGGCCTGATGCTTGGGGGTGGGACTGTGGTAGTGTCGCTGCAGATACACGCAGGATTCGGTATAATACTGAGTGGCTGTCTGTGTGCCGCTGTTCTGGTCATTGTGCTTTCGGCTCTGGTCATAACAGCACGGCATGACAAAATTTGTGTCAGAAAGCAGGAGTTTGCTCATCTGGTAAGAGAAATGCTCCGGGGCATACAGACAATCCGGGTATTTGGCGCCGGACGCAGGGAGTATGAGCGCCTGCGGCGGAAATGTACGGATGCAGGACGTGAAGCAATGCGGATGAATCGAAGTATATCGCTGCTGATTCCGCTGATCATGCTGATTGCCAGTGCCGGAGGCATCCTGCTTGTGTGGAATGGAGTAAATGAGATCAATGCGGGCGGTCTGCAGGCAGGCGAGATGATGGCATGCATTTTATATAGTGTGCTTATCCTGGATGTGCTCATCTCGCTGGCATCACTGGTACCCGCTCTGCCGGGAGCTGCAGCGGCGGCGAAGAGTCTGGAAAAGTTGCTGAATGATCCGATCATAGGTATGAAATGCAGAAGTGCAGGCAGCAGACAGAGCGTTGATATGGAATCAGCATGCGGCAGGCAATGTGCAGCTGCGGAATCCGCAGGAGACAAACAGAACATGGCGATCACATTTCAGAACGTCATTTTCAAATATCCGGATAGGAACGTCCCCGTGTTGGAACGTGTTTCATTTGCTGTACCGTATGACTCTATGACAGCAGTTATCGGCGGTACCGGGAGCGGCAAAACAACACTTCTGCAATTGATTGCCGGGCTTCAGAAACCGACAGAAGGGAGAATTACAGTCGATGGAAAGGAAATCTCTGAATATACGAAAGAGGAACTCAGGCAAAGAATCGGATACGTCATGCAGGAACCGGTTCTTTTTACCGGAACGGTTGCGTACAATCTTCGGGCAGGCGGATACGAAGTCGGTGAAGAAATCCCGGAAGAAAGACTTGAAAAAGCACTCAAAGCTGCGCAGGCGGAAGAATTCCTCAAAGAAAAAGGGCTTGAAACACAGGTTGCATCAGGCGGGGCTGATTTTACGGGCGGTCAGAGGCATCGTCTCTGTATTGCACGTGCTCTGTCGCGTGATCTGGAAGTTTATCTGCTCGATGATAGCTGCGCTGCGTTAGATGGCACGACGGCACGGAAGCTGCGTACCGCACTTTCGGCTGTGGCGGAAAACGGAGCAGCAGTCATTTATACGACGCAGCAGGTACGGGATGCATCGGATGCAGATCAGATCCTTGTGCTGGAACGCGGAAGGGTTGCTGCATACGGGACGCACGAGCAGCTGATGGCAGAATGCAGGGAGTACAGACAGACAGCGCAGGAGCAGGGATATGAATAGCAAAATAAAGCAGGTTCTGAAAAAATACAGACTGAACTTTATAATAATGTCTGTCATGGCATCAGCGAGTGCATTTCTGACATCTGCAGGACCGCTGATGCTCGGTAATGCGACTTCAGTCGTATTTGAGGGGATCATGGCAAAACTGAGCGGTACAGGCCGGATTGATTTTAATAAGGTATCCGGCATTCTCTGCATGCTGATGGGAATCTGTCTGCTGAGTGCTGCTCTTGCATGGATTGCCGACTGGATCATGGCAGGGATTGCTGCCGGAGTATCCGGCGAACTGAAGAATGCAATGCTGCAGAAACTGCAGCTGGTCACGCTGTCCGCCATAGAACAGCAGGGAGCTGGGCAAATTCTTGCACGGATCACTGCAGAAGCAGATGCAGCCGGCAGTGATCTGGCGGCGGGAGTGAAGCAGCTGGTGACATCACTGACTTCTATTGCAGGAATCTGTATTATGATGCTGTATATCAGTCCGGTGCTGGCAGGTCTCGCGGTTCTGATCTTTCCGGTATCTGTTGCTGTACTGCGGATGATTCTGCATTTTTCCCGTAAAAGTGCCGTGCAGTACAGCGATTACGCAGGAGAACTTCAGAACAGAACAGAGGAATTTTTCAGCGGTCATACGGTACTGAAACTGTACGGACGCGAACATGCGGCAGCAGAAGCGTTCCGGCAGCTGAATGGAAGACTGTATCAAGCTTCGCTGAAAAATAAATTTTATGCAGGGACTGCAGCACAGACAATGAATCTGCTCTCCAATATCGGTTATGTTGCAATAGCGCTGGCGGGCGGCCGGTTTGCACTGCAGGGACAGCTTCGGGTCGGTGATATTCAGGCATTTATCCATTATATTCGAATTCTTGCCCGTCCCATACGCGAAACGGCACTGGCGGCCGGCAGACTGCAGAATGCCGGGATCCTCACAGCGGGAGCCGGTGCATTCCTTATACTGCCGGAAGAGACGGATGGACGGCAGTGCGAAGCCGGGAAGGCTGTGGATCCGGAAAAAGCCACATATAAGATCTGCTTTTCCCATGTTACATTCGGCTACCGGGAAGATCGTACTGTACTGAGTGATTTTTCACTGAACGTATCGCGTGGTGACCACGTTGCTGTTGTCGGTCAGACCGGGTCAGGAAAAACGACGCTGACTAATCTGATGCTGGGTTTTTATCACGCTGATTCCGGCACGATCTATATTGACGGAACAGATGTCCGGAGCTTAGATCCGGAAGAGCTTCGCAGCAGGTTCGGTGTGGTATTGCAGGATACATGGCTGTTTGAAGGAACTGTTCTCGACAATATCCGTTATGGAAAGCCGGATGCGACGGAGCAGGAGACAATTGAGGCTGCGAAAACGGCTTATGCACATCCGTTTATTGAAGCTTTGCCTTACGGGTATCACACCAGACTGACCGGGGGCGGACGGAATCTTTCAAAAGGCCAGCGCCAGCTCATTGCCATAGCCCGCGCTGTGCTTACAGATCCTGAGATATTTATATTTGATGAGGCTACCAGTTCTGTAGATACAGAGACAGAAGCTCTGATCCGGCAGGCAATCGGCAATCTGATGCGGGATAAGACCTGTTTTATCATTGCGCACCGCGAATCGACGATCCGGGGTGCCGATCGCGTTATCATTATTGATGAGGAGAATCACGGCGGCATCGGAAAAAACGGATCAGAACCTGAAACAGAATCCGGAACGGAAATCGGATCAGGAAGCTAAAACTGCCATAAAACAGTTGACAAACCGGCTTTATGATGTTAAATTATTAAAAACAAAAATAGCTGAAATGCAATGACGGAGAATAGTACACTGATTATCTTTTTTCAGAGAGATGCCGTTTGGTGCGAGGCATCAGAGGAAGTCAGGGGAACTCGCTCCTGAGCGGCTGCCCCAAATCCATTTATGTGAAAGTAGGCGCAGACGGTACCCCGTCCGTTATACGGGAAGGATATAAGACAGAAATGTCCGTATCCGCTGAGTGTATGAGTGATCATAAATTAGAGTGGTACCGCGAAAGGTTAGCTATCTTCCGTCTCTTGGGCAAAGACCCAAGGGACGTTTTTTTGTCTCACAGGAAAGTTCGTCCTGTGAGGCTCAGAATGCTTTGCGGGGATCGCACTGCTGCGGAATGAGGGATGTCTGCTTTGCAGACTCTTCGCAGGTGAAGAATCCTGTGGAGCAGGGTCTTTTTTCAGAACATCAGGAAAATTGATCAGACAATATCAAGTAAAGGAGAGAATGAATTATGATGAATCACAAAAAGTATACGAGACAGTATTTTATGCCGCCGGTTCCGAGTATGAAATGGACACAGAAAGAGTATGTGGATCATGCTCCGGTATGGTGCAGCGTTGACCTGCGTGACGGCAATCAGGCGCTGGTTGTTCCAATGTCGCTGGAGCAGAAGGTCGATTTTTTCAAACTCCTTGTAAAAATCGGCTTCAAGGAGATCGATGTAGGTTTCCCGGCAGCTTCCGATACAGAATATCAGTTCCTCCGCAAGCTGATCGAGGAGGACCTGATTCCGGATGACGTTACCGTTCAGGTACTGACCCAGGCGCGTGAGCATATCATCCGCAGGACATTTGAGGCTCTCAAGGGTGCCAAGAATGCCATTGTACATGTATATAATTCCACTTCTCTGGCTCAGAGAGAGCAGGTATTCCGCAAGTCCAAAGAGGAGATTCTGGAAATTGCGGTAGAAGGTGCAAAGCTTCTCAAGAAACTGGCCGAGGAAGAAGGCGCAGATTACCGGTTCGAGTACAGCCCGGAGAGCTTCACAGGTACAGAGATCGATTATGCAGTGGATGTCTGCAATGCGGTTCTGGATGTATGGCAGCCGACCGCTGACAGAAAGGCAATCATCAATCTGCCGAGTACAGTTCAGATGTCAATGCCGCACGTATATGCCAGTCAGGTAGAGTATGTAAATGACCATCTGAAATATCGTGAAAACGTGATCATCTCCCTGCATCCGCATAATGACCGCGGCTGTGGTATTTCCGATGCAGAGATGGGTATGCTGGCAGGAGCAGACCGTATCGAGGGTACTCTGTTCGGTAATGGTGAGCGTACAGGTAACGTAGATATCGTTACACTGGCTCTGAATATGTATGCCCAGGGAGTTGATCCGGAGCTTGATTTTAATGATATGACAGCAGTAACAGAAGCGTATGAGAAATATACGGGAATGAAGGTAGATGAGAGAAGTCCGTATGGAGGAGCACTTGTATTTGCAGCATTTTCCGGTTCTCATCAGGATGCGATCGCAAAAGGCATGAAGTATCGTGAGGAGAATAACTGTGAGACATGGACGGTTCCGTATCTGCCGATCGACCCGACTGATATCGGACGTTCCTATGACGCAGATGTGATCCGTATCAACAGCCAGTCCGGTAAGGGCGGTGTCGGTTATATTCTGGAGCAGCACTACGGACTGCGTCTTCCGAAGAAAATGCGTGAGGCTATGGGATATGTGGCAAAGGGCGTATCCGATGTACAGCATAAAGAGCTGATGCCGGAAGAGATCTTCCAGCTGTTCAAGGAGAAATTCGAGAATATCACAGAGCCGTATAAGATTGAGGAGGTTCACTTCAAACAGCACAACGGCATTATTGCTGAGGTAACAGCGACTTACGAAGGCAAGAAGAGTGTGATCGTTGCTTCCGGTAACGGACGTCTGAATGCGGTAAACAATGCGATGAAGCGCCATTTCCGTCTGGAATACGACCTTATCACATATGAGGAGCATGCACTCGAGCAGAGTTCCAGCTCACGTGCGATCGCGTATGTAGGCATCCGTGATAAGAACGGCAAGATGCACTGGGGAGCAGGTCTTGATGTGGATATCATCAAAGCTTCTATCGATGCGCTCCTGACGGCGATCAATCATATGGCTGAGTCAAATGCAAAGCATGCATAAATATGCTGTGAGCAGAGAAACAGATCATAAATATCCGAACTGAGTTTAAGATAAGGCGGTTGTCTGTATAACGGATGACCGCCTTTTGCGCTCCTCTGTCAGGAAACTGAGGCAAAAAATTTGATACGAGACATGATTATATATGGCGGGAATGGCCTTGCTGTATGGAAACGTGTATACTATTTTGTTCATAAAAACACAGAAAAAATGTTTCAAAATATTACATAAATATTAAAAAGATGACAAGTTATAACAGGAAGATACTGCAATCGGTGAAATATGGCAGAAAACATCGAAAAAGCGCGTAAAAAAGCGGTGTTCAATGTGCTGAAAACAGAAGATTCGCAATGAGTAATTTATACGAAAACAGTCCTCATATCCGTGCAAAAATCTGTTAAGAATCAATAAAAGTGTAACAAAGAAAAATGTCGACCAGATAATATGTTACAAAAATATGAAAAATATATTGACATATAGTTTATAAATTAGGTATAATGCAGTTACGTGAAAGCGGCAAATAAATGATGAGGGGCCACAACACCGCACCGGGGGAGAGGGCGCGGCACGAGACACAGGAGAGTTTATGAAGCTGTTAGTAAACGGAACGAAATCAGTCAGTGGTTTCATCGGACGATTAGCCGGGAGGTACATCAGGGCTGTACTATTGCTGCTCACCGGAGCAGCAGTGATTGGCAGTATCGTTCTTGTTATTTCCGAGTTTGACACGACCGGACACGGCAGGGTATATGCAGTGAACTCTTCCATAGAGGGGAGTGAAGGGGAACGGCAGTTCCAGGCCGGACTGATGGGAATCGTCAACGGAGTGACGAATATGGAACGGTATTCAGACATTACCAGACTGGTGAGCGTGGCTGATAAAGAGGATGAGATACTGGCGGGCGCCAGAGGACTTGACAAAAGAGTGATCCATCAGACAACCCTGCAGCAGGGCACACAGAAGGCACGGGAGCTGAGCTATTACGCACAGCAGACCGTGCAGAAGAATCAGATGTCTGAGGATGAATATTACACGCTGCTCAGTATTGTTGAAGCTGAAGCAACCGGCGGAGATATTATGAGCAAGATGATGGTCGCAGGTGTCGTACTGAATCGTGTACGCGATTCGCATTTCCCTGATACGATTTACGATGTGGTATGGCAGGAGGATCAGTTCCAGCCGACTTCGGACGGGCGGATCTATTCCTGTACTGTTACAGATTCCACGGTTGAGGCTGTGGAGCGGGTACTTCAGGGAGAGGATTATTCACAGGGTGCATTATTCTTTTTTGCGCGGAACTCGGCGGAGACGCAGAATGTCAGCTGGTTTGATTCCAGCCTTGTTGCGATATTCGAGTACGGCGGACATGAATACTTTACTTTTAAGGAATACTGTGAGTAGACAAAGACGGAAAAGACTGCTGTAATTTTTGCGGCAGTCTTTTTTTCGTTGCATCGGGCATCCTTTTGTGATATAGTTGGATTTATTCTTTTGAAAGTATATTTATAGAAGAGGATGAGCGTCATGAATTTAATGTACAGAAGCACCAGAAATGCAGATAACAGAGTAACAGCATCTCAGGCAGTCCTGAAAGGTCTGGCGGAGGATGGCGGATTATACGTGCCGGAACAGCTTCCGAAGCTGGATATTCCGGTTGAGTCTCTGGCAGGCATGAGTTACCATGAGACAGCATACGCAGTAATGAAGCAGTTTCTGACCGATTACACAGAGGAGGAACTGAAATACTGCATCAACAGCGCATACGATTCCAAATTTGATACAGAGGAAATCGCTCCGCTTGTGAAGGCAGACGGTACATTTTATCTGGAACTGTTCCACGGAGCGACGATTGCATTCAAGGATATGGCACTTTCCATTCTTCCGTATCTGATGACAACAGCAGCAAAGAAGAATCAGGAAAAGAATGAGATCGTCATTCTGACAGCTACATCCGGAGATACCGGAAAGGCAGCGCTTGCAGGTTTTGCCGATGTTCCGGGCACGCGCATTATCGTATTCTATCCGAAGGATGGTGTAAGTGCTGTTCAGGAGAAACAGATGGTGACACAGAAAGGCGCGAATACATGTGTAATCGGTATCCGCGGTAATTTCGATGATGCACAGTCAGGTGTAAAGAAGCTGTTCGGAGATCAGGCGCTGAAGGAGCAGCTGAATGAATCCGGATTCTGTTTTTCTTCTGCGAATTCCATCAATATCGGACGTCTCGTTCCGCAGATCGTATACTATGTATATGCATACGGCAGACTGCTTCGCTCCGGCGAGATCAAGGCGGGAGAACCGATGAACGTAGTTGTCCCGACCGGTAATTTCGGAAACATTCTGGCTGCATTTTATGCAAAGAACATGGGACTTCCGATCGGCAGGCTGATCTGCGCATCCAATGAGAACAAAGTCCTGTTTGATTTCTTCCAGACAGGTGTGTATGACAGAAACAGAGAGTTTATTCTGACTTCTTCTCCGTCCATGGATATTCTGATCTCCAGCAACCTGGAGCGCCTGATCTATCGTATCGCAGGGGATGATGCTGCAAAGAATGCGGCGCTGATGAAGGAACTGGCAGAAAAAGGATGCTATACTATCACAGATGAAATGAAAGAGGCGATGAAGGATTTTGCAGGCGGTTATGCAGACGGTGCACAGACTGCAGAAGAGATTCGCAGAGTTTATGAAAAGACAGGGTATGTACTGGATACTCATACAGCAGTTGCTTCCTATGTATATCATACCTGTTTTGCAGCGGAGTGCGGAAGTACACCGGCAGTGATCGCATCCACGGCGAGTCCGTATAAGTTTGCACGCAGCGTTATGGAGGCAATTGATGAGAAGTACAGCGGAATGGATGATTTTGCTCTGATCGATGAGCTGAACCGTATTTCCGGTGTGGCTGTTCCGAAGGCAATCGATGAGATCCGCAATGCACCGGTGCTGCATGACAAGGTGATTGACGTAAATGAGATGGAAACGGCAGTGAAGGCTTTCCTGAGTATTGTGTAATTACAGAAGTATCCTGTGCTGTTGGGCAGGAGAGTACGGAAAAGGAGAACAGATATGGGAAATGATTTGTATGCATTGATGGATCTGCTGATTACAGTGGCCGGTCTTTATGTGGTATATCAGTATGTCGTTATGATCACATCAAGGAAGATCAAAAAGAGCCAGCTGCTGCCGAAAGACATTGATGTGACGAAATGCACGGATCCGGAAGGATATATCCGGGATATCGGACTGAAACAGCTTGGATTCGGAGTGTCCGCCTCAGCATGTGGGATCTTTGCATTGATTCAGGACTTCTATGGAACGATCAGCATGACAGTATCCATGATACTTACCGTTATTTTCCTTGTGTTTACCGTGCTGTACGGATTTGGCATGAAGAAAGCAATGGAAAAATACTGGGGAAGAAAATAGTAAAACAGTAATCTGAAACAGCAATCAAAAAGGCTCCTGCCCACTCATTTGAGGGAAGCAGGGGCCTTCTCTTTTTCCTGTCAGATGGATACTCTTGCAGCTATTTTGTGCGCCGATCGTTCGGAGAAAGTTCATAATATCTGCGCTTATCCTCGTACATCAGATGATCCGCTTCTTTCAGAAGTTCAGCGATCTGTCCGTTGCACTGCGGTCTCCAGACGAAGCCGATAGCCAGCATCAGATCAAAATTCGGCATATCAGCCCGGAGTTCTTCTGTTGCACAGCGAAGGATCTCTTCCGGAATATCACTGCACATGACGAGAAACTCGTCTCCTCCGATACGGAAGATGGTATTTTTCGGAAAATGCTTTGCCAGACACTGGTATGTGCGCATCAGCAGCGCGTCGCCCTCCAGATGTCCTTTGGCATCATTCAGCCGTTTCAGCCCCATTACATCGCAGTATACGAGGCCGATGCTTCTGTCGTGAGGAACGTTTGCAATAAACTCATTCATTCCGTGGCGGTTCATGGCACCGGTCAGCTGATCGTAGTAGCTGAGGGATTCAAGCCGTTTTACGAGATCCCGGCGTTTCAGGATCGATACGATGAACTGTCCGAGAATCTGACACATGGTGGAAATATGATTCAAAAACTCCAGCGGAGGATTGTCCAGACCGTAGAAGCCGATGATCTCCTTGTTGAAAATGAGCGGACTGACCACCAGCGAGCGAATATTCTGCGGTGCGAGATATTCATAAGCAAGCGGATCGGTGATCCGGATATCTTCAAGATTTTTGATCAGGACATTCTGACTATTCAGAAAAGATTTATGCCAGATAGCGACTGTTTCATATGGAACATTCTGCAGATGGTCCTTTTCCGGAGAAACAAATTCCGCACACCATTCATACGTGTTGTTGAACGTATTGTCCGGAGTTTTCTCAAATATATAGACGCGGTCGCTCTTCAGGGACTGTCCCAGGTACTGCAGCAGTACTTCGAGAGAACGCTCAGGTGTCTGTGCGGACAGCGCAACACGAAGCGCTTCGTTTACCAGAGCTTCGTTGGATGCAAAATCCTTGATCGTCTGACGCTGCTGTTCCTGAACGGTTACATCGATGCTGAGTTCCATTCGGTAACGTCTTCCGTCTTTTATGATCATGCTGTCCTTCAGTGCAAATGTTCTGCCCAGCATGGAATTGTGATATTTCCATTCGTAGAATTCGCCTGGTTTCAGCTTTGAATTGGAACACATGGCACACGGGACCGAACATCCCTGAAGAAGCTCGTAGCATATTTTTCCGTTGATGCTTTCTCTGTCCGGGATGTTGTAGACCTTCCGTGCACGTTTGTTCATATATACAAGTTCATACGTATCCATGTCGGCCGCATAGACTATCTCATTCATATTTTCATAGAAGTCCCAGAAAGCTTTCATAATTCGTATCTCCTGTTCTCAGGTTTATTCAGCGTTTGTCAAGCGGAACGTAATTGACCCGTTCGCTGACATTGCGGTAGGCCGGTCGGATGATCTTGCCGTTGTTGGCCAGTTCTTCGATACGGTGAGCGCTCCATCCCACGATTCGCGCCATGGCGAAGATCGGTGTATAGAGTTCCAGCGGCAGACCGAGCATCTGATATACAAATCCGCTGTAGTAATCGACGTTGGCGCTGACTCCTTTGTAGATCCGGCGTTCCGCTGCAATTACTTCCGGTGCAAGGCGCTCTACCAGTGCACCCAGCTGATATTCATCTTCGCAGTGTTTTTCAATACTGAGTTTCTCCACGAAAGCCTTGAAGATCTGTGCACGCGGATCAGACAGAGAATAAACGGCATGTCCGATACCATAGATCAGGCCGGAATGGTCGAATGCCTCCTTCTTCAGAAGAGCGCGCAGATAACTCTTTACCTCGTCCTCGTCCGTCCAGTCGCGGAGCGTGTTTTTCATATCCTCGAACATCTGCACGACCTTGATGTTGGCACCGCCGTGACGGGGCCCTTTCAGAGAACCGAGGGATGCGGCCATGACGGAATACGTATCCGTGCCGGAGGAGGAGATAACGTGAGTCGTGAAGCTGGAATTGTTGCCGCCGCCGTGTTCCATGTGGAGTACAAGTGCCAGGTCAAGGATCTTCGCTTCGAGTTCAGAATACTGACTGTTCGGCCTGAGTATGTGAAGGATATTTTCTGCGGCGGAAAGTTCCGGCTGCGGAGAGTGGATGTACAGGCTGCGGCCGTTATAATAATGCTGGTACGCCTGGTAACCATACACAGACAGCAGCGGGAAAATACTGATCAGCTGCAGACACTGTCTCAGAACATTCGGGATCGAAATGTCATCTGCACGGTCGTCATAAGAATATAAAGTAAGGACGCTGCGGGCCAGTGTATTCATCATATCGCTGCTCGGTGCTTTCATTATAATATCACGTACAAAACTGGAAGGCAGCGTCTTGCGGTAATCTGCCAGAATTATCTTGAAACTCTCAAGCTCGTATTTGTCCGGCAGCGTGCCGAAGAGCAGCAGATACGCAACCTCTTCAAAACCGAAACGGTTCTCGGTGGTGAAGCCGCGCACCAGATCCCGTACATTCCGTCCGCGATAGAAGAGTTCACCGTCACAGGGGACCTCATTGCCGTTCTCGTCGATCTTCTTTGCATAGATTTCGGAAATCTCGGTCAGCCCGGCCAGAACACCCTTGCCGTTCAGGTCACGCAGACCGCGTTTGACATCGTATTTGTAATAAAGCTCCGGATCGATCTGGCTGATGCCTGCACATCTTCTGGACAGCCTCAGGATCTCTGGAGTGATTTCGGAAAACTGTAATTCTTTCATTCTGATACCTCCATTCTGTTTCTTCTGCACTGTGGCGGGAAAAAAGAATTCAATCCAGTATATCATGAAAAAGGAGGAAAATCTAATAAAAAACTTATAAACAGCAGGAAAAGGTTTTAACAGTTTTTTCAGAATATTTTGCTGAGGTTTCAGAGTAAATTCTTTGTTAAATGCTTGACATATTTTGATAAAGATGAGATAATGTGTCAAAAAGATTATGAGGAGGATCCAATATGTCAACAAAAGCATATTACCCGATTAGCGAGATTGGCGCTGGTAAAGTTGGTTTTTCCAAGACACGTGCCATCATCGAGGGTGCATTCTATGGCAACAACGTAGTAAAGGTAAATACCCTCAAAGAAGCTTATGAATTAGCTAAGAATTCACCGGGAACGATCGTTACAGATATGCCGGTTTACAGAGGAGAAGAGTTCGGTCTTGAGAAAGATGCCAAGGTTCTTCTTTTCAATGACGGTGCTGTTACAGGCCGTTACGCAGCAGCACGCCGTATCAAGGGCGAGCCGGGCGTAGATGCAGCTAAGCTCGATAAGGTAGCTATGGATGCTGTATACGAAGCACGCTGGAAAACAATGTACCATGCAGAAGTATTTGTAGGTCTTGATCCGGAGTTCATGGTAAAGGCTCATCTTCTGATTCCGGAAGGCGAAGAGAACATCATGTACAACTGGATGCTGAACTTCCAGTACATGAGCGATGAGTACGTAAAGATGTACAAGAACTCCAAGCCGGTAGGCGACGGAAAAGAGCCGGATATCTACATCTTCTCCGATCCGCAGTGGACACCGCAGGAGCGTCCGGATGTTGATTACAGCTGTCTGAGCGACCCGCTTACACTTTGCTACTTCGATACAAATGAGAACTGTGCTTGTATCCTTGGTATGAGATACTTCGGTGAGCACAAGAAGGGTACTCTGACAATGGCATGGGCAATTGCAAACCGTAATGGTTATGCTTCCTGCCACGGCGGACAGAAAGAGTACACACTGGCTGACGGTTCCAAGTATGTTGCATCTGTATTCGGTCTGTCAGGATCAGGTAAGTCCACACTGACACATGCTAAGCACGGCGGAAAGTACGGTGTAACTGTACTTCATGACGATGCATTCATCATCAATACAGATACATGCTCATCTGTAGCTCTGGAGCCGACATACTTCGATAAGACTGCAGACTACCCGACAGGATGTGCAGACAACAAATACCTTCTGTCAGCTCAGAACTGCTCCGCTACTCTGGATGAGGACGGCAAGCTTCAGCTCGTTACAGAGGATATCAGAAATGGTAACGGACGTGCGATCAAGTCCAAACTGTGGTCTCCGAACCGTGTAGACAAGATTGACGAGCCGGTTAACTCCATCTTCTGGATCATGAAAGACCCGACAATCCCGCCGGTAGTTAAGCTGAAAGGTGCAGCTCTTGCATCTGTTATGGGTGCTACACTGGCTACAAAGACATCTACTGCAGAGCGTGTTGCAGCTGGTACAGACCTGAATGCACTTCGTATCGTACCGTATGCTAACCCGTTCAGAACATATCCGCTGGTTAACGACTATGAGAAATTCAAGAAGCTCGTAGAAGAGAAGAATGTAGACTGCTACATCGTTAACACAGGTGACTTCATGGGAACAAAGGTTAAACCGGCTGACACACTTGGCATTCTTGAGACAATCGTTGAAGGAAAGGCTAAGTTTGAGCAGTGGGGACCGTTCGAAGACATCGAGATCATGTGCGAGTGGGACGGCAAGACAGCTGACTTCACACCGAACATGGACGATGCTGATTACAAGGCAGCTCTGAAGAGTGCTATGCAGAACCGTGTAGATGCTGTTGCTAAGTTCAACACAGCTAAGGGCGGATACGATGCACTTCCGGAAGAGGCTCTTGCAGCAGTTCAGAAGCTGGTTGACGAGCTCGCTTAATTCGGGAATCGTTCAGAACGATGCTTGTGACTCCGGTCACCCGCATCCCTGTCAGGATAATGTATAAGAGATTTTATTAAGAGATTTCATTAAGAAATTTCATAAGAAAGTTTCATAAGAAAATTTTAAGAACCGCACCGAAAGTTATATTTGCTTTTGGTGCGGTCTTTTTGTATACTTATGGAAAAGGGGCGTGATGAGATGAAAGCATTCAAGGAGTGGCTGTCCGATTATCTGCGGTATTTTATACTTGCATTTGCGGCGCTGCTGTTATTTATATTAATATATAGCGGAGTGCGGATTTACCAGAAAGTGTCAGGAGAAAAAGAGGCCAGCAGCGGGAATGTGATCGAGATACTGACAGAAGTACAGTCTGAAGCAGTTGCTGAGACAGAGAATGAGATAAAGACGGCGGAGAAGAACGGACGTGAATCAGCTGCAGAGGCTGAATCAGAGAGTTCAGAGGAGATTTCAGAAAAATCTTCAGAAAAGATTTCAGAAGATATTTCGGAAGAAACTGTGCAGGAATCACAGTCAGAAGCAGCAGAGGAGACTGAGTGTGAGCTGCAGTCAGAAACTGACGGGGAAATTAAGCAGGAATCCCGGCCAGAGATAACAGAGGAAACTGACCGGGAATCACAGTCAGAGACAGGGACAGGTTCTGAGCGTAAATCTGAGACGCGGGTAAAGTCTGAACCGGAAGCCGAATCAGATACTGAATCAGAAGCAATGACCGGAGCAGAACATGAGACGCAGCCTGAGCCGGGAAATGAATCAGAAAATGAAGATATGCCGGACCTGGAGACAGATAAAGAACAGAATGGTAAAGCACAGACCGATGAAATACCGGATCAGAAGAACTGGACGGATAAAGCGTCTGTCAAGATACAGATCTCAGGTGCTGTACCGAACGCTGGAAAAGTCATTACAATGAACCTGAATGAATTTATGGAGCTGAGAAAACAGTGGGAAGAATCAGACAGGGAGAAAACGGCGGAACAGGGAACGGAATCGGGGGCAGAATCGGGAGCAGCGACAGCTGTGGAAACTGAGACAGAAAGTATGACGGAGACTGAATCCGAATATGTCCCGGTCTACAAAACACTGCAGGGTTCCTGTTATATCCGCAGCGGTCCGAGTATGGATTCTGAGATTCTCGGGGAATATATGTACGGAACCACTGTAGAGTTTCTGGAAGATGTCGGCGGATGGTATAAAGTGCAGATTGATGGAATCGTCGGATACATGGGTGCACGGTTTTTCTGAATGTAAAACAGCGAAAATCGGATACCGAAACCGGAATAATGAAATAAAATATTAAAACATAAGTCCTCCTGAGGAACGGGGAAGTTCCTCCAGGGGGATTTTATATTATCGAAAAGGAGAGATGGGATGGCAGCATTTGAAAAAATCAAAAGTGGTATGGATGGGTTGGACCGGGTACTGGATCATATCCGACTGGGGGATAATGTGGTATTGCAGGTATCCGGACTGGAGGAATACAGTTTTTTTGTAATGCCCTATGTCAGGCAGGCTCTGGCAGACGGACGCAATCTGATCTATATCAGGTTCGCGCAGCATGAACCGATCCTGGCACCGATGGAGGGACTGAAAATTTATCAGTTCAATCCGGACGAGGGATTTGAGAAGTTTACCGTGGCTATTCATGAAGTGATAACGAGGGAAGGGTATGAGGCATTTTATGTATTTGACAGTCTCTCTGAGCTGCAGTCGGCCTGGTATACAGATCTGATGATGGGCAATTTCTTCTGTGTGACCTGTCCGTATCTGTTTCAGCTTGATACAGTGGCATTCTTCCCGCTGATCCGGGGCAGACATTCATTTGACGCAGTGGCACGTATCCGTGAGACAACGCAGCTGCTTCTGGATGTGTACTCAGACGGACCGATCCACTATCTTCACCCGATCAAAGTGTGGAACCGGTATTCTACGACCATGTTCCTGCCTCATGTGAGTGAGGATGACAGGGGAGAATTTATGCCTCTGACCGATGCGGTGGCGACAAGCAGATATTATTCTCTGATACAGGCGGCATATGTATACAGTCAGGATCAGTATTTTGACAGTCATGACCGTTTCTTTTCAAAGGCCAGAGCGGATTATCTGAACGGTACATTCACAGATGAGACGGAAGATATGATTATTGAGAGCACCATGACGCGGGATGCAAAAATGCATCAGCTGCTGAAACAGTGTTTTGAACCCAGAGATTATTTTGCGGTCAGAGACCGTATGCTGGGCAGCGGTGCTATCGGCGGAAAGGCATGCGGTATGCTGCTGGCAAGAAAGATCGTTGAGAAAACACTGGATGGATATCATGCTCATTCAGAGCAGCATGATTCCTTCTACATCGGTTCGGATGTCTTTTATACATATATTGTATCCAATGGCTGCTGGGAGACACGGATCCGTCAGAAGACGGAATCAGGATATATGGAGGCTGCCGGTGAGCTGAAGCAGGCACTTCTGAATGGTGTATTTCCCAATAATATACGTGAAAAGTTCCGGAATATGCTGGAGTATTTCGGCCAGAATCCGATTATCGTCCGTTCCTCCAGCCTGCTGGAGGACGGATTTGGCAATGCGTTTGCCGGAAAATATGAATCCGTATTCTGTCCGAACCGTGGAGAGATTACAGAGCGCATGCAGG
The DNA here is from genome assembly GCA_045119335.1 of Candidatus Choladousia sp. Lineage (GTDB taxonomy): Bacteria > Bacillota > Clostridia > Lachnospirales > Lachnospiraceae > Choladousia. The sequence continues at coordinate 18,638 of JBGVDJ010000055.1, read as the reverse complement.
CATTTGAAGACGCTGTGCGTACTGTCTATGCCAGCACTATGGATCCTTCTGCTCTGGAATACAGGCGGGCGCGAGGACTGGCGGAGAATGATGAGCAGATGGCGGTTCTGGTACAGAGAGTCTCAGGATCCGGTTACGGCCCTTACTTTATGCCGTGTGCGGCAGGTGTGGGCTACAGCTACAGTGCGTACAAGTGGATGCCGGATATGGATCCGTCAGCAGGAATGCTGAGAATCGTCATGGGATTGGGGACAAAAGCTGTGGACCGTACGGAAAACGATTATCCGCGTCTTGTCAATCTGGATCGTCCGGAAGTTACGATGCTGGTGAAGATAGCAGATAAACACCGGTTTTCACAGCATAAGATTGATGTGATCAATATGGCGGAGAACCGGATGGAGGAAGTACCGCTGACAGGATTGCTGGAATATCTGCCGCAATGGTATCGGAATACGATTCTGGAGCACGATTATGAGGCGGAGGATCGGCTGCGAGAAATGGGAAGACCGCGGGATATCTACTTTGTGAGCTGCCAGAGGCTTCTGGGAAACCGAAAATTCACCTCCATGATGAAGCGGATGCTGCATGAGCTTCAGAATGCATACGGAACACCGGTGGATATTGAATATACGGTCAATCTTACCAAGGGAGATGACTTTGTTGTGAATCTTCTGCAGTGCAGACCGCTCTATGTAGGAAAGGAAGGAGGCAGGACTGAGATTCCTGAAAAACAGGAAGCACAGACCTTTTTCCGGATAAAGGATTCTTCCATGGGACAATCCATAGAAAAAGACATCGATGTCGTGGTGCAGGTCGAACCGAAGGAATATTATGAATTTCCGTATGCGAAAAAACCGGAAGTTGCGGATGCGGTCGGAGCAGTCAACCGTTATTATAAAGGAAGCGGAAAAAATATTCTGCTGACTGTTCCGGGACGCATCGGAACCTCTTCACCGGAGCTTGGCGTGCCGGTGAAATTCATTGATATTTCCGGATTCTGCGCAATCTGTGAGGTGACAGATAACCGTGCCGGATATATGCCGGAGCTCAGTTATGGAAGTCATATGTTTCAGGATCTGGTCGAAGCTGAAATCTTTTACGGAGCCGTTTTCGGAGACCGGAGAACAAAAATATATCAGCGTGATTATTTTGAAATGCAGGAAAATCTGTTCGGAAAGATCTGCCCGGACAAGGCATGTGAGCTGGGGAACATTGTACGCGTGTATGAGCCGGAACGGAAGATGCGCCTGTGGAATGACGGGGTGAATAACGAAGCACTGTGTGCGGAGGCGGAGTAGAAGGAGGAGCGGAACTGGCGAGGGTAATGCAAAGAATTGTCAAGCCGGTACAGGGAACCGGATGCAGAAGCGAAGAACAGTGTAAGAGCAAAATGCAGTGTATAATATAATACCCCGGAATCGGGTACAGGAAAGGATCCTTTTGCCGGTTTCGGGGTATTGCAGTCTGATTAAGCTGGTACTGAGATTGCAGCGGAGCGTGATATCAAATTTATTGTTATGGATCTCTACTCGGAAAGTTCTGCCCAGATGTCATACAGGGCATCCAGTTCCTCCATAACCGATGCCTTCTCTTTACTGAGTTCCACACATTTTGCCACATCGGTAAAGATTTCCTCCCGCGACATCAGGACATCAATTTCGCTGCTGCGCTCCTCCAGGGCAGAGATACGGTCTTCCGTCTTTTTGAGTTCGTTCTGGCGTTTGCGCTCGCGGGCCTGTTCTTCTTTCTGACGGGCCCAGTCTGTTTTTGCGGAGGTGGTGTCCGGTGCACTGACTTCTGCGACAGCCGGTGCGGCATAGATATTGGTCAGCTCTTCGACTTTCTCCAGATAGTAATCATAATTGCCGATATAGTTGATCATGGTCTGGTTCTTCAGTTCCAGAATGCGGGTGGCTGTCTGGTTGATAAAATAACGGTCGTGAGATACATAAAGTACCGTTCCGGTATAATTGCGGATGGCTTCTTCGAGAATCTCCTTGGAGGTGATATCCAGATGGTTCGTCGGTTCGTCGAGAATCAGGAAATTGGCTTTGGACAGCATTAGCCGTGCCAGTGCCAGTCTGCCGCGCTCGCCGCCGCTCAAATCTCTGACTCTCTTGAATACATCGTCACCGGTAAAAAGGAAAGAGGCAAGTACGTTGCGGATCTCAGTTCCTGTCATGTCGGGGTAAACATCGGAGATTTCTTCCATCAGAGTCTTTTCCATATGGAGCAGCTGATGCTCCTGGTCGTAGTAGCCCACGTGTACACGGCTTCCATAGAGGAAGGAACCGCGGTCCGCCTGTTCCAGTTCATTCAGTATTTTCAGAATCGTAGTCTTGCCGGTTCCGTTGTCTCCGATTATGGCGACTTTTTCGCCGCGCTGAATGACAAAATCCAGATCATGAAAGAGAGGATTGTCCGGATAGGATTTTGACAGTCCTTCTACGGTGAGCACGTCATTTCCGCTCAGGATCTGTGGTGTAAAACGAAGGTGCATATCGGCTCTGACCTCGAACGGTTTGTCAAGGACTTCGATTTTGTCGAGCATCTTCTCGCGGCTTTCTGCGCGCTTGATGGATTTTTCGCGGTTGAACGACTTCAGTTTGGCGATGACCGCTTCCTGATGTTTGATCTCCTGCTGCTGGTTCAGGTATGCTTTCCACTGTGTTTCGCGAAGCTGTGCTTTTTTCTCGGCATATGCGGTATAATTTCCCAGGAAGGTCATAACCCTGCCGTTGTCGAGCTCGATGATCTTGGACACGACGCGATTCAGAAAATAGCGGTCATGTGCAACGATCAGTACTGCTCCGTCATAATTGAGCAGATAATTTTCAAGCCATGCAATGGAGGTCAGATCCAGATGGTTGATCGGCTCGTCGAGAAGAAGAATGTCCGGGGCAGAAAGCAGAAGTTTGCCCAGCGCGACACGTGTCTTCTGACCGCCGGAGAGAGTACAGATCTGTTTATCGAACTCGTCCTCCGTAAAGCCGAGTCCTTTCAGAACTCCGGTCACTTCACTCTGTACTGCATAACCGTTCTTATTCTCAAATTCTGTAGAAATGCGGTTGTACTGTTCCATCAGTTCCTGAAGCTGCTGACCTTCCGCATGTTTCATTTCCTGTTCCATCCTGCGCAGACGCTGCTCCATGAGGAGCACATCCTGTTTGACGCTGAGCAGTTCGGAATAGATGGATGCAGTGCTGTTCACATCCTGGTGCTGTTCCAGATAGCCGAGCGTTTTGCCCTTGGAGAGGGCGACTACACCCTGATCCGGCTCCAGCTGTCCGACGATAATGCGCAGCAGGGTGGTCTTGCCGGCACCGTTGATGCCGACGATTGCAGCCTTCTCATGTTCTTCAATATGGAAAGAGGCATTGGACACAATGGTATCCGTGCCGAATGATTTTGTTATATTCTGACAGGAAAGTATCATGGGGTACTCCTTTTCTTGTATGTAAATTTGTATCAGTCAGGAGCGGGTTCACACGCTACAAAAATAAGCGGCGAACACCGGACCGGTATCCGCAGAAGAATAGTGTCCGGCAAATTTCTCCAAACATACATTATACCTGAAATTGCGCAAAACACAATATCCGATGTATTTTTTTGGGAGCAAAAACCTGAAAAATCAGGTGCGAGATTGACATAAAAAATGCATTTGGTTATAATATTACATATGTATGCACAAAATGGGTGTAAATGACTTGAAGAATGAGGAAGAGACGTGGAGGATCATGGTATTTCTAAAGCGGTGGTGAAACGACTGCCGCGTTATTACAGATACCTGGGAGATCTGCTCGAAGCGAAGGTGGAACGTATTTCATCCAATGAGCTCAGCGAGATGATGAATGTGACGGCATCGCAGATACGCCAGGATCTGAACAATTTCGGAGGATTCGGACAGCAGGGGTATGGCTATAATGTAAAGTATCTTTATACGGAAATCGGCAAGATTCTCGGTCTTGACCAGGTCTATAATATGATTATTATCGGAGCCGGCAATCTCGGTCAGGCACTTGCCAATTATGTAAAATTTGAAAAACGCGGTTTCTGGATCAAGGGAATTTTTGATGTGAATCCGAGACTGCAGGGTGTGACTGTGCGCGGAATTCCGATCCGTATGACGGACGAGCTGCCGCAGTTCATTCAGGAAAACCAGATTCAGATCGCAGCACTGACACTGCCGAAGAGCGGAGCGGAAGAGGTGGCACCTGTTCTGGTGGAGAACGGAGTGAAGGCAATCTGGAATTTTGCCCATACGGATCTACACCTTCCGAAGGATGTTGTGGTTGAGAATGTACATCTGTCGGAGAGCCTGATGCAGCTTTCCTATAATCTGAGTCATCTGGAAAAAAAGCAGAAGTAGACAGACAGGCCGGCAGGTCGGCAGAGGAACCTGCCGGCCTGCAACTGTATCCCGGAGAAGCAATGCACGGCAGCAGACCGGGAAAACTGATCAGGAGGAGCAGAAAATGGAATATTTACTCAATGCGCAGCAGATGAAACGCTGCGATACGGATACGATTGAGCGCATCGGGATTCCGTCTCTGGTTCTGATGGAACGGGCGGCGCTGTCCGTGGTGGAAGAAATGCATGCGGCCGGATGTGATCTGAGTTCCGTGCTGGTCGTATGCGGCTCCGGCAACAACGGCGGGGACGGTTTTGCCATTGCCCGGCTGCTGGATGAACAGGGGATTCGCGTGACGGTGGCTTTTGTCGGAAAAGAGACCTCCATGTCGCAGGAGGCTGCACAGCAGAGAAAAATATGTGAAAATTGTGGAATAAAAATCAGCAGCAATTACAGAGGACGTGAATATACTACTATAGTAGATGCCATTTTCGGCATTGGACTGTCCAGGGAGATCGAAGGTTCCTATGCTGATCTGATTGACTGGATCAATAGACAGAACGCATATGTGGTGGCCGTGGATATTCCATCCGGCATCTGTGCAGATTCAGGAAGAATCATGGGGACAGCAGTGCAGGCAAACCTGACCGTGACATTTGCATACCGGAAGATCGGCCAGCTGCTGTATCCGGGAACACAGTGCTGCGGAACGGTGGTACGGCGCGATATCGGAATTACGGCGGACTCTCTGCGCGGCGGCAGAATGTCAGTATTCACATATGAACCGGAAGATCTGCAGCGGATCGCACGGAGAAGTCCGTATTCCAATAAAGGGACGTATGGAAGAGTATTGCTGATCGCCGGAAGCTGCGGAATGAGCGGGGCAGCGTGTCTGGCAGCGAAGGCGGCATACCGGAGCGGCAGCGGCCTGGTACGCATATTTACACCGGAATGCAACCGTGCGATCATACAGACGTATCTTCCGGAGGCGATCGTTACGGTATATGATCCGGATATTTTCCCGGAATGTGTTCTTCGGAAAGCACTTGAATGGGCCGACGTGACAGGAATCGGACCGGGACTCGGCTGCAGCAGCGTATCGCGGGAAATTCTGCAGTATGTTCTGAAGCATTATGCGAAGTGTCTTGTCATTGATGCGGATGGTCTGAATATTCTGGCCGGATCAATGGAATTGTTGGATGAGGCACAGGCAGATATTATTCTGACTCCGCATATCGGGGAGATGATGCGTCTGACCGGCAATCAGAAGGAAGAGATTCTGGAGGACCTGATCTCATGTGCCGGACGGTTTGCACGGGAATACAGAGTGATCTGCGCACTGAAGGATGCACGTACGGTCGTATCCGACGGGAAAGAGACTTATCTGAACACATCAGGAAATAACGGAATGGCAGTTGGAGGCTCCGGAGATATTCTGACCGGAATTATCTGCGGGCTTCTTGCGCAGCGGATGCAGCCGTTTGCAGCGGCGGCAATCGGTGTATATCTGCATGGGCTGGCAGGTGATCTGGCCAGCCGGCAGCACAGTTCTTACGGCATGATTGCCGGTGACATCACGGAGCAGATCGGCCAGGTGCTCAAAAGCATCGAACCGTGATGCAGACATCAGAAGGAGGAATGGTTATGAGAAAGAACGGAAGGATAACAGCGTATATCCACCTGGAGGCGGTAGAACAGAATTTCCGCAGCATGAAAGCAAACCTGAAGGAAGGAACACAGATGGTAGCGGTGATCAAAACGGACGGATACGGTCACGGGGCAGTTCCCATCGCAAAGCTTGTGGAACCGTATGATTACATATGGGGATTTGCAGTGGCCGCCTTTTCTGAGGCAGTTCAGTTAAGAGAGGCTGGCATCAGCAAGCCGATTCTGATACTTGGATATACTTTCGAAGAGGATTATGAGGAAATGGTGCGCAGCGGTATCAGACCGGCTGTATTTACACTGGAGATGGCGCAGCAGTTTTCTGATACGGCAGCCAGACTGGGTGTCTGTGCGCCGGTCCATCTTGCAGTCGATACAGGAATGTCACGCATCGGCGTGGCTGATACACAGGACGGTGTTGCACTTGCGAAGGCGATCAGTGACCTTCCGCATATCTATATAGAAGGAGTATTTACACACTTCTCCAAAGCAGATGAGACAGACAAGGCATATGCGCAGATGCAGCTGAAACGGTATATCCGGTTCTGCGATGCGATCGAGGATGCAGGAGTACCGAAGGTGATCCGACATTGTTCGAACAGTGCAGGAATTCTCGAGATCGGAGAAGCAAATCTGGATATGGTGCGTGCCGGTATCACGATTTACGGTATTTATCCATCTGACGAAGTGAGCCGCGAGACGGTGAAGCTCACTCCGGTCATGGAACTGAAATCTCACGTCGTATATATCAAGACGATTCCGGCCGGTACGGCAGTCAGCTACGGCGGTACATACATAGCGCCGGACGAGCGCCGCATTGCAACGATTCCGGTTGGCTACGGAGACGGCTATCCGCGCAGTTTAAGCAACAGAGGTTCTGTTCTGATCCGCGGACAGCGGGCACCGATCGTAGGTCGTGTGTGCATGGATCAGTTCATGGTGGATGTGACAGGTCTGGATGTGGAGCTGCTCGATGAAGTGACTCTGCTCGGACGCGACGGAGCGGATGAGATTACAGTGGATGAACTGGGGCATCTGTCAGGAAGATTTCCGTATGAGTTTGTCTGTGATATCGGAAAGCGTGTTCCGCGTGTTTTTGTGACAGAATAAATTATTTCCTTCATACCTGAATAGACGAAGAAAACAGGGAGATACTTAGGGTAGCAGGCAGTACTGCTGAAGATACCAAACAGTTATCAATAACCTTGTATCGGAGTGTGATGGTGTGAATATCAGAAGAGGAGATGTTTTTTATGCAGATCTGCGGCCGGTAGTCGGTTCGGAACAGGGAGGAATACGGCCTGTGCTGATCATACAGAATGACGTTGGAAACCGGCACAGCCCGACCGTGATCTGTGCGGCAATTACTTCGAAGATGAACAAGGCAAAACTCCCGACACACGTGGAGATCGAAGCCGGGAAATACGAAATCGTCAAGGACTCTGTCATATTGCTGGAGCAGCTGAGAACCATTGACAAGAGAAGACTGAAGGATCGGGTCTGCCATCTCGACTATGAGCTGCTGGAGCGGGTGGATAAGGCACTGCAGGTCAGCCTGGAGCTGCTTACATAACCGTCTGCTGATTCAAACTTGACGAACAGGATTGAAGATGATATATTTTTGTATACGAATGATAAAAAGGAGTAACACTTTATGGATAGTGACGCGGGTGCCTTATGCGGTACCATTCTTGTAATTGTTCTGCTGCTGCTTGATTTTGTTTTTTCGGCATTTACATCAGCGCTGCAGACCATGACTGATACGGAGCTTGAAGAACTTTGCGGGAAGGAAGGGAAGCCGCCCGGGGAACTGCTGGCGCTGAAAGATGATGCAGACTGTCTGATTCATACAGAATGGCTGCTGAATGCGCTGACCTATACGGGAGCCGGTTATCTGGCTGCACTGATGGCGGAACAGATTCGGCCGTACATTGTATTTCCGGTGGCTGTGATTCTGTTTTATCTGATCGGCAGTTCGATTCCGGAGATGATGGGGAGATGGAATGCACATCGCTGGCTGCTGAAGCGGACATACATTGTGGGCAGAGTGGTGAAGGTACTGTATCCGTTTACATATCTGATGACGGCACTTTCACATTTCTGTATTCGTCTGTTCGGTATTGATCCGAAGTCTCTTGAACCTGAGGTGACGGAGAACGAGATCATTTCCATGGTCAATGAAGGGCACGAGCAGGGAGTGCTGGATGCCCGTGAGGCTGAAATGATCCAGAACATTTTCGAACTGGATGACAAGAACGCATCCGACATTATGACCCACCGTAAGAAAATCGTCGGGATCAAAGGCGAGATCAATCTTCGTGATGCGATTTCATTTATGGTAGGGGAGGCGGTGTCACGTTTCCCGGTTTATGAGGAAAATATAGACAATATCATAGGTGTTCTGCATTTCAGAGATGCCATGAAGTTTCATATGATGGAGCAGTACGATGAATGGCTGATCAGGGACATCCCGCAGCTGCTTCGCAGTGTGCGTTTTATTCCGGAAACGCGCAGTATTAATGTGCTGTTTCGCCGGATGCAGGCAGAAAAGCAGCAGATGGTAATTGTTGTGGATGAATACGGCCAGACTTCCGGTCTGGTGACGATGGAGGATATCCTCGAGGAAATTGTAGGAAATATTCAGGATGAGTATGACAATGAGGAGCAGATGATCCGTGAGTATGCGAACGGAGTCTGTCTGATGAACGGTATGACTCCGCTGTCTGACGCGGCGGATGCGCTGGATATCCGGTTTGAGGATGAGGAATATGATACATTGAATGGGTGGCTGATCTCGAAGCTTGACCGCATCCCGGCTGACGGTGAAAAGGCCAAGGTAGAAGAGTACGGTTATCTGTTTCATATATTAAAGGTGGAGGACAAGATGATCCGCCTTGTAAAAATTACAAAAATAAAAGAAGAGGAAAAGGAGTAACACCAGGTTATGTCAGGACATTCAAAATTTGCCAATATTAAGCACAAAAAAGAAAAAAATGATGCTGCAAAGGGTAAGGTATTTACTATCATTGGCCGTGAGATCGCCGTTGCCGTAAAAGAGGGTGGTGCCGACCCGGCAAACAACAGCCGTCTGCGTGATATCATTGCAAAGGCAAAGGCCAACAATATGCCGAACGATACGATTGACCGCGGTATCAAGAAAGCAGCCGGAGAACTTTCTTCCGTTAACTATGAGTATGTTTCCTATGAAGGATACGGACCGAACGGTATTGCGATCATCGTGGAGGCGCTGACTGATAACAAGAACCGTACTGCATCCAATGTCCGCAATGCATTTACAAAGGGCGGCGGAAGCATCGGTACACAGGGCTGCGTTTCCTATATGTTTGATAAAAAAGGTCAGATCATTATCGACAAGGAAGAGTGCGATATGGAAGCAGACGATCTGATGATGATCGCACTGGATGCAGGCGCAGAGGATTTTGCTGAAGAAGAGGACAGCTTTGAGATCCTGACTGATCCGGATGAATTCAGTACAGTACGTCAGGCTCTTGAGACAGAGGGAATCCCGATGGCATCTGCTGAGGTGACCATGATTCCGCAGAATTATGTGGAGCTGACAGATGAGACAGCGCTGAAACAGCTGAATCGTACACTTGATCTGCTGGATGAAGACGATGACGTTCAGGCTGTGTATACGAACCTGGATGAGTAAACGACATTCCGTGTGACGGTATGTAGGAGTCTGCGGGAACTGGATTACAGCGCTTGGTGCGCTACAGGAGGAAAAGATGAACTTTTATCTGACCGGAATAGAGGGAATGCCGAAGCTGCTCGACTGCTGCGACGGGGATCCGATGCCGTATTTCAAGAAAAATACGTATCCGGAAGCTTTTCAGAAAATGTATCAGGAGCACTTTGGTACCTTAGATGCAGTTGAAAACGGATATAATTCCGTTATCGATAATGAGACGTTCATTACGAATATGGCGAATGCACTTGTAGCATATGCAGTTGAGAAGGTTGACGGATGCTCAAGGCGAAACAGGAAAGAGCGGATGATGATGGATCTCAATCTGACGATGGCTGTATTCGTCCTTCCAATGGTACTGGAATATAAAGGAAGATCATCGAAGCCGCTGGCGGACAAGATTACCGAGGCATGGAAGTGTGAGTTTCCGAAATATCCGCTGCAGGCTGCCGAACGCTCCTATATTGAACAGGGATTCCACAAGAAATTCTGTTACATAACAACTGCAGTGTGTGAGACCTTCGGTAAGAGTGATGACTGCTATGAGCTGACGCTGCTGCGCGGGTATCGCGACGGTTATCTTGCATCCAGACCGGATGGAGATGAACTGATCCGGGAATACTACGATGTTGCACCGAGTATTGTGAAGCACATCAATCAGTGTGAGGATTCGCGTTCAATTTATAAGAATATCTGGGATGAATATCTGCGCCCGTGTATTACAATGATCGAGACGGATCAGAATGAGGAGTGCTGTGAGCATTACCGCAATATGGTATATACGCTGCGTGACAAGTATTTTCATCGCTGACCGGAAGACCGAAAAGAATTTTGAGACTTTCGCAAATGCCTGCTGACGGGCATCTGCGAAAGTTTTTTATTTCTGTTTAAATTTTTTTTCCAGAAATTGGATCCGATTTTATTCATTCTTTGCATGATTCCGGGAAATACTGATAAAAAACAGAAGGAGTCATTATCTATGATGCAGAACAGAAATGAAGAAGGTGCAGAATATTATGGAAATGAAAAATATAATGGAAGTAAAAAATATGCGGAAACAGAAAATGCAGGAAATACAGGGGTTAAAAGCGGTGGCAGCACACCTTCCGCAGCAGATACGGAAGGTGGCCGGAGCAGTAATGCAAAAGCTGAAAGGGCTGATAAATCCGAACAGGAGGATGAAAAAAGGGAAGCGATAAAGGAAGACGGAGAACTGGCCCTGAGCCATCATATCCATCTGCTGAGTGTGATCGGCGAGATAGAAGGACACGAATGTCTTCCGGGCAACTCAAAAACGACCAAATATGAACACGTACTTCCGAAGCTTGCAGCTATCGAGGACAGTCCGGATATTGACGGCCTGCTGATCCTTCTGAATACGGTAGGAGGGGATGTTGAGGCCGGACTGGCAATTGCTGAGATGATTGCCTCGCTCAGCAAACCGACGGTTTCTCTGGTTCTTGGAGGCAGCCATTCGATCGGAGTACCGATTGCAGTGTCAACGAATTATTCATTTATCGTGAAAACCGGGACCATGGTTATTCATCCCGTCAGAATGAACGGAACGGTCATCGGTGCTCCTCAGACCTATGATTATTTCAAACAGATGCAGGATCGTATTCTTGGATTTATTTCAGAGCATTCAAGAGCGAAGAGGGAACGGCTGGAAGCACTCATGCTGGATACGGGAATCCTGACCAAAGATCTGGGAACGATTCTGGTCGGTGAGACGGCTGTCCGGGAAGGACTGATCAATGAGACAGGAGGAATCAGTGACGCACTTCGCAAGCTGTATGAACTGATCCGGGATAGACAATGACAGGAACCGTAATCGCGGCTCCGGAGCTGTCACAAAAATCTTGTGCCGTTCAAATATATTTGTTATAATCATAGGCATGAGTTTCAGAACAGTATCTTTCGGAGGCGATTATGACAGTATTACAATCCATATTTCTGGGAATCGTACAGGGAATCACGGAATTTCTTCCGGTAAGCAGTTCCGGACACCTGGCGATTCTTCAGAATATTTTTCACATTGAAACAAATGACAGCATGCTCTTTGATATCATGCTGCATGTGGGAACATTGGCGGCAGTGTTCGTGGTCTATCATCGGGATATCTGGGAAATGATAGCTGAGACATTCTGTATGGTCGGCGATATGTTCGTGAATCTGTATCTTTTCTGTCTGAACAGGATACATAAGACATCTTTGAAATACAGGAAGATCGTACATAACAATTATCGGAAATTTGTTGTATTGATCCTGGTATCCACGATACCGACCGGCATCATCGGCCTGCTCGGAAAGGATCTGGTCGAAGCGGCAGGCGGCACACTTCTGATACCGGGAATCTGTCTACTCATCACGGGAGTATTGCTGCTGATGGCAGATCTGACGAAAGAAGGAAGGAAGCTTCCGAAGAACGTCAGCTGCAAAAGCGGTCTGATCATCGGCGCGGCGCAGGGACTCGCCACGCTTCCGGGACTTTCACGCTCGGGAACTACGATTACAGCATGTATTCTCTGTGGTCTGGATCGCAAATTTGCCGTCAAGTATTCCTTTATTCTTTCCATTCCGGCGATCGTCGGTGCAGCAGTCCTCGAAGTGAAGGATGTAATGGCAGAGCCGATCGTGGCAGAGCAGATCGGGATCTATGCGGTTGGTATGGTTTTTGCTGCTGTCGTGGGCTATGTGTGCATCAAGACGATGCTGGTGGTAGTCCGCAGCAAAAAATTCAAATACTTTGCATGGTATTGTTTTGTGGTCGGCATAGTGGCGATAGGCGGACATTTCTTTATTTGATTTTAACCCGGTCCGGTGGGGATGTTTCGGCAGATTCTGCTGCTGAACCGACTGGACGACGGGATACGGTATTAGAAGGGGAGGCATAATTTTTGGCATCGAACGCAACAAAGAAAAAGACATCTGCAGGATCAAAGACTGCAGCTTCATCAAAATCGGCAGCAAGGACTTCATCAAAGTCAGCTGCGAGGACATCTTCAAAATCTACACAGACATCTGCAAAAAAGAACAGCAATTCAGGCAGCAGCAGGAGCAGAACAAAAACTCCTGCTGTTAGCACGCACAATGAAGAATATGTTCAGACAACACTGCAGGATTATACGAATCCGCTGCTTATGAAGGAAGCGGTCATGTGGGTGATACTGGCAGTCTGCATTTTGCTGTTTATCAGTTTTTTTGGAATCGGAGGATATGTCGGTGAAGTGATTTCCGACATCTGTTTCGGCATCTTCGGTTTGTCTGCATATGTATTTCCGATTCTGATATTTGTTGCCGCTGCATTTCTGATTTCAAACCGTGGGAGCAGGATCGCAGGTATAAAGTTTATCTCGGCTGTTTTTCTGTACCTGTGTCTGTGCAGTTTTGCAGGTCTGTTCACAGGACAGTATGAGGAGATCGCGACACTGACGGGACTTTACGAGGACAGTGCCGCATACCACTGGGGCGGCGGTATTCTTGGCGGAGGTATCTGTCATTTCCTTTGTCCGGCGCTTGGCGCAGTCGGAACGGCGATCGTACTGCTGATCGTGACGATTATCTGTATGGTCCTGATCACGCAGAAATCCCTGATGCGCAGCATGAAGCGGCAGAGTACAAGGATGTATCAGAATGCAAGAGAATCCTCTGCGCGCAGACGTGAGGCACATATGCAGGAACGTCAGCGTCAGGAAGAATGGAAGCATTTTGAACAGAAGACGCTGGAAACAGGAGACAGTCCGGATCAGCAGCAGCCTGCTGCGCAGGGGACGGACAGCAGACACAAGATGCAGCAGCGCTATCCGAGGGCAGTGCGCGATCAGGAGCCGCTGATGGTGGAACGGGTGGCACCAAATACGCGAAGGAGAGGCCGCGGGGCACAGATCTATGGCGAGAGCCAGATGAGCCAGAATGGGGGACTGGAACAGTATTCTGAATATGACGACACGACACGTCATTCCGGAGATCAGCCGTCCGGAATCAATGCCGGAACGAAGCGAACCGGTATGGAGCAGAATGTCGGACGTGCTCCTCTGGCAGGTGTGACTCTTGAGCCGGATATACCGACGGTCAGACCGGCCAGAAGCGGAAGGACGGAGCTTGAAGTCCCGGTGATTTTCCCGACTGCTAAACGCGAGAGCCGCCTGGAGCATCGGGTGAGCGGTGTGTCAATGAATACGAAGCTGGAAGGTGATCCGACAGCAGTTCCTGCAGATACCCGGGAAATCAGACCGGAGGCAGTGCAGCCAAACGGAATGGAACTGCAGCAGGATACCTGTTACATAGATCTGGGAGATAATGAACCGGAAAAAATTCCGGATACTGTCAGAACCGTGACGAGAACGTCTGAATCCGGAAACCCGAAACGGGAACCGGAGCTCTCCTTCCATATTGAAGGAATTGAGCCGGAAACAGAGTACAGAGAACCGGCGGCGGAAAAGAAGAAGAGCAGCATCGGTTCAGATATGGAAACCCGGCTGACTGAACTGGCAGAACGGATGCAGGGCATTCCGGAAGAGGAGGAATGTCCGGAGTATCCGGAGCTTAGAACTGCGGACGCAGAGGTTCCGGATACGGATGCATATGAAAATGAGAATGCGGCAGTGGACAGGGCAGATGAGGAAGAAACTTTTGCTTCTCACCGTGCGGCGAAAGTGCACAGAAGTGATTTTGGCGCCGATATTTTCCGGGATGATTCGAACGGGGCAGCACCTTCTTCTGCCGGTACAGTGTTCCGTGCCGAACCGAAGAGGACAATAAAGACAGACGCGGAGGGACAGGACGGCGAAGTGCAGGAAAAAGAGGAAACTTCTGTACCATCCAGGCGCAATCCGCGTTCTTCGGAAAAGGAAATTGCAGAGGGTATCGCGGATGTGGAGGCAGAGATGGCAAAGGCCGCGGAAGCAGTGAAGCCGGAGTATGTTTATCCGCCGATCGAGCTGCTCGAAAAAGGACAGGGCAGAGCGAGCGGCGGACAGGAACAGGAAATACGTCAGACAGCTGCTAAACTTCAGCAGACACTGGAGAGCTTTGGCGTGAATGTGACTGTGACCAATGTCAGCTGCGGACCGAGTGTTACACGTTATGAGATACTGCCGGAGATGGGTGTAAAGGTAAGCAAGATCGTTTCACTTTCTGACGACATCAAGATGAATCTGGCTGCTGCAGATATCCGTATTGAGGCACCTATTCCGGGCAAGATGGCAGTGGGAATCGAAGTGCCGAACAAAGAAAACAGTTCCGTTGCGCTTCGCGATCTGATCGAAACAGATGAGTTTATGAAACATCCTTCTAAAATTGCATTTGCCACCGGTAAGGATATCGGCGGAAGACCGGTCGTGTCCGATATCGCGAAGATGCCGCATCTGCTGATAGCGGGTGCTACCGGTTCCGGTAAGTCTGTCTGCATCAATACGATCATCATGAGTATCCTGTACAAGGCGCATCCGGATGAGGTCAAGCTGATCATGATCGACCCCAAGGTTGTGGAGCTGAGTGTTTATAACGGAATTCCACACCTGTTCATTCCGGTCGTTACAGATCCGAAGAAGGCAGCAGGTGCACTGAACTGGGCTGTGGCCGAGATGACAGACCGATACAACAAGTTTGCCGAGTATGGGGTCCGCAATCTGGCAGGATATAATAAGAAGATCGAAGCGCTGGATGACGTGGATGATCCGAACAAACCGAAGAAGCTGCCGCAGATCGTTATTATCGTAGACGAGCTTGCGGATCTGATGATGGTGGCACCGGGTGAGGTGGAGGATGCGATCTGCCGTCTGGCACAGCTGGCACGGGCTTGCGGTATTCATCTGATCATTGCCACACAGAGGCCGTCTGTAAATGTCATTACAGGCCTGATCAAGGCAAATATGCCGTCCCGTATTGCATTTGCGGTTTCTTCCGGTGTGGATTCCAGAACGATCCTCGACATGAACGGAGCGGAGAAGCTGCTTGGCAAAGGTGATATGCTGTACGCACCGCAGGGCAAGCAGAAGCCGGACCGTGTGCAGGGTGCATTTGTATCGGATGACGAGGTTGCGGCTGTGGTGGATTTCCTGAAGAACAAGAATACGAATCCTTCGTACAATGCGGATATGCAAGCACAGATCGCGAAGGTGCAGCATGCATCAGCTGCAGCCAAGGGAGCGGAGGATACGGATGCACTGTTTGCAGATGCAGGCCGTTTTATTATTGATAAGGACAAGGCTTCCATCGGTATGCTGCAGCGTGTATTCAAGATCGGTTTCAATCGCGCGGCGCGTATCATGGATCAGCTCTCTGATGCAGGGGTAGTCGGTCCGGAGGAGGGAACGAAGCCCCGCAAGATCCTGATGTCCTCGGAACAGTTCGAAAATTACCTGGAGGAAAACTGACAGGAACCGGATATTCTGCAGACAACAATATCCATATTTTTGTCTATTTGGTATCCTATTTTCGATAAAATCCTTAATTTTACGTTGAATTTTTACTATGGTTGTTTTATACTAAATTGAGTGCATATCAGATGCATAGGCGCATCTTGTTACTAAGGCAGGCTCGTCCTGCTGTAAACAAAGTGGAGGTATAGTATGTATAAGATTTTGAAAGCAGGAAAGCTTGCGGGCAATATCTATGAGATGGTTGTTGAAGCACCGCGTGTTGCAAAGCGCTGCCTGCCGGGACAGTTTGTTATCGTCAAAATGGACGAGGTTGGCGAGAGAATCCCGCTGACAATCTGTGACTATGACAGAGAAGCCGGTACAATCACAATCGTATTCCAGCCGATCGGGGCTTCTACAGAGAAGTTCACGACACTGAAAGCCGGTGATTCTTTCCGTGATTTTGTGGGACCGCTGGGACAGCCATCCGAGCTGTGTCTGGAGGAGAATCTGGAAGAGACAAAGAAGAAAAAAATTCTTTTTGTAGCCGGTGGTGTAGGTACAGCTCCGGTATATCCGCAGGTAAAATGGCTGCATGAGCATGGCGTTGAGTGCGATGTTATCGTTGGTGCAAAGACCAAGGATCTCGTTATTCTTGAGAAAGAGATGAGCGCAGTCGGCAATCTTTACCTCACAACTGATGACGGTTCCTACGGAAGACATGGTATGGTTACCAAGGTCATTGAAGATCTTGTAACAGAAGAGGGCAAGACCTATGATCACTGTGTATCCATCGGACCGATGATCATGATGAAATTCTGCTGCCTGACTACAAAGAAGCTCGGCATTCCGACTATCGTCAGCATGAACCCGATCATGGTAGACGGTACAGGTATGTGCGGTGCCTGTCGTGTCATGGTAGGCGATGAAGTGAAGTTCGCATGTGTTGACGGACCGGAATTTGACGGTCACAAGATTGACTTTGATGCAGCAATGAAGAGACAGGCTATGTACAAGAGCGAAGAGGGAAGAGCACTGCTCAAGCTGCGTGAGGGAGATACACATCACGGCGGATGCGGCAATTGCGGAGGTGACAAATAATGGCAGACGTATTGAAGAAGGTTCCGGTCAGAGAGCAGGATCCGAAAGTAAGAGCAACAAACTTTGACGAAGTATGTCTTGGATATAACAAAGAAGAAGCAATCGAGGAAGCAAACCGTTGTATCACATGTAAGAACGCAAAATGTGTTCAGGCATGTCCGGTTAACATCGATATCCCGGGCTTTATCGCTCAGGTAAAAGAAGGCAACATCGAAGAAGCATACAAAGTAATTTCCAAATCCAGCGCACTTCCGGCAATCTGTGGCCGTGTATGTCCGCAGGAAAGCCAGTGTGAAGGCAAATGTATCCGTGGTATCAAAGGCGATGCAAACTCCATTGGTAAACTGGAGCGTTTTGTAGCTGACTGGGCAAGAGAGAACGGTATCAAACCGCCGGCTCCGGAAGCTAAGAACGGCCGTAAAGTAGCTGTAATCGGTTCCGGTCCGTCCGGTCTGACCTGTGCAGGCGACCTTGCAAAACTTGGCTATGACGTAACAATCTTCGAAGCACTTCATGAGGCAGGCGGCGTACTTGTTTATGGTATTCCGGAATTCCGTCTTCCGAAGCTCGATGTAGTAGCAAAAGAAGTTGAGAACGTAAAATCTCTCGGCGTTAAGATCGAAACCAACGTTATCATTGGTAAGTCCGTAACTATCGACGAGCTGATGGAAGAAGAAGGCTTCGAAGCTGTATTTATCGGTTCTGGTGCAGGTCTTCCGATGTTCATGGGAATCCCGGGCGAGACAGCTAAGGGTGTATTCTCTGCAAACGAGTACCTCACAAGAAACAACCTGATGAAAGCATTCCGTGAAGATTACGATACACCGATCGCAAAAGGCAAGAAAGTTGCTGTAGTTGGCGGCGGTAACGTAGCTATGGACGCTGCAAGAACAGCTCTTCGTCTTGGTGCTGAAGTACATGTAATCTACCGTCGTTCTGAAGCAGAGCTTCCGGCACGTGCAGAAGAAGTACATCATGCAAAAGAAGAAGGTATCATCTTTGACCTTTTGACCAACCCTAAGGAAATCCTCGTAGATGAGAACGACAGCGTTTGCGGCATCAAGTGTGTACGCATGGAACTTGGTGAGCCGGATGCATCTGGCAGAAGACGCCCGGTAGAAGTTGCTGGTTCTGAGTTCGATATCGACGTTGATACAGTTATCATGTCCCTTGGTACATCACCGAACCCGCTGATTTCTTCCACAACCATCGGTCTTGATGTAAACAAGAGAAAATGTATCATCGCTGATGAGACAACAGGACAGACATCCAAAGACGGCGTATTCGCTGGTGGAGATGCTGTTACTGGTGCAGCTACTGTTATCCTTGCTATGGGTGCAGGTAAAGCTGGTGCCAGAGGTATCGATGGATATCTTAAGAATAAATAATATAATATGTCCAAACGTAGAGCTCCCTGACAGTTTCGCTGCCAGGGAGTTTTTTGTCATTA
>JBGVDJ010000054.1:0-1626 GCA_045119335.1 Candidatus Choladousia sp. | reverse complement strand
TCATGAGCTGATGCCTTTACCTGCAGAACCCTACCAGTATCTGGAGAGACGAACCGCAAAGGTTTCCGGAGATTTCCACGTACGTTTTGATAATGCTTATTACAGCGTCGATAAAGCCTATCTGCATAAAAGCGTTATGATCACAGCGTCTGCAGATACCGTAAACATCTATTCTCTAAAGGGAGAGCTGATTGTCAGCTGGCGAAGAGCTTCCCACCGTGGAGAATGGTTAACAGATCCAGCTCATCTCCCGGATTCTTATAAACAGATGTCTGAATGGAATGCGACGTATTTTATCAAAAAGGCAATGACCGTTGGACCGAATACGGTAAAAGTCATCCAGACTATTCTGAAAAGCCGTGAACACGAGGTTCAGACTTACCGGCTCTGCCTTGGTATTCTGAACTTTACAAAGAAGTACAGCAAGCTGGCTCTGGAAGACTGCTGCAAGATCGCAGTCGAGACAAACCATATGTCCTATTCGTTTATTAAGAACTCGATTGCTGCGGTCGCTGATGAGATCGGAACAGCCGGTTTTAATACGAAACTGAACGAGGAACGTAATAAAGGTGCCTTTGTCATGAACCCGCATGCCGGAGATATTGAACGTCTTCTTTCAAAAAGCATGAAGCTTGCAGGAAAGGAGGATTCAGAGGATGACTAAACAGCAGCGAATCCGTGAACTTTCCGATCAGTTGAATGAACTTCAGCTTCCAAGTATGGCAGCCTCTCTTGATTCCTTGTTCCATTCAAAAGATTTCGATACACTTGACAGAATCGCATTATTGGAACAGTTGATCGAACCGGAATACCAGGCAAAAACATCCCAGAAGTTCCAGAATCGTCTGAAACGGGCACATCTGTCCGGTGGTCCACAATCACTGGATAAATGCCGCGACTCGTCAGAACGGAGCTATTTACCAACTGACATAACATCCACACTGGCTTCACTGGACTTTGTGAAGGACGGTTTGAATGTATGTATCCTGGGTCCGTCTGACAGTGGAAAATCTTATCTTGCCAAAGCTCTTGGAATTCAGGCATGCCTGAAATACAGGACCAGTTATCATCATTGCGAAGAATTCCTGGAAACAATGGTAGCTTTAAAACAGACGAACTATGCAAAGTATCAGAAAAAAGTCCGCTTTTTCATGAAACTGGATCTGTTGATCCTGGATGATTTTCTGTTACATACAATCACAGATGAACGTGAGATCAAAGTGCTTTTTGAGATCCTGGAAAAACGGAGTGAATTATCAAGAAGCACGATCGTGTGCTCGCAGAGAGAACCAAACAGCTGGGCTTCCATGATTCTGAACGATGAAGTTTCAGCAAACTCGATATTAAAACGAGCGACCAAACATTACACAGTCGTTATTCAACCGCGAAGTTAGGCTGAAATTTTAGCGTTTTGGAGCGTCCGTTTTGTTCCGCAAGCCGTCCGCTCTGAAACGCATCAATGTCCGCTAGGCTTCGCAGAATGCATGGACAGCAATGGCCGTTTTCAATGGCCCCGGAATTCATCGGAAGTTCGTCAATTGACCAGACAGGAATTCCGATGGCTGATGGAAGGGCTGTCCATTGAACAGCCAAAAGCAATCCGTCCTGTACCTCAGACAACCAAAA
>JBGVDJ010000053.1:0-39110 GCA_045119335.1 Candidatus Choladousia sp. | reverse complement strand
CCCGGAGCGATCACGGGTGCGCTGGCACGCAGGGCGGCTCAGGTCACCTGTGTTGATCTGTCGCGGAAGAGATGCCTGATTAATGCCTATCGCCATCGTGACTGTGAGAATCTGAGGATACTGGTAGGAAATTTTCAGGATGTGGAGGAAAACCTGGAGGAACAGTTTGATCTGATTACTTTGATCGGTGTATTTGAATATGCGCAGTTCTCGATTCAGTCGGAGAATCCGTTTGTAGAATATCTGGATCGGATCCGGCACCATCTGGCGCCGGGCGGTCGGATCGTGATCGCAATTGAGAACCGGTTGGGACTGAAATACTGGGCAGGTGCGACAGAGGATCATACCGGTATTTATTTTGAAGGAATTGAGGGATATCCGACAACGGACTATGTAAGGACATTTTCACGGCCTGAACTGGAGGCGGTCATGCGGGAAGCAGGGCTGAGACAGTTCGAATTTTACTATCCGTACCCGGATTACAAGCTGCCGGAGCGGATCTATTCTGATCACTATCTTCCCAGAAAAGGAGAGCTGAACCGGAACCGTCAGAACTTTGACCGGGAGCGGATGCAGGTGTTCCATGAAGAGCGGGTGTATGATTCTCTGATCGAGAGCGGTCTGTTCGGACAGTTTTCCAATTCATTTCTCGTGATCGCACAGGAGTAGCTTTTCATGCCGGTACGGCCGGATCCATGCAGACAGAGATCTCCTGCGGGCATGTGCAGGAATAGCATGATGAGCAGTGGATACAGGAATCCGATTGTAAAAAATATTGAAAACCATGCTGTGTGGCAATGCCATGAGGTGTGGTGTATACAGGAACGACAGCAGGACATGATGTGAGATACAGGCAGGAGCAGTAATATGTTGATTTTTACAAAATATTCGAATGAACGGGATATGGAGTTCCGCATCCGGACGGATATCATGCAGGATCCGGACGGGACCCGCTGGATCCGCAAAGTGGCGGCAGTACCGCAGGCATGGCGGCATATTCAGAAAATATATGAGCGCAGTCTCTGGCTGAAAAAGGATCTGTGCGGTACAGGTTTTTCAGTCAACGAGTGCGAGGTGTGCCGGGAAGGCGTGCGTTTCCCGTACCTGGAGGGAAGGACGCTGGAAGAACGGCTGGATGATCTGCTGAAAAAGAAGAAGACGGAAGAACTGCTTGCAGAGACAGAACGTTATTTTGCGATGTTTGCGCAGAACGGGCTGAAAGAGTTTCAGGTGACTCCGGAGTTTGTTCAGATCTTCGGAGATGTACGATTTGCACAGAAGCAGTATAGCAGAGCGGTTTCGGATGTGGACATGATCTTTTCCAATGCCATTGAGCAGGAGGAAGAGTTCGTCCTGATTGATTATGAGTGGACATTTGATTTTCCGATTCCGGTTAAATTTATACAGTATCGCTGTCTGTATTACTATATCCTTGGCAATGCGGCGCGCGACGAACTGACACAGATGAATCTGTATCAGCGTTTCGGAATCAGCGAGGCTGAGCAGGTACAGTTTGCTGCGATGGAGAACAGATTTCAGCAGTATATCCTCGGAAATTATACACCTCTGTGGAAACAGTACGATGATATTTCAGACGGTGTGATCGATGTTGCTTCTCTGGTTTCGGGGGAGAGTGTACAGAAAAGATTCCGTATTGCGGAAGTCTTCTTCGATGACGGAAGAGGATTCGGTACGTGGAACTGCAGGCGCTATCATATTCAGGCAGGCGCGGGAGTCAGTCTGAAAACAGAAGTGTCGGATAAGACCAGATCCGTGCGGATCGATCCCTGCGACGGAAAATGCGTGGCAAGAGTGGAGAAGCTTACACTGAACGGGAAGCCGCTTTCGTATGAATCAAATGGTGCGCTGGCAGGAAACGGAGATCTGATCTTTGATACGGAAGATCCGCAGATTGTTTTTGCAGTGGATGAAAGAGGCATCGTGGAAGCACAGATCCGTGTGGAACCGCTTCAGGGTATCAGCAGGGAGCTGGTGCTGAATCAGCACGGAAGGATTCGATGGATGGAACAGACGAAGGTCTGGAAGCTGTATCAGAAGATGAAGGGAATGACAGGAAGAAAGAACTGAGAGTTTCAGCAATGTATACAGGAATGGACGAATGTTATGAGGAAATTCTGGAAGAAGGAACCGTTTGTACGATATAATATCGACCGTATAGAAAGCTCCTACGGGAATATTATGATTCGCGGATGGGCAGTGAACAGAGAGAAAGAGCATGAACTGAACATTACGGTGCGGGATGCGGAAGGCGAAGAGCTGCGCATCTATATGGAACGTCTGGTACGCGAAGATGTGAACAGAGTGCTGGGTGAGAAAGCAGACTGCGAATCGGGAATCCATATTCTCATCGATCGTGCGGTGATCAATACTCCTTACATCTGGCTGACTTTTGAGAACGGTCAGCAGAAACTGAGGCACAGGATCAGGATCAATACCGGGTCCGCTCTGGAACGGTATTTCAGGAGCCATGGAAAGCAGCAGGAGGATGGATCGGACTATGATCTGTGGATCCGTGCTGTGCAGCCGGATGTAAGAGAACGAAAAAGACAGCGCAGACACAAGTTTGCGATTGAACCGAAATTTTCCGTGGTGATTCCGCTGTACAATACACCGAGGGAATTTTTGAAGGAGATTATGGATTCCGTTCTGAATCAGACGTACCGCAATGTGGAGCTGTGTCTGGCGGACGGAAGTACGGATGACGGTGTGGAACAGTATATTAAAAGACATTATGCAAAAGAATGGCGGATCCGTTACTGTCGGCTGAAGAAGAACCGTGGCATTTCTGAAAATACAAACAGTGCGATGAAGCTGGCTACCGGAGATTTTATTGTATTCTCCGATCATGACGATGTGCTGACTGCGGATGCCATGTACGAGATGGTACGGGCAATCAATGAGAATCCGGAGATTGATGTCATCTATACGGACGAAGACAAGATTAACCGGAAGGGCAATGCGTATTTTGCGCCGCACTTTAAGCCTGATTTCAGCCTGGAGCTGCTGCGCTGCAATAATTATATCTGTCATCTGTTCGCAGTCAGAAAGGATATTCAGGAGCGGGTCGGTATGCTGGATCCGGCATTCGACGGGGCACAGGATTTTGATTTTGTGCTGCGCTGCTGTGAGCAGGCGAAACAGGTCTGCCACATTCCGAAGGTTCTGTATCACTGGAGAACCCATCCAGAATCGACGGCGGGTAATCCGGCCAGCAAAATGTATGCGTTTGAGGCCGGTCGGCATGCTGTGGAGGCACATTATCAGCGATGCGGCATTGAGGCGGCAGTGGAGAATACGGAGCTGCTGGGGCGCTACCGCACAAGATTCGTGGTAAAAGATGAACCGTCTGTAACGATCCTTATTCCAAATCGGGATCATGTGGAGGATCTGCAGCGATGCATTGCGTCTATACGGGAGAAGACAACGTATGGGAACTATGAGATACTGATCGTGGAGAACAACAGTGAGGAGCAGAGGACGGAAGAGTTCTATCGTGAGCTGACTGTCGGGGACGGCAATGCCGAACCGAAGATTCGGGTGATCCGTTATGCGGGCGCGTTCAACTATGCGGCAATCCATAATTTTGCGATGACGCAGGTGAATGGGGAATACGTTGTTCTGCTGAACAATGATACGGAAGTGATTGCTCCGGCCTGGATTGAGGAGATGCTGGGAATCTGCCAGATGGAGGATGTTGGTGCGGCAGGAGCAAAGCTTTACTACCCGGACGGTACAATTCAGCATGCAGGGGTCATTCTCGGACTTTGCGGTGTGGCCAGCCATCTGTATGTGGGTGCACCGGGGGATAAAGACGGATATGCGGCGAGACTCGTCTCCGCACAGGATCTGAGCGCGGTTACTGCAGCCTGTATGATGACGAAAAAGTCAGCATGGGAAGCGGTCGGCGGAATGGAAGAGAAGCTGGCTGTGGCATACAACGATATTGATTACTGTCTGAAACTGCGGGAGAACGGATATCGGGTGGTGTTCACTCCTTACGCGGAGCTGACACATTATGAATCGAAAACGCGCGGTCTGGAGGATACGGACGAGAAGCGCCGGCGGCTGCAGCAGGAAGCAGATATTTTTCGCGGAAAATGGCAGAGGGTGCTGGATGCGGGCGATCCGTTCTACAATCCGAATCTGTCATTGAAACGGACAGACTGTGCGCTGCGGGGATAGAAGCCGAATCTCACGGTCGGTAACAGATTAAAGGAATGGATGAAAAATGAGTGAACGTTTCAACCGGGAGCGAATCCGGTTTCATACGAAAAAAAAGAATACGCTGGTCATTCAGGGATGGTTTGAGAATGATGCGGACGGCACCGAACAGTTCGAGGCATGGATAGGCAGTACCAGGCTGCCGCTTGAAGTGCTGGTACAGCGCGGTGTGGAGGTTACGAAAAAGTATCTGAGATATAAGACGAATGTCATGTCCGAATATTTTCTGATGATCTCACTGCCGGGACCGTCTGAGCGGCAGCCGGCGGAAAAATGTCGAGTTGAAAAGCCGGGGCAGCCGGCGGAAGAATGTCAGGGTGAAAAAACGGGGCAGCCAGATGGAAAATATCCGGCAGATGAGCAGGGGAAAAAGGTTCAGTCCGGTATGCTGCGCGTGTACCATGTGAAAGAAGACCGGCGCACGTGTATTTACCGTGCATCCGCGCATACCCTGAGGAACCTGTCACGTCATCTGGAATCCTGGATGGAGACACTGCGCGAACTTCCGGACGGCCGGTATCAGCTGCGTGGCTGGTATATGGGGTGTGCAAATGCAGAGATCGCTTTGCTGGATGGAAACGGGACTGTGTGGAAATCAGAGTGTACACTGGGCAGACGGCTGGATATTCTCGGAGAATTCCCGGAGGCAGAGCTTGAGGAGACGCGGGGCTTTGAGCTGGTGTTTGAGAAAACGGCAGGAAATTTTCTGCGGCTTGCGCTGAAGGGAAGCGGAAAAAAAGCGCTGTATGTGGTCAATATCAGCAAAATGCTTTCCGGACGGGAGGGACTTGTGAATCTTTGTCGGAAGAGCTGCCGCTATCTGAAGCGCAAGGGCCTGAAACAGTTCACGAAGCGTGTGGCGGATGTGGTGCTTGGCGTGGACAGCATCAGCTATGACCGGTGGCGCAGAAAGTACGGTGTGACGAAGCAGGAGCTGGAGAAACAGCGCGCGCATCATTTTGCATATGAACCGAAGATCAGCATTGTGGTTCCGCTCTACCGTACTCCGGAGAAGTTTTTGCGTGAGATGATCGCATCTGTGCAGCAGCAGACGTATTCGAACTGGGAGCTGGTGCTCTCGGATGGCAGCGGCGAGGATACACCGCTGAACGGACTGCTGGATGAGTATGAGAAAAAGGATGAGCGGATCATTGCGGTACGGTGCGGCCGTCAGCTGCGCATTGCGGAAAATACAAATGAGGCAATCAAACGGATATCAGGGGAATATCTGATCTTCGGAGATCATGATGATCTGTTTGCACCGGACGCACTGTATGAATGCGTACGTGTACTGAATGAGAAACCGGAGACGGAACTGATCTACTCGGATGAGGACAAGACAGATGCGGGCGGAAAACGCTTTTTTGAGCCGCATTTCAAGCCGGACTTCAGTCCGGATCTGCTGTGCAGCATGAACTATTTCTGCCATCTGGTCCTTGTCAGCCGTTCACTCCGGGAGCGCGTCGGATTTCTGGATCCGGAATTTGACGGAGCTCAGGATTACGATTATGTGCTTCGGTGTACAGAGCAGGCGGGAGAGGAGCAGATCGTGCATATCCCGAAAATCCTTTACCACTGGCGCTCTCATGGAGAGTCCACTGCGGAGAATCCGGAGAGCAAGCGGTATGCGTTCGATGCGGGCAGACGCGCCATACAGGCACATTATGACCGGTGCGGGATTCCGGCCAGAGTCATTGACGGAGAGTATGCGGGAATTTATCACAGCGATTATGAGATCACAGGGGAACCTCTGATTTCAATCCTGATTCCGAACAAGGATCATATTACGGATCTGAAGAAATGCATTCAGTCCATTGAGGAAAAGTCAGATTACCGTAATTATGAATATATCATTATAGAAAACAACAGTACGGAGCCGGAGACATTTGAAGCGTACCGTCAGATGGAACAGGAGAATGAAAAGATCCGCGTCGTATATTACGAAGGTGCAAAGGAGTTCAACTACTCGGATATCAACAATTTCGGTGCAGCTCATGCGAACGGTGAATACTATCTGCTGCTGAATAATGATACGGAGATCATCAATGCGGACTGTCTGCGTCAGCTGCTGGGATATTGCCAGCGTCCGGATGTGGGAATTGTGGGAGCACTCCTGTATTACGATGATGATACGATTCAGCATGGCGGTGTTGTGCTGGGATTCGGAGGAATTGCGGGACATGCGTTTATCGGAGAAAAACGAGGTGACAACGGATATTTCTCCAGAATTATCTGTGCGCAGAACTACAGCGCCGTGACGGCAGCCTGTATGATGGTGAAGGCATCCGTTTTTCATGAAGTGGACGGCCTGTCAACAGATCTGAAGGTAGCATTCAATGATATCGATTTCTGTATGAAGGTGCGCAGCAAAGGATACCACATTGTCTATAATCCACGTGCAGAGCTGTATCACTATGAATCCAAATCGCGCGGACTGGAGAATACGCAGGAAAAGATTGAGCGGTTCAACCGTGAGATGGCCTGTTTCCTGAACCGCTGGGGAGAGCAGGTGGAAAAGGGTGATCCGTATTACAATCCGAACCTGACACTTGATAAAGCGAATTTCTCGCTGCGGCTGTAACGGAGGTATTATGGAGAAGGCAAAGCGTACACTGTGTTTTTGGAATCAGAAAATTAACGGTATCTGGGAGGAGGAGCCGGAAGAGGCTGCCAAAGCTGAGGAGAGATCGCGCAGAGAGCGTGCTGCGGCTTATTGCAGAGAACACAGATATGATTTTGGTTTTGTTCTGCTGATGGGATGTCTGCTGTTCGCACTTGCCTGGATCCTGCCGTTCAATGAGGCTCCGGACGAGGAGATGCGCTACATGATCCCGCAGTATATTTACAGGTACGGGACACTGCCGGCAGGATATGATGCGGAGGTCCGGAATGCCATATGGGGAATTTCCTATGCGTATCATCCGATTCTTCCCTATATCTTCGGCGGATATCTGATGAAGCTGGTAGCGGTTTTCAATGATTCAGATCATACACTTCTCATGGCGGCGCGGTTCATCAATGTGCTGATCGGAATGGGATTTTACTGGTATGTGCTGCAGATCGCACGAAAACTGTTTCACAGCAGACTGTTCCGGTCTTTTTTCATTGCACTGCTGGCATTGCTGCCGCAGCTTCTGTATCTGTTTGTTTATGTCAATACGGATGCAGTCGCAGTTTTTTCGTCCGCGATCATTATTTATTACTGGCTGAGAGGACTGGAGACACGGTGGAATCGCGGTGCATGTACGGGACTGGCTGTCGGTGTGTCCGTGTGTGCTCTCTCATATTTTAACGCATACGGATATGCGCTGTTTTCCATTATACTGTTTGTGGGAACCATGATCGTTTTTTTTCGCAGAAAAGGAGCAGCATTCTGCACGCAGGCAATTCTGAAGAGAGGAATTTTCATTGCAGTTGTTGTCTTTTTGCTGTGCGGCTGGTGGTTTATCCGGTGCGGCATCCTGTACGACGGGGATTTTCTGGGGCTTTCGGTCGGAGATAAATATGCGGAGCAGTATGCCGCGGAAGATTACAAACCTTCTGTGCGCGAATCACTGGCCGAGCAGGGAGTACCGCTTGATGAAATGCTGACCGGTCCGGAGGATGGGATGGACTGGCTCACGTCAACGTACCAGAGTCTGATCGGATGCTTCGGTTATATGAAATATTATATGGGGTTGGATATTTATGAGATCCATAAACGGCTGTTCGGACTGGGGGTGCTGGGAATCGGACTGCACTGCCTTCTGTTTGTCCGGCGGCTGCGTGACACCGGAAGAGGAAAAGGCCGGGAGACACTGATACCCGGTTACCGGAACTGTGAAATGTGTCCGGCGAATTTCTGCATTCTGCAGGTTTCACTGGGATGCTGCATCGCAATACCGATCCTGCTTTCCGTATACTATTCGTACTGTTCGGATTTTCAGCCGCAGGGACGTTATATCATGCCGATGATCATTCCGGTAATGTATTTTGCAGCATCCGGGGTTCAGAGAGCGTATACACTGGTCTTCCGCAAATGGCTGGTTCCGCTGATGATGATCCCGCTTTTCTATGCGGTGCTTCATGTATTTCTGGCGGCATTTGTTTCTGTATACGTTCCTACTTATGTGGGTGCACTGGCATCCTGGGCGGATATCCGGTTCCCGTGGTTTGCGAACGTGGGGATTCTGGCAAGGATACTGCAGATGGTGATACCGGGGTGAAATCTGAGTGAATTGACAGAAGAAGAGAACATGCGGCAGATGTGTGCCGCAGGAGGGGACTATGATTGATTTTAATATCGCACCGTATATCGGTACAGAATTCAAATATATGAAGCAGGCGGTTGCCAACAATAAGCTCTGCGGGGACGGGCCATTCACGGAAAAGTGCTCACAGCTGATGCAGAATGCGTTCGGTTCGAAGCATGTGCTTCTCACCACATCCTGCACCCATGCACTGGAGATGGCGGCATTTCTTTGCGATCTGCAGCCGGGCGATGAGGTGATCATGCCATCCTATACATTCGTGTCAACTGCGGATGCGTTTGTGCTGCAGGGGGCCAGGATCGTATTTGTGGATGTGCGTCCGGATACGATGAATATTGATGAGTCCAAAATTGAGGCTGCGATCACAGAGCGGACAAAGGTGATCGTTCCGGTACATTATGCCGGAGTGGCATGTGAGATGGATACGATCATGGAGATCGCCCGCAGACACGGACTGAAGGTTGTCGAGGATGCGGCGCAGGGAGTCAATGCATATTATAAGGGGCGGGCTCTTGGCACGATCGGTGATTTCGGCTGCTACAGCTTTCATGAGACAAAGAATTATACCATGGGTGAGGGCGGTGCACTGCTGTTTCAGGATGACGCGTATCTGGAACGTGCGGAAATTCTGCGTGAGAAGGGGACGAACCGGAGCAAATTCTTCCGCGGCCAGATAGACAAGTATACATGGGTGAGCTATGGATCATCCTATCTGCCGAGTGATCTGAACGCGGCATATCTGTATGCGCAGCTGCTCGATATGCAGAAGATCAATGAAAAGCGCCGTCAGATCTTTGATTATTATCATGAACGGCTGGCAGTGCTGGAGGAGAAAGGGCTGATCGAGCGTCCCACATTTTTCGATTACACAGTACATAATGCGCATATGTACTATATTAAGGTAAAGGATCTTGCGGTCCGTACGGATCTGATACAGTATATGAAAGAAAAGGGAGTGCATTGTGTATTTCACTATATTCCGCTCCATTCTGCACCGGCAGGGCAGAAGTACGGACGGTTCGTCGGTGAAGACGTATATACGACTGCGGACAGCGACCGCCTGATGCGGCTGCCGATGTACTACAGTCTTTCCATGGAAGAGGCAGCATTCGTTGCAGACTGTCTGCTGGAGTATAAATATTATGAAGGAAAATAAGTTTACCAATTTTGCAAAAAAACTGAGTTTTTATAATATCAAAAAAGGAATCAGATATCTGCAGCATTTCGGTGTCCGCGAATTTCTGATCCGGCTGAGTGACCGGATGGAACCGGATGAGGTGCCGTACGGTCCGTGGTATGAGGCAAATCGTGCCACTGATGGGGAACTGGCCAGACAGCGTACGGTGAAATGGAAGCAGCCGCTGACGATCAGTATCGCTGTGCCGGTATACCGGACACCGGAGCCGTATCTGCGGCAGATGATCGCGTCAGTACAGGCACAGACGTATCCGTATTGGGAACTGTGCATTGCGAACGGAAGTCCGGAGGATGAAAAGCTGAGGCAGATCCTGGAGGAGTACGCACAGCAGGATTCCCGTATCCGGGTGAAACAGCTTGCACAGAATACCGGAATTGCAGGAAATACGAATGCCGCACTTGAGATGGCTTCCGGCACATATGTCGGACTGCTGGATCATGACGATCTGCTGGCACCGGATACCCTGTATGAGATCGCGCTTGTACTGAAAAAGGCGCAGGAGCGGGAGGAGACTCTGCCGGAGCTGATCTACACGGATGAGGATAAGATCAGTCAGGACTGCAGCGAGCATTTCCAGCCGAATCTGAAGCCGGATTTCAGTCCCGATCTGCTGCGTTCCAACAACTATATCTGTCATTTCCTTGTGACCGCGCGGGAGCTTCTGGAGCGTGTCGGCGGGTTCGACAGCCGGTATGACGGCGCGCAGGATTATGACTTTATCCTTCGATGTACAGAGCAGGCCAGGAGGATCAGCCATGTTCCGAAGGTACTTTATCACTGGCGTACTCACGTACAGTCAACGGCCGACAATCCGATCAGCAAGCAGTACGCATACGATGCGGGAAAACGTGCTATTGAAGCACATCTGGAGCGATGCGGTCTTTCGGGAGAGGTGGAACGCAGAAAGGAATTCGGGTTCTACCGGGTAAAATACCGGGTACAGGGAGAACCGCTGGTTTCTGTTATCATCCCGAACAAAGACGAGAAAGAGACTCTGGAGAAGTGCCTGAACTCGATTTTTGCGAATACGGATTATTCGAATTATGAGATTATTGTTGTCGAAAATAACAGCACGACCTGTGAAATTTTTGAGTATTATAAAGAAATTGATGGACGAAACGGCATTCGTGTTGTATATTGGGACAGAGAATTTAATTATTCTGCCATCAATAATTTCGGGATTGCTCATGCAAACGGCAGTTATCTTGTCTGCATGAACAATGATATGGAGGTCATCAGCAGAGACTGGATGACAGAGCTTCTCGGACATTGTCAGAGACCGGGGACCGGTATTGTGGGTACACGGTTATATTATCCAGATGATACAGTGCAGCATGCAGGCATCATTGTCGGCCTGGGCGGTGTGGCAGGTAATATCTTTACAGGACTGAAACGCCTTCATACCGGCTATATGCACCGGGATTCTCTGCAGCAGAATCTCAGTGCGGTGACAGCGGCCTGTATGATGGTCAGCCGTGAGGCATATGATGCGGCCGGAGGCTTTGAGGAGAAGCTGGCTGTGGCATTTAACGATGTGGATTTCTGTCTGAAGGTCAGAAGGGCAGGGTATCTGGTGGTATACGATCCGTATGCGGAGCTTTATCATTACGAGTCGAAGACACGCGGAGCCGAGGATACGAAAGAGAAAGTACAGCGGTTTCAGCGGGAAATCGAATATATGCGAAGCAACTGGACCACAATACTGAAAGAGGGAGATCCCTACTATAACAGAAATCTTTCGCTGAAGAAATGGAATTATTCTCTGAGGTCGAATTATGCAGATAGCAACAGTAGTCATTCCTAATCTGAACGGAATGCAGCACCTGAAGGGCTGTCTTGACTCGCTCATGATGCAGAGCAGGCAGGACTTTTCAGTAATACTGATCGATAACGGTTCTGCGGACGGCAGTGCCGAATATGTGGAATCCCATTATCCGGATGTGATCATCCGAAGATTCGAAGCGAATCAGGGGTTCTGCGGTGCAGTGAATGAAGGAATACGGATGACGCAGACACCGTACGTCATCCTGCTGAATAATGATACGGTGTGCGAACCCTCCTTTGTGGAGGAGCTGGTGCGCGGGATGGAGGAGCATCCGGAATGCTTTTCCGGGGCGGCCAGGATGGTACAGATGCAGGATCCGGACCGGATCGACGATGCAGGTGATTATTACTGTGCGCTGGGCTGGGCATATGCGTATGGCAAGGGCAGACCGGCCGCAAAATACAGCGAGCAGCGGGAGATATTTTCCGCGTGTGCGGGTGCGGCTATATACCGCACTGCTGTATTTGAAGAGATCGGCCTGTTTGACGAAGCACATTTTGCCTATCTGGAGGATATTGACATCGCGTACCGTGCGCGCATTTCAGGTTACAGGAACCGCTATATTCCGGAAGCGATCGTGCACCATGTGGGAAGTGCAACGACAGGTTCCGCTTACAATGAATTCAAGGTCCGCTGTTCTTCGCGCAACAGCGTGTACCTGATCTACAAGAATATGCCGTGGCTGCAGATCCTGCTCAATCTGCCGTTTCTGCTGGCCGGATTTCTGATAAAGACACTGTTCTTTATCCGCAAAGGCTACGGCAGGGAGTATATCACAGGGTTATGGAACGGAATTAACTTGTGTGACAAAAGCAAAAAGGTGAGATTTCAGAAAAAGAATCTGCGGAATTATGTGCGGATTCAGTGGGAGCTGTGGGCGAACGTGTTCCGGAAGCTTGGCAGTGTCTGAAATCAGTCAGTTTGCAGAGGTGGAAGAATTTGATTAAGGATAATCAGAAGTATTTTAACCGCTTTCAGGTGGTGCTGGATGCGTGCGTGATCGCTGTGTCGTATCTGGTCGGCTGGTATGTCATGATGACCTCCGTCGATAAAAATGTGACAGGTGTTCTGCCGCCGAAAATCTATATAATGGCACTTGTATTTCTTGTGCCATTTTTTTTGCTGCTGTACTATGCGTTCAATCTGTATTCTCCGAAGCGTGTACAGGGGCGCAGGCTGGAGGGCAGCAACGTCATCAAAGCAAACATCATCGGCGGTCTCGTATTCATGGCAGTTCTTTTCTGGATCAAGCAGCCGAACGTTTCCCGACTTCTGCTGGTGATCTTCCTTGTACTGAATGTGTCGCTGACCATCATTGAACGAAATGTGGTAAGGCTCATTCTGATGAATGCGCGCCGGATGGGGCTGAACCAGAAGCATATCATTCTGGTGGGATACAGCCGTGCGGCCCAGGAATATGTGGACCGCATCAGGGAAAATCCGCAGTGGGGTTATCACGTAATGGGAATTCTGGACGATCAGGCACCGAAGGATACGGAGTATCGCGGCGTCCAGGTGCTAGGTATGATCGAAATGCTCAAAAATATTCTCGAGGAGCACAATCCGGATGAGATTGCCATTACACTCAGTCTGGGAGAATATTACAAACTGGAACGGATCGTATCCATGTGTGAAAAATCAGGTGTGCATACAAAATTCATTCCGGATTACAGTAAGATTATTCCGACGAAGCCGTATACGGAGGATATTCTGGGACTTCCGGTGATCAATATCCGTCACGTTCCGCTGTCGAATACGTTTAATATGATGATCAAACGGCTGATGGACATTGTCGGTTCATTCATTTGTATTGTCCTGTTTTCACCGGTCATGCTTCTGACTGCACTGCTGATCAAGCTGACTTCACCGGGGCCGCTGATCTTTACGCAGGAGCGTGTGGGACTTCATAACGTACCGTTCAAAATGTATAAATTCCGGTCGATGGAGGTGCAGACGAAGCAGGAGGAGAGCAAAGGCTGGACTACAAAGAATGATCCCAGAGTGACCGGAATCGGCAAGCTGATCCGCCGCACGAGCATTGATGAGCTTCCGCAGCTGTTCAATGTGCTGAAGGGAGATATGAGCCTTGTGGGACCGCGTCCGGAGAGACCGCAGTTCGTTGAGAAATTCCGGGAAGAGATACCGCGTTATATGGTCAAGCATCAGGTACGTCCGGGCATGACCGGCTGGGCGCAGGTGAACGGCTATCGCGGCAACACTTCCATCCGGAAGCGAATCGAGCATGATCTGTATTATATAGAAAACTGGACAGTCGGTCTGGATATGAAGATTCTGGTGCTGACTGCGTTTAAAGGGTTTGTAAATAAAAATGCGTACTGATGCCGGAGCGCACAGGACGCTGTATGGTAACTTCAGGATGGCAGTTTTCAGAAGTGAAAGAAGGGGTAAAATGAAGAATAATTCGGATTACGGTCAGGGGTATGACCGGCAGAACGGAAACGGTGTAGATTATTACGGAGTGCAGGATGGCATCAATGGTCAGAACGGCTATGCACCGCAGGGTGTCAGTGCCAGTGATCAGAGCTATTACGGCCCGCAGGGCGGCAGTGCAGATGGCCGGAGCTATTACGGCCCGCAGGGCGGCAATGGAAATGGTCAGAGCTATTACGGCCCGCAGGGCGGCAATGGAAATGGTCAGAGCTATTACGGCCCGCAGGGCGGCAATGGAAACGGTCAGAGCTATTACGGCCCACAGGGCGGCAATATAAATGGTCAGAGCTATTACGGCCCGCAGGGCGGCAATGGAAACGGTCAGAATTACTATGGCCCGCAGGGCGGCAATGGAAACGGTCAGAATTATTACGGCCCGCAGGGCGGTGCAGGTGCTCAGAACTATTACGGCCCGCAGGGGGAATATGACGGCGGTCCGTCCGATGGGAAAAAAGAAAAAAAGAAAAAGAAGAAAAAAAGACGCAAACTGATCTTTGTGCTGGAGCTGCTGCTCCTTCTGATCCTGGCGGTCGGACTGTTCGGATTCGCGCAGCTGGGCCGGATCGACCGCGTGAAGCTCAGTGACATTCTGGTCAACAACGGAATCGGAAAGAGCGGCTACCGCAATATCGCACTGTTCGGTGTGGATTCCAGAGAGGGCCAGCTTGACAGCGGAACAAACAGTGATACAATCATGGTTGCAAGCATCAACCAGAAAACAGGTGATATCAAGCTCGTATCCGTATACCGTGATACGTATCTCGACAATACGAACGGAGAATACCGCAAAGCGACGGAATGCTATGCCGGCGGCGGTGCGGAGCGTGCGATCAATATGCTGAACAAGAATCTGGATCTTGATATTGAAGATTTTGTTACCGTTGATTTCAGTGCAGTGATTGAAGCGGTTGATCTGGTAGGCGGAGTTGAGATTGAGATTACCGAGGAGGAGAGAGGCTGGCTGAACGGTTATCTCGTGGAGACATCACAGGTGACCGGCAAAGAGTATACGACAGTGGATTCTGCGGGTTATCAGAACCTGACCGGTATTCAGGCGATGGCATACTGCCGTATCCGTTACACGACCGGATGGGATTACAAGCGTACCGAGCGTCAGCGCCTTGTGCTCGAGAAGATTTTCGAAAAGGCAAAGAGTAAGGGTGTGACGGATCTGACTGCTATGGTCAATACGATGATTCCGTATATTTCAACCAGTCTGAGCAATACGGAAATTCTCAGTCTGGCACTTGGAATCACAAAATACAGTATTGCAGATACAACGGGATTCCCGTTTACGAGTCAGGCGGCCAACATTTCCGCAGGAGACTGCGTGGTTCCGCAGAATCTTTCCGCAAATGTTACGCAGCTGCATGAATACCTGTTCGGAGAGACGAATTATACACCGTCCGAAACCGTGCAGGAGATCAGCTACAAGATCATCAATGACACGGGAATTCAGTAAACGCTCAAATGCAATAACGTTCCGGTACAATAACTTCAAGTACAATAACATTCAAGTACAATAACGTTCAAATACAATTAAAGAAACAGGAATTCGATTGACAATATGAATAATTTACAGATAGAAGTGATCATCCCGGTCTACAGGCCGGGAACGGAGCTTCGGCGGCTGCTGAAGATGCTGATGTGTCAGACACTGAAGCCGTCCAGGATTCTTCTGGTGAATACCGGGAAGGAGCTGTTCGATGAACAGTGTCTGGAAGGAATTGACCGCACAGAAGTCATCCATATTAAAAAAGAAGAATTTGACCATGGCGGAACGCGGCATATGGCAGCAATGATGCTGCGGGGCGCGTTTCTGCTGTTTCTGACACAGGATGCTGTTCCGGCCGATGAGCATCTGATCGAGGCGCTGTATCGTCCGTTTGCGAATGAGCGTGTCTGCGCCGCGTACGCAAGACAGCTCCCGGCAGAGGACTGCAGCATTCTGGAGCAGTATACCCGCCGCTTCAATTACGGGGAGATGAGCCGGGTCAAGACGGCGGAGGATCTGCCGGAGCTCGGCATTAAGACTTTTTTCTGCTCCAATGTATGTGCAATGTACCGCAGAAGTGCATATGAGGAGCTGGGCGGCTTCGAACGGCATACTATATTTAATGAAGACATGATTTTTGCGGGGAAGCTGATTCAGAACGGAAAGGCGGTCGCTTACTGTGCCGATGCCCGTGTGATCCATTCACACAATTACAGCGGACGGCAGCAGTTCCACCGCAATTTCGATCTCGGTGTCTCCCAGGCGGAGCATCCGGAGATATTCGGAGGTGTACGCTCGGAGAGCGAGGGGATCCGGATGGTGAAGCAGACTGCTTCCTATCTGCTGCGGATCCGCAGACCATGGCTGATACCGGTACTGGTATGGCAGAGCGGCTGCAAATTTGCCGGATACCGGCTGGGCAAAAGTTACAGGAAACTTCCGGCCCGGGTGATACGGGCCTGCACAATGAATCAGGAATACTGGAGGTAGCTTATGTGTGGAATTGTAGGTTATATCGGAAAAGAACAGGCAGCACCAATTCTGCTGGACGGACTCGACAAGCTGGAGTACCGCGGATATGATTCCGCAGGTCTGGCAGTATCTGATGGCGAGAAGATACAGATCGCAAAGGCACGCGGCAGACTGAAGGTGCTCAGTGAGATGACGCATGGCGGCAGCAAACTGCCGGGTACGTGCGGAATCGGTCATACAAGGTGGGCAACGCACGGAATTCCGTCCGACAAAAATGCGCATCCGCATTTCAATGAAGCCGAGACGATCGCTGTTGTGCACAATGGAATTATTGAAAACTATCTGAAGCTGAAAAAGATGCTGATCGAGAAAGGCTATTCTTTTGTGTCCGAGACGGATACGGAGGTTGTGGCTCATCTGCTTGACTATTATTACAAGGGTGATCCGCTTGAGGCGATCACACGCATGATGCATCGCGTGGAGGGTTCCTATGCATTCGGCATTATTTTCCGGGACCAGCCGGGCAGACTGTATGCAGTACGTAAGGACAGTCCGCTGATCGCGGGAAGTGCAAAGGACGGATGTCTGATTGCATCGGATGTACCGGCTATTCTGAAATATACGAGAGATGTTTACTTCATTCAGAATGAAGAGGTTGTCTGTATGGAGGAGGGCGATCTCAGATTCTATAATATTGACGGTGAGGAAATTCAGAAAGAATGTGTGACGATCCAGTGGGATGTCTCCGCTGCGGAGAAGGCCGGATATGAGCATTTTATGCTGAAGGAAATTTATGAGCAGCCGAAAGCGGTGCAGGATACGCTGAATCCGAGAATCAAGGACGGCAGGATCGAGATTGAGGAGCTGGGGATGACGGACGAAGAGATCCGTGCGATCAGCAAGATCTTCATTGTGGCCTGCGGTTCTGCATATCACACGGGTGTGTCTGCAAAATATGTGTTTGAAGGACTGGCGCGGATCCCGGTGGAAGTGGATCTGGCCAGCGAATTCCGTTACCGAAATCCGATTCTTGATGAGCATACGCTGGTGATCGTGGTCAGCCAGTCCGGTGAGACGGCTGATACGCTGGCGGCGCTGCGCGAGGCAAAGAAGCGCGGGGTAAGAGTACTCGGTATCGTGAATGTGGTGGGAAGTTCTATTGCCAGAGAAGCAGACAATGTCATGTATACATGGGCCGGTCCTGAGATTTCTGTTGCCACGACGAAAGCATACAGCACACAGCTGATCGCAGAGTATCTGCTGGCGATCCGGTTTGCGCAGGCACGCGGAACCGTAACACAGCAGGAAGTCGATGACATGATCGTTGAGCTGCGCAGACTGCCGCAGCATATCGAGATGCTGCTTGGACACAAGGAGAAGCTGCAGCGATTCGCGAACCGGTACATAGCGGCCAAGGATGTATTCTTCATCGGCAGAGGAATCGATTACGCGATCTCACTGGAAGGTTCCCTGAAGCTGAAAGAGATTTCCTATATTCATTCCGAGGCATATGCGGCCGGTGAGCTGAAGCACGGAACCATTTCTCTGATCGAGGAAGGCACACTGGTGGCAGCAGTGCTGACGCAGAAAGAGCTTTATAAAAAGATGATCAGCAATATGGTCGAGGTAAAGACCAGAGGTGCATTCCTGCTGGCTGTGACGAATGTGGGAAATACAGAGGTGGAGAAGGCTGCTGATTACGTGATCTATATTCCGGAGACGAACAAATATTTCACCAACTCACTTGCTGTAATACCGCTGCAGCTGTTCGGATATTATGTGGCACTGGGCAAGGGCTGCGATGTGGATAAGCCGAGAAATCTGGCAAAGTCTGTAACGGTGGAATAACACAGCGGGACATACGGATGCAGTGTCATGTCAGCATGTACAGATGCATCTGCGGGCGAGTGTATAGTCGAGCCATATATGAACAGGAGGCAAAATGGAAGAAAATAATAAAGATAAATTGCAGGATGAGCTGCATGAGGAGAATGACGTGGAACGTTTCTGCATCCTCTGCAGGCGGCCGGAAAGCGTGACCGGAAAAATGGTCGAAATGCCGAATCATATCTGTATCTGTCAGGACTGTATGCAGAAGGCATTCGATTCCATGGAAGCTTCGGGACTGTCCTACGCGGACCTGCTGAATATGACAGCACCGACTCAGGATGAAACGGATGATAAGAAATCCTCAGGGACTCCGAATATCAGTATGATCAATCTCGGGGATCTGTTCGGCGGCTTCGGAATGGGCATGCCGTACCAGCAGCAGGTAAAGAAAAAGAAACCGAAGGAGAACCAGCCGGAGAAGAAGCTTGATATCAAGTCGATTCCGGCTCCGCATAAGATCAAGGCAAGTCTGGACGAATATGTGGTCGGACAGGAGCATGCAAAGAAGGTCATTTCTGTGGCCGTATACAATCATTACAAACGGATTGCCACCGGTACGACAGATGACATCGAGATCGAGAAATCAAATATGCTGATGCTCGGACCGACAGGATGCGGCAAGACTTACCTGGTGAAGACGCTGGCAAGGCTGCTGGATGTGCCGCTGGCCATTGCAGATGCCACTTCCCTGACGGAGGCCGGCTATATCGGTGACGATATTGAGAGCGTGATCTCACGGCTGCTCGCTGCAGCGGACAATGATGTGGATCGTGCGGAGCAGGGCATCGTGTTCATCGACGAGATTGACAAGATTGCCAAGAAAAAGAATGCGAACCAGAGAGATGTCAGCGGCGAGGCGGTTCAGCAGGGGATGCTGAAGCTGCTGGAGGGCAGTGAGGTGGAAGTGCCGGTCGGTGCGGCCAGCAAAAATGCCATGGTTCCCATGACGACGGTCAATACAAAGAATATTCTTTTCATCTGCGGCGGAGCATTTCCGGGTCTGGAGGAGATCATCAAGGAGCGTTTGAACAGGCAGGCATCCATTGGATTCTGTTCAGACCTCAAGGATAAGTATGACAATGATCCGAATCTGCTGTCGCGCGTGACAGTAGATGATCTGCGTAATTTCGGTATGATACCGGAATTTATCGGCAGACTCCCGATCATCTTTTCATTACAGGCACTGACTAAGGAAATGCTCGTGCGGATCCTGAAGGAGCCGCGCAACGCGATCATCCGTCAGTATCAGAAGCTGCTTGCGCTGGATGAAGTGCAGCTGGAGATGGATGACGGGGCACTGGAAGCCATTGCGGAGCAGGCGCTGGAGAAGAAGACCGGCGCACGTGCACTGCGTGCGATCATTGAGGAGTTCATGCTGGATATCATGTACGAGATTCCGAAGGACGACAATATCGGAAGTGTACGGATCACAAGAGAATACATTGAGCACACGGGCGGACCGGTGATATCGCTGAGAAGCACACCGACACCAATGCTCGAGCAGAAGTGACAGACACTGGATTCTTTTGACAATTTTTGTACAGACGTTGACAGCGAATGACAAAAATGTTATGTTAAAGGGAACGAAAGTAGTGAGGAGAGAGTATTTATGAATGAAGTACAGGAGCAGTTTTTAAAGACTCTGGAAAGCCTGAAAGCACTGGCAAAGACAAAAAAGAATACGCTGGAATACGATGAAATTCTGAATGCTTTTGCCGGAATTGAACTGACCGAGGACAAGATGGATATGATTCTCGAATACCTTGAAAAGAATCATGTCGATATCCTTCAGGGAAAATCACCGGACGACGTTTCAGATGATATGCTTCTGGAATCCGAGGAGGACATTTTACTGTCTGAGCATGAGGAAATCGAGCTGATCAGTGATGTGGATGTGCTGGAGGGTGTCAGTACAGAAGATCCGGTCCGCATGTATCTGAAAGAGATCGGAAATGTCCCGCTGCTGTCAGGCGAGGAAGAGGTTGAGCTGGCCAAAAGAGTAGAAGCAGGCGATGAAGAAGCCAAAAAGAAGCTGACCGAAGCGAACCTCCGTCTCGTGGTAAGTATTGCCAAGAAGTACGTCGGCAGAGGCATGCCGTTCCTGGATCTGATCCAGGAAGGAAATATGGGTCTGATGAAGGCAGTTGACAAGTTCGACTATTCCAAAGGCTATAAGTTCAGTACGTATGCTACCTGGTGGATCCGCCAGGCGATTACGAGAGGTATCGCGGATACGGGAAGAACCATCCGTGTTCCGGTACATATGGTTGAGACGATCAACAAGACACTGCGTATGACAAGAACACTTCTCCAGGAGCTTGGCCGTGAGCCTACTCCGGAGGAAGTGGCAGAGCGTCTGGGTGTTCCGGTCAGCCGCGTGCGTGAGGTGCTGAAGATCTCACGTGATCCGGTGTCTCTCGATACACCGATCGGTGAAGAGGACGATTCGCATCTGGGCGATTTCATCGAGGATGATACAGCACTTTCACCGGCAGATTCTGCAGCATTCTCCATGCTGCGTGAGGAGCTTGCCACAGCTCTTGAGTCTCTGACAGACCGCGAGCGTCAGGTGGTGCGCCTGCGTTTCGGACTGGAGGACGGAAGAGCCAGAACTCTTGAGGAAGTCGGCAAGGAGTTCAATGTAACGCGTGAGCGTATCCGTCAGATCGAGGCGAAAGCTCTGCGAAAACTTCGTCATCCGTCAAGAAGCAAGAGACTGAAGGATTTCCTCACCTGATGAGTGAAGAGCAGGTCAGTACGGGAACGATGAGATGAGTAAATACAGGTGCAGCATGAGTATACGTGTCTGCACCTGTTTTCCATATCCGGATAAGCATCCGGAATTGAAGGAGACATACATGGCAGAGAATGTTTCTGATAAAAAAAGAGGTTCGGGCAGATATTTTGTGTCTACAGGGCTGGCAGGCATATTCAGAATCAGCGTAAAAATATGCCGTTATCTTTACTGCTGGTCCGGTGCGAAAAAAAGAAAATATGCGAAACTGCAGACTGTGAACGGCGATATGCGCACACAGCTTTACAAGTGTCCGGCATGTCAGATAGAATCACAGATCAATTCCTCGGGGGACAGCATATGGTGCGGTGCCTGTGGGAAATACTGGATCCTCGGACATCACGGAAGAGTCCGTGCAAGGAAGGGAAAGAGTGAGTTCTGCAGTACGGCAGAATGGCAGAACTGGGAACGGGAGAGCGTCAGAGAAGAAATCAGGAAAGGCACATACCGGTTCGAGGATACAGTGCGTGTGGAGACGATGGCGGATACCGGTGCGTTTGTGCGTCAGGGAAGCGGCAGCCTGATCCAGACGCCGGACGGAACACGTCTGGAGTGCCGGTATTATGGAGAAGATTATACACTGCTGCGCAGTGCGAGGGTGCTGGAACGCATTGAGATACAGCATAATCCGCAGGGAACGGGGGACTGCATTGACCTGCCGGCTTCGGGCGGATGTTTCCGGTGTTATCTGTCGAAGCGCAATGCGGTGACCAAGCTTGCGTACGCCACGGAGGAGATCCACCGGCAGGCATTGCAGCAGGTATCGTAGACAGGGCAGCTGAACACGTGTATGAGAAAGGGCAGACATAAGGTTATCACAGCAAAAGTTGATATAATAGATAGCACAGCTAATAGGAGGAAAGAATTATGGATATCGAATTACTGAGAAAAGATATGGTAGCAGCAATGAAGGCAAAGGACAAGCCGCGAAAAGAGGCAATCTCCTCTCTGATCTCCGCAGTAAAGAAGGCTGCGATCGATGAGGGCTGCAGAGACGACATTCCGACAGAGATGGTAGACCGCGTCATTCTGAAGGAGCTGAAGACTGTCAAAGAGCAGATCGACACCTGTCCGGAATCACGTACCGACCTGAAAGAAGAGTATCAGTTCCGTTACAATGTGATTTCCGAGTATGCACCGCAGCTGATGTCTGCAGAAGAGGTATCTGCATATCTTCAGGAGAAATTTGCAGAGCTGCTCGCAACAAAGAACAAGGGCCAGATCATGAAGGCTGTTATGGGTGAACTGAAGGGCAAGGCTGACGGCAAAGTCATCAATCAGGTTGTTGCCGAGCTGTGCAAATAGAACAGGACAGCAGAAGTTCTGCCGCATCATGCAGCGGCAGGGGATGAGCAGACTGTATCTGACATCAAAGAGAAAAGAGGGCGAATTACGTTATGATAGCAGAAAAAATGAAACCGTTCCTGAAAAATAATTCAGCGATCCGTGCCATGTTCGAAGAGGGCAAGCGGATGGCTGCGATTTACGGAGCAGATCACGTTTATGATTTCAGCCTCGGTAATCCGAATGTTCCGGCACCGGCCGGCATCAAGGATGCCATCATCAATATTCTGGAAGAAGAGGATCCGGTAGTAGTGCACGGATACATGAGCAACGCAGGATTTCCACATGTGCGGCAGGCGATTGCAGACAATCTGAACAGCCGGTTCGGTACATCTTTCCGGGCAGAGAATCTGATCATGACAGTCGGAGCGGCAAGCGGTCTGAACATCTGTCTCAAGACGCTGCTGGATCCGGGCGATGAGGTCATTGTGTTTGCACCGTACTTTCTGGAATATGGTGCATATATCCGCAATTATGACGGAGTGCTCGTACAGGTGGACCCGAATACGGAGACATTCCAGCTGAATCTTGAAGATTTTGCGGCGAAGCTGACTGCAAAGACAAAAGCTGTCATTATCAACAATCCGCATAATCCTACCGGTGTGGTTTTCTCGGAGGAGACGATTCAGCAGCTGGCGGCTATCCTGGAGGCAAAACAGAAAGAATACGGCCATGCGATTTACCTGCTCTCCGACGAGCCGTACCGTGAGCTGGCATTTGACGGAGTGAAAGTACCGTTCATGACAAAATATTATGCCAATACAATTGTGGCATATTCCTACAGCAAGTCACTCTCTCTGCCGGGTGAGCGAATCGGCTATGTGATCATACCGGATGAGGTGGAGGACAGTGAGACAACGATCGCAGCAGCGACGATTGCGAACCGTATCAGCGGAAGTGTCAATGCGCCGTCTCTGATTCAGCTGGCAGTGGCAAAATGTGTGGATGCAGAAGTGGATCTGGCATACTATGACCGGAACAGAAAAGCACTGTATGAAGGACTGACCGGTTTCGGCTTCACATGTGTAAAGCCTGAGGGTGCATTCTATCTGTGGCTGAAATCTCCGGTAGAGGATGAAAAGCAGTTCGTGGAAGCTGCGAAGAAATATCATATTCTGCTGGTTCCGGGCAGCTCATTTGCATGTCCGGGATACGTAAGACTTGCCTACTGTGTGTCCTACGAGACAATTCAGAATTCCCTTCCGGAATTTGAAAAGCTTGCAAAGGAATATTTTTAAAGAGGAAAAACACATTATGAAGATAATAATTGTTGGTCTTGGCAAAGTGGGTCAGACTCTGGCAGGCGAGCTGAGCAAAGAGGATAATGACATTACTGTCGTCGATACCCGCGAGGAGCTTGTGCAGGAGTTTGCCAGTCAGTTTGATCTGATGGGAGTAGTAGGAAATGGCGCCAGCTATTCCACTCTGATGGAAGCAAACATCGAAAATGCAGATCTGATGATTGCGGTGACGAACTCCGATGAGCTGAATCTGCTGTGCTGCCTTATTGCGAGAAAAGCAGGTAACTGCCAGACGATCGCGCGTGTCCGCAATCCGGAATACAGTGCTGAGATCGGTTTTATCAAGGAAGAACTTGGACTTGCGATGGTCATCAATCCGGAGCTGGCGGCAGCAGGTGAGATTTCCAGGATCCTCAAATTCCCGTCTGCGATCGATGTTGATTCTTTTGTGAAGAGCCGCGTTGAGCTGCTGAAGTTCCGCGTGCCGGAAAATTCAGTCCTGGATAATCTCCGGATTTCAGAACTTTCTTCCAAGGTGCGGACGGACGTCCTGATCTGTGCAGTGGAACGCGGAGAGGAACTGATCATTCCGGATGGTAATACGGTTCTGCAGGCGCGGGATCTCGTTTCGATCGTGGGATCGACCAGGGATGCGAATGA
Organism: Candidatus Choladousia sp.; assembly: GCA_045119335.1. Taxonomy (GTDB): domain Bacteria; phylum Bacillota; class Clostridia; order Lachnospirales; family Lachnospiraceae; genus Choladousia. The sequence goes on along the minus strand of JBGVDJ010000053.1, from coordinate 14,748 downwards.
CTTCTTCAGCCGTGCAGGAATCGTATCGAACCAGGTTAAGAATATCATAATCGTCGGAGGAGGTTCCATTGCATTTTACCTTGCGAAGATGCTTCTGGCGGCAGGTATTCGTGTCAAGATCGTGGAGAAGGACATGAAGCGGTGTGAGCAGCTCTGTGAACTGCTTCCTAAAGCCACTGTTGTATACGGTGACGGTACGGACAAGGATCTGCTTCTGGAGGAAGGACTGGGACGCAGCGAAAGCTTTGCGGCACTGACCAATATTGATGAGGAGAATATCCTGCTTTCCCTCTATGCAAAAAAAGTCGGTAAAATGAAGGTGATCACAAAAATCAACAGGATCGCTTTTGATGAGGTGATCCGTGAGCTGGATCTCGATACGGTGATTCATCCGAAGGATATCACGTCGGAGCACATCATCCGTTATGTGCGGTCCATGAAGAACTCACTGGGAAGCAACGTGGAGACGCTTCACAAGATCATCAGCAACAAGGCGGAAGCGCTGGAATTTGTGATCCGTCAGAAATCCCGTGTGACCGATATTCCGCTCCAGACGCTGCGTATCAAAAAGGGAATCCTGGTGGCGTGTATCAGCCGGAGCGGCAATGTGATTATCCCGCGCGGTTCCGATGAGATGCAGATCGGTGACAATGTAATCATTGTCACACAGCATAAAGGCCTGAATGATATTGAAGATATTCTGGCAAGATAGGGTACGGATATGAACTACAAGATAATTAGATACATAGTGGGCTGGGTACTGAATTTTGAGGCGATTTTCATGGCACCGGCTTTTCTGACGGCTCTGATCTACCGCGAACGGGAGGCCAGTTCGCTGATGATTGCCATGGGATTATGCCTTATAGCCGGCAGTCTGCTGACAAGAAAAAAACTGGAAAACAAGACAATGTATGCGAGAGAAGGATTCGTGGCGGTAGCACTGTGCTGGATCGCACTCAGTGTGTTCGGCGCACTGCCGTTTGTGATTTCAGGCGCGATCCCGTCCTACATTGATGCGCTTTTCGAAGTAGTATCGGGCTTTACAACGACCGGTTCCAGTATCCTGACGGATGTGGAAGCTCTGCCGAAATGTCTGATCTTCTGGCGCAGCTTTACACACTGGATCGGCGGAATGGGTGTGCTGGTATTTGTGATGGCGATCCTTCCCCTGGCGGGCGGCAACAATATGTACCTGATGAAAGCGGAAAGTCCGGGGCCTTCGGTAGGAAAGCTTGTACCGAAGGTGAAACATACGGCAACCATTCTGTACAGTATGTATTTTGCGCTCAGTCTTGCACAGCTTGTATTTCTGCTGGTTGGCGGAATGTCGTTGTTTGCCTCACTGACGACGATGTTCGGTACGGCAGGTACCGGAGGATTTGGTATCAAGAATGACAGCATGGCAGGATATTCCATGTATCTGCAGGCTGTTGTGACTGTATTTATGATCCTGTTCGGAGTCAATTTCAATGTCTATTATCTGCTGCTGAAGCGGAAATGGAAAGCAGCATTGCAGTCACTGGAAGTCAGGGCATACTTTGGAATCATTCTGGCATCCATTGTTCTGATCACGATCAATATATCAGGCATGTTTTCAAGTGTATTTGAAGCATTCCATCATGCGGCATTCCAGGTGGGAACCATTATCACGACCACCGGTTTCATGACAACAGATTTTGATCTGTGGCCCTCTTTTTCCAAGACGATACTGGTACTGCTGATGTTTATCGGAGCATGTGCGGGAAGTACCGGCGGCGGAATCAAAGTGTCGCGTGTACTGATTCTGTTCAAATCCATTCTGAAAGAACTGGATGTCATTGTACATCCGCATAATGTCAAGAAGCTGAAAATGGACGGACGAGTAGTGGAACATTCTGTCCTCCGTTCCGTCAATGTGTTCATGGCATCGTATATTATGATCTTTGCAGTGTCGCTGCTGCTGATCTCAATAGACAATTTTGACTTTACAACGAATTTTACAGCAGTGGCTGCGGCTATGAACAACATCGGTCCCGGTCTTTCCATGGTCGGTCCGACAAAGAATTTTTCCATGTTTTCGGATTTTTCCAAGATCGTGCTGACTTTTGATATGCTAGTCGGCAGACTGGAGCTGTTCCCGATGCTGATTCTGTTCTCGAAAAATACGTGGATAAAATAGGGTTGCGGACAGCCGGGGAAACGGAAGAATAAAAACAAACAGAATAAAAATAGACAGAGTTTAAAATATGTCCCGGAATTCCTGTACGAATGAAATACGGGTACAGAAAAAAAGCTGCACGGCCTGTAATGGGACGTGCAGCTTTTTCTTTACGCAATTCTCTATACGTGTTGTTTTATACCTGCTGTTTTGGTATCTGCTGTTTTCAGCTTACTGTTTCTGTATTTACTGCTTCTATGTTTATTGCTTCTGTATTTACTGTTTCTGTATTTACTGTTCTATGTTTATTGCTTCTGCGTTTACTGTTTTTATGTTCAGGCTTCTTCTGTATCTGCCGTTTCCGGAAGTGTCAGATGAACCGTTTCGATTCTGTTCTTATCCATCTTCTTTACGACCAGCCGTATACCGTCAGCCGTTGTAACAGATTCCCGTTCGGTGGGCAGATGGTCGAGCATTTCAATGATCAGGCCTCCGACAGAATCATAATCATCGGAAGAGAGTGAGAGCTCGAGTGCATCATTGATATCATCCAGTTTGACAGAACCCTCGATCAGGTATTCGCGGTCTGAAATCTTCTGAATCAGATCCTTCTCATCCTCATCATATTCATCACGGATCTCACCGACGATCTCTTCGAGCAGATCTTCCAGAGAGACCATGCCGACAGAAGCACCGTATTCATCCAGGACGATCGAAATGCTGACAGAATTCTTCTGCATCTCCATCAGGAGTTCCGATGTCTTCTTGTACTCGTAAGTAAAGTACGGTTTATACATGATATCCGTAACCTTGAAATCCTTTGTATCATTGCAGAAGAAGAAATCCTTGATGTTCAGGATACCGGTGATATTTGCGCGGTCGTCCTGATAAACCGGGAGACGTGTATATTTCTGTTCACGAAATACCTCTTTTATTTCAGCATACGATGCGGTCTCGCTGATCACTACCATGTCCGCGCGCGGAACCATGACATCTTTTGCCTGAGAATCACCGAAATCTACTACGTTGTAGATCATCTGGCGTTCCTCTTTTTCAATGACTCCCTCTTTGTGACTGACATCAACAATCGTACGAAGCTCCATCTCTGTCATGGTGTTCAGAGAACTGTCTGTGTTAACATGCAGCAGTTTCAGAAGAAGGCGGCACATGGAATTGATGATAAAAATGACAGGAGTCATGATCTTCATCAGCACCATAATAACAGAAGCATAGCCAAGTGCCATTTTCTCTGCATTCACGGTAGCCAGAGTCTTCGGAGTGATTTCACCGAAAACGAGGATCAGAAGCGTGAGTACACCGGTCACAATACCGACGGAGCCGCTGCCGAACAGGCGGATCGCCAGAGCGGTAGCCAGAGAAGCTGAAAAGTTGTTTACAAGATTGTTGCCGATCAGAATGGCACTGAGCATCTTGGAAGAATTCGCCGATACCTTCAGTGCGGTCTGTGCCCGCTTGTCTCCTTCATCAGCAAGAGCCTGAAGCCGGATCTTGTTCACCGTGGTCAGGGAAGTCTCTGCGGAAGAGAAAAATGCGGAAAGTACAACGAGGATCAATAGCGCCAGTAGCTGTATGGCGTCATCTGAAGCCAAAAAATCATCTCCTTTAAAAATAAAACCAGTGAAACAGTTAATGAAAATCATACAATAAAATACTGCAAAATGCAATGTAAAGTTCACGGGAAGAGATTAAGAATGTATAAACTGCGCAGGGCAAGCATATATGGAAGCAGAAGCGTATGCCCGTGATTTTCACAGTCAGCTATATGAAAGTTACATGGATCTGTAATAAAGAGGAAGATGTCATAAACTCTGCAGTGTGACATATATATAGAAGAAAGGGGGGATGTGTAGTGGAACGGTTCAGAGGCGGCCAGAAAACAGCAGGGGGACTTCTTCGGGGTCTTGTGCTGGCATACGGACTGACTGTTGTGCTGCTCATGGTGCTTGCACTGATTCTGCTTAAACTGCAGCCGGATATGAGTACAACGGAAACCGGTATTCTCGTGGTATATGTGCTGTCCTGTTTCGGCGGAGGCTGGTACTGCGGAAGGAAGGCCGGGCAAAAGAAATTCCTGTGGGGAATGCTGACCGGTGTGCTGTATTTTGCAGTTTTATGTGCAGTGTCCGGTATGAGTGAGCATGCATTTCAGGCAGGGCTTTCACAAAGTCTGATCGCATTCGTGATGTGTGCGGCGGGCGGGATGATCGGCGGGATGCTGGCGTAGTTCAGCATCCTCCGGATATCCGGTCAGATAAAATTCTTCTTTTCTTTTGAAAAATTCTGTGATATATTGGCTTCAGATTATGATTTCTAATGTAAGTTAAATGGATTATTTGCAATGATTTCTGTCGGTTCAGACAATTTTCCAGATAAATAGTATTTCGGATAAATAAGGAAATACAATGAAATGAAGAGGTGTATATGAGAGAGAAGTATGAATCCCTGTCTCTGGCTGTGCTGAAAGATCTGGCAAAGGCAAGAGGAATGAAGGGAATATCCGCAATGAAAAAAGGGGAACTCATTGAAAAGATGCTGGTTCAGGATATGGAGGAACAAAACAAGGCACCGGATACTGTCTTGCAGGAAACAGAACCGGATGCGGTACAGTTTGTCAGTGCAGTGACAGAGACAACAGAACCTGATGTGGTACAGGCTGTAAGGACAGTGACGGAGGCAGCGGAACCGGATGCAGTACAGACTGCCAGGGTAGCGGCAGAGACGGCAGTGTCAGCGGCAGATATGATGCAGATGAGGAACAATGATGCCGTACAGGGATATGAGACCGGAGACGGACAGGCTGATTTTTCGTTGGGAGCTGTGGAAGCGCCGGCGAGAACAGAGCGTCAGTATATGTCAAGGACATCCGGGCGCGGAGATCGTCAGCAGAGGATGAGCGGAGCCGCGCCGATGCGGCCGGAACGTCAGACGGGGATGAACGGAGCCGCGCCGATGCGGCCAGAGCGTCAGACGGGGATGAATGGAGCTGCGCCGATGCGGCCGGAACGTCAGACGGGGATGAACGGAGCCGCGCCGATGCGGCCGGAACGTCAGACGGGAATGAACGGGGCCGCACCGATGCGGCCAGAGCGTCAGGCGGGGATGAACGGAGCCGCGCCGATGCGGCCGGAGCGTCAGACGGGAATGAGCGGGGCAGCACCGATGCGGACAGAACGTCAGACGGGGATGAACGGAACCGCGCCGATGCGGACAGAACGCCAGACGGGAATGAACGGAACGGAGGACATGCCGTCGGCAGATCTCTCTCAGCTGGACAGCGGACTGACAGCGACCGGTATTCTGGAAGTGATACCGGATGGATTCGGCTTTATTCGCAGCGACAATTATCTTCCGGGCGAGAATGATGTGTATGTATCACCGTCACAGATACGCAGATTCGGTCTGAAGACCGGAGATATCATTTCCGGAAATACAAGGATCAAGACACAGACAGAGAAATTCAGTGCGCTGCTGTATCTGAAAACGATCAACGGAAAGAGTCCGTCTGAAGTGGCCGGCCGATACAATTTTGAGGATATGACGCCGATCTTCCCGAATGAGCGCATGCGTATGGAGCGCGGTTCGAGAGCGGTGGCGATGCGTATTGTGGATCTGTTCTCTCCGATCGGCAAAGGACAGCGAGGTATGATCGTCTCCCCGCCAAAGGCAGGTAAGACAACTCTTCTGAAGGATGTGGCGCATTCTATCCTGGAGAACGATCCGAATATGAAACTTCTGATTCTTCTGATCGATGAGCGCCCGGAGGAGGTCACTGATATCAAAGAGGCGATCCAGGGGGAAAATGTGGAAGTGATCTATTCTACATTTGATGAGCTTCCGGAACATCACAAACGCGTATCCGAGATGGTCATCGAGCGTGCAAAGCGTCTTGTGGAGCAGAATGAGAATGTGACGATTCTGCTCGACAGCATTACGCGTCTGGCCAGGGCATACAACCTTACTGTTCCGCCAAGCGGCCGTACACTGTCCGGAGGTCTCGATCCGGCGGCGCTGCATATGCCGAAGCGTTTCTTTGGCGCGGCTCGAAATATGCGTGAGGGAGGAAGCCTTACGATTCTGGCGACCGCACTCGTGGATACGGGAAGCAAGATGGATGATGTAGTCTACGAGGAATTCAAGGGAACCGGCAACATGGAGCTGGTGCTTGACCGGAAGCTTTCCGAGAAGCGTGTTTTCCCGGCTATTGACATTCCAAAGTCCGGTACACGCCGCGAAGATCTGCTGCTTGACCGTGAGGAACAGGAGGCAGTCTACATTATGCGCCGTGCTCTTAATGGCATGAAGTCGGACGAGGCCGTTGAGAATATTCTGAACATGTTTGTTCATACAAAGGACAACCGGGAGCTGGTACAGCGGGTAAGACGGCAGAAATTCATCTGATCCGTATGAATATCCGGCGGAAAAGTTTGCGTAATTCGTGTAAAACAGTTGCATTTTGTCGCGAACTGTGATATCATTCAAATGTTGTCTTAAACAGGCAGAACTGCAGGGACTTGCAGGGATAGTCTGGGAAAACTTGCTGCGGTAACACTGAGCAGCATTGACCAGAAATCATTCCGGCAATCGTGCCGGAATAGCAGTTCACAGAATAAGAAGAAGAGGTGAAAATCATGAGAGAAGGAATCCATCCGGAATACCATCAGGCAACCGTTACCTGCAACTGTGGAAACACATTCGTAACAGGTTCAACAAAGAAAGAAATTCACGTAGAAATCTGCTCCAAGTGCCATTCATTCTACACAGGCCAGCAGAAAGCTACAGCAGCACGCGGACGTATCGAAAGATTCAACAAGAAGTACGGTATCGAGTCTAAATAGTGTGAGAAAAGATAAGGATGAGATTGTAAAATCTCATCCTGTTTTTAAATAATCAGAAATTCAACGTGTGGGAGAAGGGAACAGGTATGAAACCATCCGGAATAGGCGGTCAGGCGGTGATCGAAGGCGTTATGATGCGAAACGGCGGCAAATATGCTGTGGCCGTACGTACGCCTGACAATGAAATTGTAGTAGATGTCCAGAACTGCAGCAGCAGCCGTATTCAGAGCAGGAAAGCAGCGAAGCTGCCGATTATCCGTGGAGTCATCAATTTCTTTGATTCCATGATACTCGGTATGAAGTCGCTGATGTATTCCGCCTCCCTGTTTGCAGAGGAGACAGAGGAAGAGCGTGCCGAGCGCGAGGGCAAAGCACGTAAGAAAGCGGAGGCAAAGGCACAGAAGCTGAGGAATCAGGGCAAAAATGATGAGGCTGAGCAGGTGCTTGCAAAGTGCGAGGAGAAGCTGGCCAAAGAGGCAGCCGAGCTGGCAGCATCGGCAAAAGAAAACAGAGAAGGAAAAGACGGAAAGAAAGACGATGACTGGCTTATGACGGCCACAGTGATCTTTTCTCTTGCTTTTTCTGTTATCCTGTTCATGATGCTTCCGTATTTTATTTCACGCGGACTCAGAAAGATCATTTCATCAGAAATGCTGATCCTGATCGCAGAGGGTATTGTGAAACTGCTGATCTTTACCGGATATCTGGCACTGGTATCCCGTATGAAGGATATCCAGCGTACATTCATGTATCACGGTGCGGAGCACAAATGCATCAACTGTATTGAGAACGGACTGGAACTGACTGTGGAGAATGTCAGAAGCAGTTCCAGAGAGCATAAACGCTGCGGAACGAGCTTTCTGTTCATTGTTATGTTCGTCAGCATTGTGTTTATTATGGTGTTCAGTATTCCGCTGTTCAGACTGATTCACGTTAATACAGCATTCTGGCGTATTGTATTGAGACTGGCACTTCTGCCGGTGATCGCAGGTGTATCGTATGAGTTTATCCGCCTGGCAGGCAAGTATGACAACAAGCTTGTCAATGCGCTGAGCAAGCCGGGAATGATCATGCAGCACATGACGACCAAGGAGCCGGATGATTCCATGATCGAGGTGGCGATCGCATCCGTCGAGGCAGTGTTTGACTGGAAGAAATTCGAGAATGAGCAGTTCGGAACCAATTATGAGCTGAGCGGAAAAAACGATGGAAATGAAGAAGCAGAAGCATAGCATGCAGCTCAGGGAAACGGTATCCGGGATAGAATGACAGAGGTGGAGCAAATGCGTGGCACAGAAACAAAGCAGGGACAGACTGCTCCGGAACGGCCTGAATTTTCAGCTGAAAGCTGCAGCATGCACGAGGCAGTGCAGTGTGCGGCGTCATACCTTCAGAAATGCGGTATTGAGGATGCACATACGGATGCATGGCTTCTGTTTGAGTTCGTGACCGGGATTACCCGTGCGATGTTTCTGGCGGAGCGCCGAAGGCCTGTGGATGGAGAAGACCTGGATCGTTATGCCGGACTGCTGCAGAAAAGAGGAAGACATATTCCATTGCAGCATCTGACAGGAGAACAGGAATTTATGGGACTGTCGTTTTGCGTGAATGAGCATGTCCTGATTCCGCGGCAGGATACAGAAACTCTGGTTGAAGAGGCATTGAAACGGCTGCGTCCGGGTATGCATGTACTGGATCTGTGTACAGGATCAGGGTGCATTGCAATCAGTCTGGCGAAGCTGGGGTCAGCTGTTGGGAACGGATGTCACGGTATCGAACTTACCGTGGATGCATCGGATCTGTCGGAGGACGCACTTGCAGTCGCCCGTGAGAACGGAGCACGGCTGGATGCAGCGGTGAACTGGATTCACAGTGATCTGTTTTCGCAGATCGGCGGAACTTATGATATGATCGTATCCAACCCGCCTTACATCCGCACCGATGTGATAGCGGAACTGTCGGAGGAGGTTCGCCTTCATGAGCCGTTTCAGGCACTGGACGGAAAAGAGGATGGATTGTATTTTTACCGCAGAATCATAGATGAGGGCAGAGCACATCTGAATGAGGGCGGATGGATGCTGTTCGAGATTGGTTATGATCAGGGGCCGGAGGTACGGGAACTGATGCAGAAAGCCGGATTTTCCGGAACAGAAGTGATCTGTGATCTGGCCGGTAATGATCGTGTGGTCATTGGGCAGCTCGGAAAAAAGTGCGCGGCAGAAAGATGACAGAAGAACGATAAAAAACAGATAACACGAAAACAGATAACAGCAAAATAGATAACAGATGACAGAGAAGATTCCGGAACGACTGTCGGAATCGCAGGAAACTGAGATAGATGGCGCAGTTGCTGCGCCGAGGGAGGTAAACATGTTTGACAGATTAGAGGATTTGCTGGTACGTTTTGAGGAACTGCTGAATATGCTGAATGATCCTTCCATTATTGCGGATCAGTCACGTTTCCAGAAGCTCATGAAGGAACAGGGAAGTCTGCAGCCGCTGGTCGATACGTACAAGGAATACAAGAACTGTAAGCAGACTGTGGAAGACAGCCTTACAATGCTGGAGGAAGAGTCCGACGAAGAAATGCGGGAGATGCTCAAGGAAGAGCTGAGCGATGCGAAGAAGCGTATCGAAGAGCTGGAGCGTGAGCTGAAGATCCTGCTGCTTCCGAAGGACCCGAATGATGAGAAGAACGTTATCGTTGAGATCCGTGCAGGTGCAGGCGGAGATGAGGCAGCACTGTTCGCAGCCGAGATCTACCGTATGTATGTGCATTATGCGGAGAGTCAGCGGTGGCGTGTGGAGACAATGGATCTGGAGGAAATCGGTATCGGCGGCATGAAATATGTCAGCTTCATGATTTCAGGACAGGGCGCATATTCCAAGCTGAAATATGAGTCGGGTGTGCACCGTGTACAGCGTGTACCGGAAACAGAGTCCGGCGGACGTATCCATACCTCTACAATTACTGTGGCAATCATGCCGGAGGCGGAAGAAGTCGATGTCAAGATTGATATGAACGATTGTAAATTTGATGTATTCCGTGCATCCGGAAACGGCGGACAGTGTGTCAACACCACAGATTCGGCTGTTCGACTGACCCATATCCCGACCGGTATCGTTATCTCCTGTCAGGATGAGAAGTCCCAGCTGAAGAATAAGGATAAGGCGCTGAAAGTGCTGCGTGCAAAGCTGTATGATCTGGAAATGCAGAAGGCACACGACGCAGAGGCTGAGGCCAGAAGAAGCCAGGTCGGAACAGGAGACCGCTCCGAGAAGATCCGTACCTACAACTTCCCGCAGGGCCGAGTGACAGATCATCGAATCAACCTGACCCTGTACAAGCTGGAGAAGATCATGGACGGAGATATTCAGGAAATTATCGACAGCTGTATCGCGGCAGATCAGGCGGCAAAACTCGCCAAGATGAATGAGAACTAGGGAAGATAAGCCTAGTTTAGGTGTGAGATGGACAAGTTGATAGTGAGATGAAAAAAGTAGAGTGCTTTACTTTGACTTTAAATGGTTAAGGTAAAGCACTTTTTGCAACATCTTGTATCGTGTTATATCGTTTTACCCATGTTTATGAACCCTCATAAGGGAAAAAACAAGGGAAAGAAAAGATTGTGCAAAGGCTGAGGAAGGACTAAAGACAACACCTAATTCAGAGCGTGTTTTAAATGCCCTTGCGATAGATAATCCACTGGAATATGCAAGATTATATCTTGATGGACTATGCAAATGTGGATTGATGCGGAAGATTCGTTAGAATTATGGTAAATAATTTTTGATTCAAAGAAAGCACCAAATGATTTGTAACGTCATTGGGTGCTTGTTCTACAGATTTCGTCCTTGATACTGTATTGTTACTACATAAACAGTTTTGTGCGGTTCATCAATCCGGAAAATGGCGATATAGTTATCAATCAGTAACTGTCGGTAGCCCTTTCCGGCATATCTGCCCTTATTTCGTTCCTAGTGGGATTGAAAAGGCATTTCATTATTGAAGTGCCTTTATATCAGTAATCCATTTTTCATAGTTTCCCTTTTTGAGTAAACCGTTATCAAAAGGCAGCTTGATTGTAGAATTTGGAAATAACTGCTTAAGGGTATTCATTGTCCAATTTATACCACTCATACCATAGGTGGCAAAGGGAATTATGATTTTTCCACTTGTATCACATTTTTTAATAAACTCCTGTACAAAGGTTGGAACATCTTGTGCCCAAATGGGATATCCAACAAAGATGGTGTCATACTTTTTTAAGTCAGGAATTGGTGTGACAAAATTTGGTGTTGCTTTTGAAGCATTTTCTTTCATTACACGAAAACATGACATAATATAATTTCCGTATGCTTCTTCTGGTTCAATTTTTATAAGGTCGTATCCTAAATCAGATTGTAATTGCTTGGCAAACTTTTCCGTGTTTCCTGAGCGGGAATAATAAATAATAATTGCATTCATAGTGATAAATCTCCTTTCACTTTCCAACACGGTGTTGTATAATGATTGTAAAGGAATTTTTCAAATTCATCAACAAACAGATTTGTAAAATGTGTTGGATAAGGAGAGGTTTGGATGAATAAGCAACCAAACATAACGGAGAAAACAAAGAATACGATTGTGCGTGCGTTTTGTGAAATTTATGAGACAACCCCGATTGATAAAATATATGTAAAAGATGTGATGTCGTTTGCCGGGTATAACCGTAGTACTTTTTATCAGTATTTTGAAGATATATATTCGTTATGTGATTTTGTTGAAAATGATATTTTAGAGACAATCCGATTGCGCATAAACGAGAGTGGGAATAACGAGAATGCGCTTGTCGAAATTTTTGAACAAAAAGAATATTATCTAAGAGCATTACTTGGAAAATATGGTAGTATTAGATTCCTTGACAGACTAAAGAAAGAAATATTGCCACATATTAAGCTAAACTTAGATACTATATCGCCGGGGATGCAACCATATATCGAGGAGTTCCATATATACACAACGCTTTCTTTATTTCGGTTGTGGCTTTCAAGAAATAAAGATATTTCTCAGCAAGAGTTGTTTGGTCTTATTCACACTTTATACAATAGTGGATATGGGGGACTTACATATGGTAATACAGAAGAAGCGTAAACTTTCAGGCTTCTGGTGAGCCTGAAAGCATGCATTTATTTGGAGTTGATGGAGAAATTATGAATAAAAAAGAACACTTACCTTTGCTTGGTGTAGGTCCAGTTATTGTTGCAGGTCAAATTATTATTACGGTAATAGGAATCGTTATATTTCTTAATGGGCATTTGGAATTAGGAAGAATCGAAGAATTAAATATACCGCTGAAGATGTTGGGCATTGTATTGATAGTGTTCGGTCTATATCTGAATTACAGTGCAAAACGAAAGTCTAAGTTATTTGATATGGTTACAGAGAATAAGTTAATTACAACGGGTGTGTATAGTATTGTCAGAAATCCCGTTTATAGTGCAGTATTACTAATGTGTACGGGTGCTGTTTGTGTTGTAAATAATATCATATTGTTTGTGATACCGATTATTTGTTGGATATATATGACAGTTTTTTTGATGGTGACAGAAGAAAAATGGCTTATAAAGCTATATGGTCAGGAGTATTTGGAATATTGTAAGAAAGTAAATAGATGTATCCCGTGGTTTACGAGATGTAAGTAGCGTATATTTAAAGAGGAAAGCTTTCAGTATGCAAAGCCACATTTGGTGCAGAGCCAAAGGATTATGAAATTTATGATTTTATCTTGCGGGAATACTATAACTTGAAGTTTAGTCCGGCTGTGGCAACTGTCGAAAAGGAAGCCGAAGACAAGCGTGTTTCCGTTCGCAAGAGAGATGATGGAGATTTGGGAAGTATTTAAGAAAAGTATACCTTATTTAAAATATAAGTAATGACAAAGTAAAATTGTCTGTGCTGGAAAGTTTCGGACTGACAGGAAAACAGAGAACGTGAGCACAAAGGAGGCCAAAATATGGGATATGAGTATTTGATCGTGATTCTTGCGGCGGCATTGGCTGGTATCGGAACCGGTCTGGTAGGATTAAGTGCAGCTACGGCAATGGTTCCGCTGCTTATTGTGCTTTGTCCGAGTTTCGGTGGAGAACACGGTGCATATATGGCAACAGCCATTGCTCTGGCAAGCGATGTACTTGGCTCTGCCGTAACCGCAGGAGTATATGCAAAGAATAAGAAAATTGATTTAAAACATGGTTGGCTGATGCTGACCTGTATTATCACTATGTGTACTGTAGGATCTGTTGCAGCTTATTTTACACATCAATCGGTATTGGGCGGCTTTTCTCTTTTCCTCTGTGTTGCGATCGGTATCCGTTTTCTTGTAAAACCGGATTCAAAAGAACGTCCCGCAAAGGATGGAACGGTAAAGCTGACTGCGAAAGAAATCGCAGTATCTCTGTTCTTTGGACTGACAATCGGTTTTGGCACCGGATTTTTTGGTTCTGGCGGAGGTATGATGATGCTTATCGTTTTTACCGCCATGCTTGGCTATGACCGTAAGACTGCTGTTGGTACATCCACTTTTATCATGACCTTTACAGCATTGATCGCATCGGTCAGCCATATTATGATCGAACCGACAATTTTATATGAGTGCAGGAATTATATGTTGATTTCAATTGTTGTGGCAACCGTTTTTTCACTTGTTAGTGCACGATTCGCAAACAGGGTAAACACCAGAGTGGCAGGATATGTGACTGGTGTGATTTTGCTGGCGCTTGGACTTGCTATGATTTTTGTCAATAATCTTGATAAAATTAATATGGCTTATCTCAACGAATATCTGAAATTGCTTGGTATCTATACAGGTTATATTGCGGCATTTGCAGCAGTGCTTCTTGTTGTGCGTTTTACAACTAAAGTACCGGATTACATTTTCCGAAAACTCCTTCACTTTGTAGCTTTTACATCCATACTGCCTTTGACGCTTTGCACGGAAGTCTGGTGGATCACTGCGGCGGTGGAAATCCTGTTTCTCGTGATTGTCACAGTCGCTCTCCATTTCTTTGAAGGATGTTCCTTCTATAAAAAACTTTTCGTGGAGAAAGAAAAGCACGAGGTACTGTCGAGCTTTATCCATTTGTTTGCGCTGATGACAGTATTGATTGCTGTTTTCTGGGGTGGATTCGGTGCGGAATACAAAGATATCATTGTTGCTGCTATTATAGCATGGGGACCTGGCGATGCGGCTGCGGCAATTATCGGTAAGAAATTCGGAAAGCACAAGCTGCAGGGAAAAATGATTGAAGGTGTGAAATCGGTTGAAGGAAGTGTAAGTATGGCGATTGCTGCGTTTCTTTGTACGCTTCCTGTTCTGATCACAATGTCCGGACTGCCGTGGTATGTTTCCTTGCTGTTCTCTGCACTCATTGCGCCGGCTGCGTCATTAACGGAATTATACACAAAGAAAGGATTTGATACAGTCACAGTGCCGCTTGTTTCAGCCCTTATTCTGTGTCTGACCATGTATGGGGATAAAATATAAAGATAAACAGGCTGTTTGCGGTAGAAAGTAAAAAATCCCTTCCACCGGAAGGAATATAAAAATACTCATTCTGCGGTCAAGCAAAAACGCGAAACCACAAGGAGACAGATGCCGTTGTACCCGATGATGGATGACTGCGACACGGAATCATCAAGGGACAATCACTCTCCGGTGTTTTTTCTTATAATAATGGCGGTACATTAATTGAATTTACCGAAAATGTAAGTGC
>JBGVDJ010000052.1:0-17772 GCA_045119335.1 Candidatus Choladousia sp. | reverse complement strand
GAAGGAAGGAACAGTGATCATCAAATGAAGAAAGTCAGAAAAGGAAAATACGGATATATCAGCTATGAAAAGAAGCGCCGGACGCTTGTTACGCTGCTTTTGTTTCTGATTCCGATCGTTATCTATGTGAGCGGATATATTTATCACGGTACAAAAGAAAATATTCTGACGGTAGTTGCCGTGCTTGGGTGTCTGCCGGCATGTAAGTCTACAGTCGGTCTGATCATGATTATGATGCAGAAATCCATGAAACGGGATCTCTATGAGCAGGCTGACCGTGCGCGCGGTGATCTGATCGGCGGCTATGAGGTCGTATTTACGGCATATGAACATAATACGCCGGTCCATGCATTCGTTGTATGCGGCAATGAAATCGTATGCTTTACACCGGATGAAAAGGCCGATGTGGGATATCTGGAGAAGCATATCTCCAAAATCATGGCAGCGAACAGCCTGCATACGCTTCATATTAAAGTAATGAAGGATTTCCGTCAGTATCTGCAGCGGGTGGAATCACTCCGGAAGCGTCAGGATATCTGCCGTGAGGGGATTTCATGGACTCCGGATTCGCGTTATCCGGAGCTTAGCAGAGAAGAATTTATTTATCAGACACTGCTTGCGATCGCACTGTAATCCGCAGAGAAAGGCAGACCTGTGAATTATGAAACAGATTGAGATTTCCGCAAATGAGGCTGGGCAGCGGCTCGACAAGATGCTGGCAAAGTATCTGAGAGAGGCCCCCAAAAGCTTTCTGTACAAAATGATGCGGAAGAAAAATATAACTTTAAATGGAAAAAAGGTCCAGGGAAACGAGCTGCTGAGCGTAGGAGATCAGGTCAGACTGTTCTTTTCTGATGAGACACTGCAGAAATTCCGGGGAAATTCAACATCTGCAGTATCAGAAAACCTGCCCAGAAAAAAACTGGATATCCTGTACGAGGACGAACACATTTTACTGATCAGCAAACCGGCCGGTATGCTCTCGCAGAAGGCGCAGCCGCAGGATGTTTCTCTTGTAGAATATCTGATCGCATATCTTCTTGACAGCGGCAGCCTGACGCAGGATCAGCTGCAGAGCTTCCGCCCGTCCGTCTGCAACCGCCTTGACCGGAATACGAGCGGAATTGTTGTCGCAGGAAAAAGCCTGACAGGGCTGCAGGAAATGAGCCGCATGCTGCAGGAACGGTCCATGCGGAAATATTACTGCTGTGTAGTGGCCGGAAATATGAATGGCAGCTGCCATCTGAGCGGCTATCTTACGAAAGATCATGTGACAAATAAAGTGCGGATTTCGGATTCGCCCGAGCCGGGAGATAAGGAAGCACGACCGATTGAGACAAGTTACCGGGTGCTTGCAACGGGAAACGGACTGACTTTACTGGAGGTGCATCTGATCACAGGCCGCAGCCATCAGATCCGTGCACATCTGGCTTCGATCGGGCATCCGATTCTGGGGGACGTCAAATACGGAAATGAGAAACTGAACCGGAAATATCGCGATTCGCATCACGTCTCCAGCCAGCTGCTGCACGCGTGCCGTCTGGAAATGCCGGAGGAGATGACCGGACCGCTTTCCTATCTGGCAGGAAACGTGTTTGAAGCACCGGTTCCGCCGTTGTACCGGAAGCTGACCGGCAGCAGATAATATATGAAATTGAGAGAAGAGGAACAGCCATGGCTACATGGAATACACGGGGACTGCGCGGCTCCACTCTGGAGGAGCTGATCAACCGGACGAATGAAATTTATCTGGAAAAGGGACTTGCTCTGATCCAGAAGGTTCCGACCCCGATCACCCCGATCAGGATCGATCAGGAGAGCCGTCATATTACACTGGCCTATTTTGATCAGAAGAGTACAGTCGATTATATCGGAGTCGTCCAGGGGATCCCGGTCTGCTTCGATGCAAAGGAATGCGCCGTGGATACGTTTGCACTGCAGAATATCCATGCGCATCAGGTGGAATTCATGCGCCAGTTCGAACGCCAGGGCGGAATCGCATTTCTGATCCTTTTTTACAGTGCACGAAATGAACTGTTCTATCTGCCGTTCCGGGATATGATGAAATTCTGGAACCGGGCACAGGAGGGTGGTCGCAGGAGCTTTCGATACACAGAGCTGGATCAGGACTACTATATTCAGCCCAGGAACGGGATTCTTGTTCCGTATCTGGACGCGCTCCAGACAGATTTGAATTCCAGGGATTGACAAGAGATGCAGAATCTCTTATAATGTGTAAATGCTTTTCACGTGGTAACGAAGTAGCACATCACAGCACTAAAGTGAGGAGAACTGTTATGCAGAAGATTTTACATACACCGGAAGGTGTCCGCGATATCTACAACAGGGAATGTGAGCAGAAGCTGGCACTTCAGTCCAGCCTTCAGGGGATTATCCGATCTTACGGATATCGTGCCATCGAGACACCTACATTTGAATTTTTTGATGTATTCAGCAAGGAAGTGGGAACGATTCCCTCCCGTGAACTGTACAAATTTTTTGACCGTGAGGGAAATACGCTGGTGCTCAGACCGGATTTTACACCGTCGATCGCACGTGCTGCATCGAAATATCTGCTGAACGAAAATATGGCAGTGCGCCTGACCTATCTGGGCAATGCCTTTATCAATAATTCCAGCTACCAGGGACGTCTGAAGGAGACAACGCAGATCGGAGGAGAACTGATCGGAGATGACAGTGCAGACGCTGATGCTGAGATCATTGCGCTGACTGTACAGATGCTGCTGGCTTCCGGATTGAAAGAGTTCCAGATCAGCATTGGCCATGTCGGATTTTTCGCTGCGCTGGCAGAGGAAGCCGGGTTGGATGAACAGACTGCAGACGAATTAAGAGAACTGATTTCCAACAAAAATACATTCGGTGCAGAGAAGCTTCTGTCGGAAATGAACATCAGCGATTCTCTGAAGCAGACTTTTGCAGCGATTCCGCGGCTGTTTGGTACGGATGATATGCTGGAACGTGCCGAGAAGCTGACGGACAACAGCAGAGCACTGGAGGCCCTCGGAAGACTGCGTGCCATCTTTGAAACTCTGAAGATTTACGGAGTTGAGAAATACGTGTCATTCGATCTCGGAATGCTGAGCCGTTATATGTACTACACCGGTATTATATTCCGCGGCTACACGTTCGGTACCGGTGATGCGATCATTAAGGGAGGGCGTTATGACGGTCTGCTTCGTCATTTCGGAAAAGATGCACCCGCAGTCGGTTTTGTTGCAGTCGTTGATCAGCTGCTCAGTGCACTTTCACGTCAGAAGATCACGCAGCCGATCACAGACAGCCATTGTATGATCATCTATGAGAGCGAAAAACAGGCGGATGCGATTCGGAAGGCATCGGAGCTGCGTATGAAAAATATTGATGTGGAGCTTGTGCGCATCACTGCCGGACGCACAAGGGAAGACTGCAGGAATTATGCAAAGACTGCAGGATGTCTGACCGTAGAACTCTGAGAAGAGGCAGGAGGACAGGGTGGAACAGCTGTTTTCACTACTGCCTGAGCCGGAGAAAGGAATAACGATTTTTATGGAAACAGAAATGAGATATCTTACATTTGCGCTCGGCAAAGGGCGTCTTGCAAAAAAAACACTGGAACTGTTCGAACAGATCGGCATCACCTGTGAGGAGATGAAGGATCCGACTTCCCGGAAACTTATTTTTGTCAATGAGGAGCTGAAGCTGAAATTCTTCCTTGCCAAAGGCCCGGATGTTCCGACGTATGTGGAATACGGAGCAGCGGATATCGGTGTAGTCGGAAGAGATACGATCATGGAGGAGCAGCGCAAACTCTACGAGGTGCTGGATCTCGGATTCGGAAAATGCCGGATGTGCGTCTGCGGTCCGGAATCAGCCAGAGAGCTTCTGCGCGGTCAGGAACAGATCCGTGTGGCTACGAAATATCCGAATATCGCCAAAGACTATTTCTATAATCAGAAAAACCAGACCGTGGAGATCATCAAACTGAACGGTTCTATTGAGCTGGCACCGATCGTCGGGTTGTCGGAAGTGATCGTGGATATTGTCGAGACCGGCTCTACACTGAGAGAGAACGGCCTTGTTGTTCTGGAGGAGGTATGCCCGCTGTCTGCACGCGTTGTAGTGAACCAGGTGAGCATGCGAATGGAAAATGAGCGTATTATGAAACTGCTTTCCGATCTGAATCGGGTCATTGCACAGGAACAGTAAAGGAGTATGAAAATGCAGACAGTAAAACTGACAAAAGAGTCAAAGAAGAATATTCTGGACCAGCTTCTGAAGCGCAGTCCTGACAGTTACGAGGGCTTTGAGGAGCGTGTTCAGGCAATCATTCAGGATGTCAAGAAGAACGGTGATGCTGCCGTTTTCAGTTATACAAAGAAATTTGACGGTGTGGAAATTACGGCGGAGAATGTACGTGTTACACCGCAGGAAATTCAGGAGGCATACGATCTGGTCGATCAGAGTCTTCTTGATGTGATCCGCAAGTCGCTTGTAAATGTGCGCAGCTATCACGAGAAGCAGCGCCGTTACAGCTGGTTCGACAGTACAGAGAACGGTACGATGCTTGGTCAGAAGATCACTCCGCTGGCAATTGCCGGTGTTTATGTACCGGGAGGAAAGGCTGTTTATCCGTCTTCTGTATTAATGAACGTGGTTCCGGCCAAGGTAGCCGGGGTAAAGCGCATTGTCATGACCACACCTCCGGGAAAGGACGGAAAGATTCCGGCCTCTACACTGGTGGCTGCACATGAGGCAGGTGTTGACGAAATTTACAAGGTCGGAGGAGCGCAGGCGATCGCGGCACTGGCATTCGGTACAGAGAGTATTCCGAAGGCAGACAAGATCACCGGACCGGGCAACATATATGTGGCACTGGCAAAGAAAGCCGTATGCGGTCAGGTGAGTATTGATTCCGTAGCAGGCCCGAGTGAAATTCTGGTGCTGGCAGATGAGACAGCAACTCCGCGATATGTGGCTGCCGACCTTCTTTCTCAGGCAGAGCATGATGAGATGGCATCTGCAATCCTTGTGACAACAAGCGAGGAACTGGCGAAGAAAGTCTCCGAAGAGATCGAAGGATTCCTTCAGACACTTTCCCGTGCGGACATTATCCGTAAATCTCTGGAACAGTATGGATTCATCCTGCTGGCTGACAGTATGGAAGATGCCATTGATACAGCAAATGAAATTGCATCCGAACATCTGGAGATCATCACCTGCAATCCATTCGATGTCATGACAAAGATCCGCAATGCAGGCGCGATCTTTATCGGAGAATACAGCAGTGAACCGCTGGGTGATTATTTTGCAGGACCGAACCACGTACTTCCGACGAACGGCACCGCAAAATTCTTCTCACCGCTTTCTGTAGATGACTTTATCAAGAAATCAAGTATCGTATATTATTCAAGAGAAGCGCTGGAACCGATCCATAAGGATATCATTGCATTTGCAAAAGCAGAGCAGCTGACGGCACACGCAAATTCTATCCAGGTTCGTTTTGAAGACTAGGACCGGATCTTTTCCGCAGGATGGCAGTCAGCCCGGAAGCGGCTGCAGGCGAAGGAGGAAACTATGAGCAGACAGGCAGAAATCGTAAGAAATACGAAAGAAACACAGATTCGGATACGGCTTGAGCTGGATGGAACAGGAAAAGCCGATATTCATACGGGAGTCGGTTTCTTTGATCATATGCTGGATGGTTTTGCACGGCATGGGTTGTTCGACCTGGAGGTAGAAGTGAACGGAGATCTGCAGGTTGACTGTCACCATACGATCGAGGATACGGGAATCGTACTCGGTCAGGCAATTCGCGAGGCAGTGGGCGGCAAGACAGGGATCCGCCGTTACGGCAGCAGGATACTCCCTATGGATGAAGTGCTGGTGCTCTGTGCGCTGGATCTGGGAGGCCGTCCGTACTATCGTTCTGATGTGGAGTTTCCTACAGAACGCATCGGGGAGATGGATACAGAAATGGTGAAGGAATTTTTCTATGCTGTATCGTATTCCGCTGCGATGAATCTGCATTTCAGAATGCTTGCTGACGGAAACAGTCATCATATGGCAGAAGGAATGTTCAAGGCATTCGCCAAGGCACTGGATGAGGCCGTAAGCTATGATGAACGTATTACAGGAGTGCTCTCTACAAAGGGTTCACTCTGATGATGATGTGACTGAATTTATGCGCAGTAAATGCGCTACTGGAGGAACGGCTGAAAGTGCCTTTCATCCATACCTGAATTTATGCGCAGTGAATGCGCTACTGGAGGAAAGTATGAAACAGAAGGAAATTATGGTACCGCTGTATTTGAAGAATGTCAAAGCCGTATGCGGTCTTACTGAAGATACATTATTTATGGGCGGAGATGCCACAGCGCTGGCAGAAGCATGCAGCAATGCGGGAGCGGACGCAATTCTGGTATTTGATCGTTCTGAGGGAGATGCAGAGCATGATGCTGCAATCGGACTGATCCGGGAGATTACCAGAGCAGTGGATGTTCCGGTCTACGGAGGCGGAAATGTGCGCCGCGTAGAAGATGTGAAGAAACTGATCTATGCCGGCTGCCGTAAGGTATTTTTGAATTATGCGAAAGACGGCAATGTAGAAATGACGCAGGAGGTTTCTTCCAGATTCGGCAAAGAGAAAATGCTGGCATGCATAGCTGACGCTGCGGCTTATGAGAAAGCATGTGGGCAGGAGCAGTGGCTTGGCGGAGTTCTTGTGCTGAAGGAAGAACTGTCAGAAGAACTGTTGCCAGAGAAGAACGATCCTATTGCATTTTCAGATGTATACTGTGTCACAGAAGACGCATCAGAAGAACATACAAGAAAGCTTCTGACTGATGCCGGCAATACAGGTACTGCCTGTGCAGCTTATCTGAAGGAATCATCTGAAATTATGGAACTCAAGCACCATCTGAAAGCGGCAGGGATTTCCGTGAATACTTACGAATCTTCTCTTTCCTGGCAGGAGATCCGAACGAACAGTGACGGACTGCTTCCGGTTGTGGTTCAGGATTATAAAACACAGGAAGTGCTGATGGTCGCATATATGAATCAGGAAGCATTCGAACTGACTGTCCGTACCGGACGCATGACTTACTGGAGCCGCAGCCGAAAGGAATTGTGGGTGAAAGGACTTACTTCCGGGCATTTCCAGTATGTAAAAGAGCTTTGCATTGACTGCGATAATGACACACTTCTTGCCAAAGTAGCACAGGTCGGCGCAGCCTGTCATACAGGAAACCGCAGCTGTTTTTATCGCACGATTTTGAAAAAAGAGTACGATGAAACCAATCCGATGAAAGTATTTGAAGATGTCTATGCGGTAATTGAGGACAGAAAGATTCATCCGAAGGAAGGTTCCTATACAAATTATCTGTTCGATAAAGGAATTGACAAGATTCTGAAGAAGGTGGGAGAAGAAGCAACGGAGATCATTATTGCT
Organism: Candidatus Choladousia sp.; assembly: GCA_045119335.1. Classification (GTDB taxonomy): domain Bacteria; phylum Bacillota; class Clostridia; order Lachnospirales; family Lachnospiraceae; genus Choladousia. The sequence goes on along the minus strand of JBGVDJ010000052.1, from coordinate 10,325 downwards.
GCCAAGAATCCGGATCCGGAAGAGATCAAATATGAAATTTCTGATTTCCTTTATCATGTAATGGTACTGATGGCTGAGCGCGGGGTTACCTGGGAAGAAATTACCCGTGAGCTGGCCCAGCGATAGAAACAGAATACAGTACAGACTCCTTTTAAGGTGACTGGAGAAATACCCTCGCAGACCGGTTCTGCGGGGGTTTGTTTAACTTTTGGGAAATACATTGCCCTGCAAAAGCAGGCAACACTTTCTCTGATGCAAAAACATAGCAGTATGTGCAGCGCAGCAGGGTTTAAATATGTTCTTAATAATTTTTAATTTTCATATAAAAAACACGTGACATTCTACATACATTATGTTATACTATGCACAACGAATTTATCTTGGCATCGGGATGCCTGTCTTTACCGATGCAGACTGCATTTCCTTTTTGATACATTCTGCTTCTGTCATGTCTGCATCACTTTTATATCTGTTATATCAGGTATCTATTACAGCTGATATTTATCTGTGATATCTGATTTTCGGATCAGATCTCTTTCATTTTGAAATTTCCTGTATTTTCTGAAGTAAGTTCATTTCTGAAGTATCTTATTTCTAAAATTTCTAAAATTCCTGAAATTATTGAAGTATTTTATTTCTGAAACAGTTTTCAGACCGGATTCTGTTTTCCGTATTTCATGCGGAAAGGCTGGTGATCTCTATGCTTGTATAACTTTGCTGCCGTGGCAGCGGTCATTTCTATACATTCTAATACAAATTTTATGCAGATTTTTATGCAGATTTCAATGCAGATACCAACAATCAAGAAAGGCGATTTGATTCAATGAAAAGAAAGCTGATATTAGCAATGTTCCTGTGCGGTATGTTTTGCGGTACTGCTGTTATTACACATGCCTATCTGACAGATCACGAACAGGCAGTGAATGAGCTGAGCGTGGCTGATAATACGATCCGGATTGAAGAGAAGTACGAACCACCGGAGCATGTGATTCCCGGAACTGTCATAACAAAAGCTCCCCGCATCGTCAATGACAGTGAAGTCAGTGTTTATGTTCGTATGTCCGTACGATTCTCTGACTCTGCCGCTGAAGCGTTTTGCGAACCGCTGGCCATCAGTAAAAGCTGGCAGTATCGGGAGGACGGCTATTATTACTATACGAATGCTCTCGAACCGGGGCAGACCAGTGATGCTCTGTTTGAACAGGTAGTCATCCGAAAGGATGTGACAGAGGATGAGCTGGTTCCTTTTGATATTCTTGTCTATGCAGAATCGGTTCAGGTTCATGAAACGGAAGAAAAAGATGCTTGGCAGTATTACACAGGAGGCAGTGTATGAAAAGAAAGATGATCGCAATGATGATGCTTGGATGCTGTCTGGCCATCTGCGGTACGGGACTGACGTTTTCCTATCAGACGGACAGAAGTGAAGCACATAATAATACCTTCTGCTTTATTGGCGAAAATGGACTGGAGGCAGTCCTGAGTGAACCTTCCTGGCAGCCGGAAAAGGGACTGCTGGTAATTCCCAATACGGTCATACCGAAAGATCCTCAGGTGACGAATACGTCTGATTCAGATCTGGATGAGCTGGTAGCTCTGAAACTGGAATTTCTCTATACGTCTGCCTGCCCGGATAAAGAAAAGAGAGGAACTTTGCTGAGTAAAGAGGATATGTCCTGTGTGGCAGCCATTTACGAGATAGATTACAATGCGGATCGGCAGGGGGACTGGGTTCGGTTTACAAAGGAAGATAAAAAAGATCCGGTTCAGAGATTCTATTACCGGGATGTATTGAAGCGCAATTATCCGGAAACAGGCGATACTACCGAGGCGCTGTTTACAAAATTGTCTGTCCCAGCCTCTGTGAATAATGAACAATATTCTCATATTCAGAAAATCGGAGGCTTTGACATCCGGATAACAGGACAGGTACTTCAGCACATGGAAGGCGAGGAGGTCTTTGGACTGAACAGCGCCAAATCTGCCTATGAGGCAGGGATGTTTGATTTTGAAGCAGAATAAAAACAGAAAAATAAGAAAAGTTGCGTTTGCCGTCCGGCAAATGTGATTATGGAGGATTGAAATGAAAAAAACAGGCAAAAAAGCAATAACTCTGGCGGGACTGCTTCTTACCGGCATAATCGGGATCAGAAGCACAATGGCATACTTTACGGAGAATGCTGTCAAAACAAATGTTTTTACGCTCGGCGATCTGGATATCGGTCTCGAAGAACCGGAATGGGATCCGGATCCGGAGGACGGGACACCGGATGGTGAAAATCTGTATCCCGGCTGTACCGTATACAAGAATCCAACCATTAAGAATCTGACTTCGGATAAAAATGGGGAGGAACCATGTTATGCAAGAATCAAAGTAAGTATCCTTGACTCCAAAGAAAAACTGATAAGCAGCCGGGCAGCGCTGGATCTTATCAGAAAAACCATTTATTTTGACAAGACCTATAATGGAAGCTATGACAAAAAAGGAACAGCAACCGGACTCGTAGAGGGCAGAGTTCCGGGATACAGTCTTGCGGAACTTGCCCAGTATCCGACTGTAAATCCGGATTTTGTCCTGGATGAGACACGCTCCACCGATTCGGTGCTTGTATACAATTACATGGGTGAAAATGGAACAGGACTTCTGAATACCGGTAAGGAAGCAACTCTGTTCACCACTATTGTAATACCTACAGACTGGAATCAGACACAGTTTTCTGTAATGGGCGATTTTCACCTGAATATCGAAGCAGAATGTATTCAGAGCAGCGGATTTGCGGATCAGGCAGATGCCTTTGCTGCACTCGATCGGGAGGTTGCGCAGGGAACACTGCAGCAGATCGAGCGCTGAAATGAACAGGAAAGGAGTGGGGTGTGGAATCGCCCTGATAAAGTATGAGAGGAAAGAAATTCATCTGTGCGGGAATCGGCATCGCAGGCGCTGTCTCCGTTCTGGCTTCCGGGGTACTGGCTTACTGGAAGGTCACAGGACGTACAGTAAATATACTTACCACAGCAGCTTACCGTACGGAACTGGTAGAAGAATATACAGAGCCCAATGCCGTATATCCGGATGATTCAGTAGATAAAACAGTAAATGTACGAAACAGCGGAACTGCAGATACACTTGTACGGATCCAATATACCAAAGCATTCGGCAGCCGGTCAGAAGACGGAAATTTTACGAGGGATGATTCTCTGGATCCTGAGATGATAGAGATCACATGCAATGAAAATTACTGGAAGCAGATAGACGGATACTGGTATTACAAGGATATCCTGAAGGCGGGAGAAACAACAAAAGAACCACTGTTTGAAGAATTTCATGTTTCAGAAAAGGTTGGTAACGCATATCGGGGGAAGGATGCGCAGATTGTTGTGACAATGGAAAGTATTCAGGCAGAGGGGGATGCAGCTTCAGCACTGTGGGGTATTTCGGAGCAGCAGATAGATATTGTGTATGAGTCGGAATATGAAGAACGGATTACGTCGGTAGCGTATGCAGGAAATGAAGCTGGCTTTACGTTTGACGGACTTGGAACAGATCTGTTTTCAAATTTCAAGAATCTTCTTCCGGGATGTGCACGGACACAGAAAATCCGGATCTGCAATAATTCAGCTTCACCAGTCAGTCTGTATCTGCACGCAGAACCGGTCGGACAGAATGGATCAAATACAGAGGAACTTTTGCTCATAAAGGAAATGCTTGAAAAATATGCTCAGATAGAAATAAAAACAGACGATAAAATTCTGTATTCCGGCGCGGTTGACGGAAACCCGGAAAATGTATCATCCGGAGACAGCATGGGTGAAGAATCTACCCTGTTACTGGGAACCTATAGTACCGGTGAGGAAAAAGAACTGATCGTGACACTGAAACTGTCTCCCGATATGGAAACAAAACTCAGCGAACTGACAGGAAAGGTGCAATGGGTCTTTACAGCCGTTGGAGAAGAGGTTGACAGTGCATCAGTTCCGAAAACAGGAGATGATACCCCTTTGCTGGCGGTGTTCCTTTCTCTTACCGCCGGCAATTTTCTTTTACTGTTTGCATGGTATCTGCGCGGTCACAGAAAAAAAGTAAGACACCAGGGTGCATGAAATGATGAAACATAAATGGATGCTTCCCACAATTATACTGATGGCACGTTTCATTATGGCTGTATACGGAATCATTTCTCTGCTTTTGCTTGCTCTGTGGGCAGCAGGCTTTCAGAAGTTTATTGTCACATCAGGCAGTATGCTTCCGGCAATTCCGGTCGGTTCCTGTATCTGTGTGACGGGAAAAGATCCGGAAGAGATACAGGAAGGGGAAATCCTTACATTTTATCTGAGTGGAACGAAAACAACCGTAACGCACCGTGTAATTGAAAATGACCGGACAAATAAATGCCTTTGGACAAAAGGAGATGCAAATGAAATTGCAGACGGTGCGCCCGTTGCTTATACCAATGCAATCGGCACAGTTCGGATCGTATTGCCATTCGCAGGATACCTGCTTGTTTTCCTGAATTCAATTCATGGAAAGCTTGTCTTGCTTGCCCTGTTTCTGGCATGTGTTCTGCTGCAGAATATGACAGAAAGATGAGGAAAATAGATGCGAAAAAAAAGGATTATTGCTATTCTGGCAGTTGCCACGGCACTCGCTGTATTTACCGGTATTTCAGCCGGTGTGGCAACCGCTTATCTGAGCACTTCACCGGGGAAGGTCACAAATATTATCACTGCCGGGGAAATAGAAATTGAATTAAAGGAGGACAGATGGATTCCGGACGGATACGATTCCGTTTATCCCGGTCAGATCATTGAAAAGAACCCGGTCATTACAAATACCGGAAAGAATTCAGCCCATGTCTTTCTGAAAGTCAGGATTCCGGTCCGCAACATTGCTGTTGTATCGAAAGACGGCAGGAAGACTGAAAAAAAAGCACGGGAACTGTTCTCATTTGAAGCGGACACTGCAGACTGGGAGCTGATCTCACGTGAGCGGGAGAGCGACAACATGGTCTATGTATATGCGTATAAAACTGTCCTGGATCCGGAACTTTCAACAACCCCGATCTTCGATTCTGTAACGATGATCAATTATCTGGAAGGAGAACTGGATTCTTCTGAATGTTTTGCCATAGATGTTCATGCTCTGGCCATTCAGACAGGAATCGATACAGCTGAACAGAAACCTGAGCAAATTTATGAGGTGCTGCTGCAGCAGGCAGGCTACGACAGTAGCTATCCGGGAACTGCCGGCACGGCAATAAATGAGAAATGACAGGAGGCAGATTCATGAAAAGGAAAAACAGAATCCGAAAAAGCAGGAGCAGAACAAGTAAAACCAGAAAAGCGGCGGTACTTATGCTGGCAGCATTTCTGCTCGTCTCGCAGACTTTTTCGACATCAAATGCACAGGGATTTATTTCTTTTGACGGTGAATCAGAAGAGGAGATGAATCTGGAAAAACTTACGGGTGCAGAATCCGATTTCGATATGGAATCAGAAACCGAGGTAAAAGATGATCCGAATACGGATGCGGTATCGCCATCTGACACGGGAACCCGTTCTGATGCGGGTGTAGAATCTGCTGTAAATGCCGGTTCTGATATAAAAACAGATTCGGATAATAAGGCCGATCCGGATGCGGAGTCAGAATCCGACATCAAGGCAGACACGGGTGCGGGATCTGATGCTGATGTCAGAGAAGATATGGAAACAGACCCCGATGTCAGAACGAATATAGAAACAGAATCTGAAATCAAAATGGATTCCGGTACAGAAAAGGACGGTGGGACAGAACCAGATTCCAGTACTGCTGCATCGGAAGGACAGCCGTTGACGGATGAATCTGAGAAAAGTGAAGCACTCACAGAGGATTATACTGAGTCCAGTACAGAGATATCTGACGTGAATTCAACTGTGCAGAGTTCCCAAACAGAACTTTCGGGTGAAAAGAATGACTGGACTGTAACTTTGTTAAATACAGATCGGACTCCGTTTGCAGAAGACATAACAATTTCTTTGCGTTCGCTTGAGGAGATTGCAGCGGATGATGAAAACCCGCAGGAAGCATCTGAACAGTATCGGGATATCCTGAAGGAACTGGCTGCTGAAGAGCTTCTGCAGTGGTACATTGACCGGAAGGCAGACTGTGCCCCGGAATTCCTGTCGGAATCTGACTTAAAGCAGAAACTTGTTCAGTCAGTTGCACTGAAGAATCCCATGGAACTTGGGCTGTACTATGAGGATGGAAGTGTATTTGAAGCCGATCAGGTCAATTTATCAATCCGATTCACGGATACTGTACTTGCAAACGCGTTATCAGAACAGCGTTCTGTACTTATACCTGTTCTGTATGACTTTACTCTTGTGCCCTCGATTCCCGATGCCGAATCCTGCTCGGTCACAGTAAATGCTGAGTCAGAAATAGAAGTAAGTATTTCGAATATTCCGTGTCCTTACATGTTTACTCTGGCGGTATTCGATCAGGCATCTTTTGATTCTGCAGCAGAAGAAACTGGTGAGCAGGAAAATGTAAGGAACAGTAACAGCAGTACAGGTGAAGCAGAGGCAGGAGCTGAATCAGAAATTCAATCAGAAATTCAGTCAGAAAACAGATTGTCTGACGATTCAGAATCTGTATCCGGATCCGTATCAGATCTGGAATCCGATTTATCGGACGCAGGCACAGTACCGGCAAATGAGATCACAGTCTTTTCCTATGATACTGTACAGGCCGGAATCCCCTGTGTCAATTCGGCGGCTTACACGAAAGTTACGGAAGGGAGCAGGACGTATTCACAGGAATATACATTTCTGAGAGGTACTTCCCGGACGGATATCGAGTACTGGTATGACAGCAGCGTTGTCATGATGGGGTACCGAGAAAATGACGGAAGAAAATACCTGATGCCGCTGTCTGATGATGCAAAGGGACGATTCGGATTCAGGCTAACCAATGTTGCTTATAACAGAGAAGCACAGTGTACGATGGATATGCTCATGACTGTAACAGATTTTTCCGATTACAGTTACAATAAAAATGGAGAACAGGTTTCAGGAGTCTATCCCTTCATAGGGATGACCAGAAAGCTGAGTGTATTTTTCCAGGGCAATCTCCCGGATTTTGAACTGACCTGTGAACTGGTGAAGTCAGGAACCACACAGAAAATCGCAGGAAATTACCGTTTTATGTGGCTGGATATTGATGATGCACAGAAATACGGTTTTTCACTCATTGACGGAACAATGGATGCCAGATACTGTCTGACTACCTGTGATGTGAATTGTGGTGAAGAAACCAGATTCGGTCATAATTATCATGTCCTGTATGCTCCCAATGATACAACAGAATATTCTGATATGTATCGTTCTGTTATGTTCGAGATCAGCAATATGTCTGCCTTCCGTATTTATGTGGGCCTGAACGGTGACATTACTGCCAGCACCGATACTATTCTGGAACGGTATCAGGATGCATTGGACGGAATATACAATCGTACCTATGGCTCAGCGCTCGGATGGGACGGAATTGCCTACGGTCCAACTGAGCTTCCGGCGCCGCTTGTCAAATACGTCAGCAACGATGGTTCATCCTGGAGTTCCTCCAATACACTTCCGGCTGTGGATTCTGAATACTGGTACAGACTGGAATTTTATGTCCCCCAGGAAACTTCTGACTACTATTATTCCGGTCTGGCCATAGAAGACAGCCTGCCTTCAGGGGTCGATTACGCGGGAGAATACTATGTGACAAACGCGGAATCCGGTAAAACTGTTTCTGGATTTACGGTAACAGAGAAACAGGATACCATAACGATTGATGCAGCCTCACTGATAAAATCATCTTCTTTCTACGGGTGGACCTACTGTATTCAGCTTAAAGTCCGGATGGATACTTCAGAGATCAGTCCGAAGTACAGCGGCAGTCAGGCTGTCTATTCTGTACAGAATCAGGCTCTGCTTCGCGGCAAGCACAAAACTGACAGCAGCATCAGTGAAAGCAGCTCAAATCAGGTAACTACTATCGCAGCCAATACGCTGACAGGACGCATTGTGATCCGAAAAACAGACAAATCCGGCCGGCCGCTGTCCGGAGCTGTTTTTGAGGTTTATGCTAAGGAAGATATCTGCAGAGAGGACATCTGTCAAAAAGAACCGGAACTTCTTTACGGAGCAGGAGAGAAGATCACATCTGTTACAACAGGAAGTGACGGCACTGCTATTTTAGAGTCCTGTTACTCCGGCGCATACACAGTAAAAGAAACCGTACCTCCTGCAGGATATGCATTAAACACTACAACACAGACGGTAACAGTGACTCTTCCTGATTCCGACGGAATTATTCCGGATGCAGCAGCAGAGTTTCAAAATGAGCCGACACTGGTAATACTGAAAAAAATATCCGAAAAGGCACCAGGGGATAAAACAGAAGTACCTGTTCCTGATGTAGAATTCCGGGTCTGGAAAAAAGAGACGGATCCGGAGGACGGCGAACTTTACCGTACAGACAGGTCCGGTGTTATCCGTCTGGAGGGTCTGATGCCCGCTACTTATCTTTATCAGGAAACAGCATCTGCAGAAGGATATATAAAAGATAATACGGTTCACGAATTTACCATTGACAGCACCGGACTGTGTGAGTCCGAGCACGGTCACGTTATTTCCTGTGTGAATCAGTATACAAAAATTGAAATATCCAAAGTTGACAAAGCCACAGGGGCACTGCTGGCCGGTGCCAGACTGCAGCTGACCGACGAGAATGGAACTGTTCTTGATACATGGACTTCGTCAGAAAGTTCGCATTCTGTTATACGGATTCCAAAAGGAACCTATATACTGAGCGAGCTGGAAGCTCCAAATGGATATAAAAAATCGGATCCAATCCGGATCACAGTCTCTGATACCGCTGAAATACAGCAGTTCTCTATTACAAATTGCCGCTACGTGGAGATTCTTCTGACCAAAGCCATATCCGCAGAAGAAATCGTATGGGATCACGGAAATCCCGTCTTTACATTCTGCGTAGAAGGAACAGATCTTGATTCAGAAGAGCACCGGTATTATGAAACGGTAGAATTTAAAGAGATTTCTACAGCAGACAACGGAACAGTAACAGCAACTGCGCGTTTTCTCGTACCTGCCGGTACTTATCGTGCCTATGAGACGAACGTGATCCGTTATCATCTTGCAGCTATAGAATCTGTTCACAACGGCAAGGTTGCCGGAGTAGGTGTGAACTTCGATCTTTCCGGAAATGAAAACGGTTCTGCCACATTTGTAAACAGAAAACGTACTGATTCCAATCTGACGCATACGGCCTTTGTCAGAAACAGTATTAATGCAGGCAGTTCAAGTTAAGACTGTATTTTATCAGCTCAGGTATCTGACTGGCTTCAGTCAATGCCTGAGCTGAAATTTTTAGATATGTATACGGAATGTAATCTGCTATTGCAAAATAAAGTGTTTCTTTCAAATTTTTATTTCGAAAATACATTGAATTGTTTTATAAAATAAGAATATTTTCTATAAATATTTATTACTGAATGTGCACTGTTAAAAAACATACACAACAAGAAAAATGCATAAATATTCTCAAAAAAAAGCTTGACAAATCACGGGATTTTCTTAAAATATGAGTAAGACATGGATGTAGTACAATGATCTCAAAATATAAATAAGACGGAAATATAGTACAATATATAAAGATTGAAGGTAGATACCATGGGAAAAAGAATTTCGGGTGCAGAATTAGAAATTATGGAATATTTGTGGGAAAAAGGTGAAAATTGTACTTTTTCAGAACTTTTAGATTATTTTAATAATATAAGACATAAGGAGTGGTGTAAACAGACTTTTAGTACATATTTACTAAGGCTGAAGAAACGTGGTTTGCTGCTTCAGGAAAAAAATGGTTCCAAGTCAGTATATTGTCCTGCTATATCGCAGACACAATATAATCAGATTTGTGCAGAAGAAATTTTGCAGGAATCCTATGGTGGTGTATTATCGAATTTTATAGCTGCATTAACTGGAAAAAGTTCTTTGGTAGAAATTGAAAAAGAGAAATTGCTGAAATATATCATGGATGAAAGGGATTAATACACTATGGATCTTTTAACCTCAATGTCAATAGCAGGAACAATCCCTATAATAGTTTACTAAGACTTCCCATACCTAAAATAGGATTCGCACCTTGCTACGAAAATAAAATTCGTAGCCAATACCTGAACTTTGACAACAAATGTTTTCAACAATTATGAAAGCATCACTAAAAAGCAGTCATGATATTGGCTGCTGACAGTGAAATATAGATGATACAAAGACGGACTAAC
>JBGVDJ010000051.1:0-1894 GCA_045119335.1 Candidatus Choladousia sp. | reverse complement strand
CCCCTATAATCAATGCAGCATTTTATTTTAATAATTCAGGCCAAAATTCATCTCATAATAGTTACCGCATGCATCACGGTAAGCATATGCTTTTCCATTCTCATCCTTCATTTCATCCGGCATATACTGGTCTTTGTCATAACCCGGTACATCGTTCGGGCTGATACATACACCTTCTGCATTGACTGCAATGACTTCATCACCGCGAGGAAGGGTGATTGGAAGTTTTCCAACCGGTGAAAAACGACCAAACATAACATCCAGAATCGCAGACGGATACGTGTCATATCCTGCTGTCAGGGCATCCACATACGGTTCCACATTACCAAGCAGCCATGCCAGAGTAAAATTTACATTCGCCACCACTTTTCCGCCGTTTGCGTGAACGGCTGCCGCAATTTCTGCAATTCGTTTCGCGCCGGTCAATGTTGTCTCTTCATGCGTTTCCGCTGCCGGACGACCTTCTTTATCCACATTGCAGACCGTCTTTTCTTCACAGATATCCAGTTCCAGATAACCCGGAGTCGCACTGAAATAATCGCCGGAAGACGGGGACAGGAACAGAATCGCATAATCTGCTTTCGCCGGATCATCCACCAGATCAAGTTCTCCAAGCTGCTCTTTCAGCTTTTTATCCAGCATCTCTGCCATTTCCGGACGTTTATGGAATGCTTCTGCGTATACTTTTTTGCCTGCCAGTTTTTCTTCGGTCAGCGGCAGTACATCGTCATTTTTCAGCAGAGTCACACTCTTGCGATGCGCATTCATCGCATTTTCCAAGTCTTCTTTCACAGCCGCCATCTCCACAGCAGCTTCCGGATCACGATATGGATTCTCAAACATACCAAGTTCAAACATTTCCGTCATGGTACGTGCCACCGCGCGGTTGATTGCTTCATCCGTCAGAATCAATTCTTCCTTTTTAAATCCTTCCGGAATCTCATGGGTATCATAGTAATCATTTTTTCCTCGATTGTATGCTTCCATACCGAATTTATGATCAAAAAGACCACTGATCAGATCAACACCCGCGTTATTCACTGCGAAACCGATTCGTTCCGGCTCGTCCAGCATTTCTACACCCCACTTCATGTTGTGTACGATACCGGTATCAGAGTTTACATAACCCTTGAAGCCCATCTGTTTGCGCAGAAGTCCGTCGATAAATGGTTTGTTAAATGCAAAACCATACGGCTGCATCTCCATGGGATCACCGTTTTTATCCGTCTGTGGTGCGCTCTTTTCTTTTGCCGGTTTTGCGTAATACGGCATTACAGAAGCCGCATTGTAATCCACAGCCACCTGGAACGCCGGGATATGATATTTTTCCAGACTGCCTTCAGTCTGATATACGTTCCACTGGCCCGCAGCATAATGTGGGTCAAAACCATTTTCACGCGCACCGCCGCCCGGAAAATGTTTTACAGTCATAGCAACACCATCCGTGGTCACACCATCTTTGCTTCCCTGGATAAGCGGCAGAATATGTTCAAAAATCTCACTGATCAGCTCCGGGTCTTCCCCAAAAGTACCGTAAGAACGCTGCCAGCGCGGATCAGAAATAACATCTGCCATATACATATAGCCTTTTCTCAAGCCCGCTGCGTTCCATGTACGGCGCACACAATCCGCAAACTGATCTGCAATCTCAATACTGTCGCCCTTGATTGCTGCCGCAATCCCCATCGTTCCCGGCCAGGTGGGAAATACACCCATGGCATCATTCATGCCAAAAACCGCTTCTCCATTCTCATTACGGGAGTTGGAAGCCACACTTACCGGAACAAAATGTTCACATTCTTCCGCAACCGCCTGAAGCTGATTCAGATAATCCGCCAGATCGTCCGGGCTGGGATTCGCACGCAGAATCGTATGGCGTGCAAACCAGTCTTTT
>JBGVDJ010000050.1:0-39304 GCA_045119335.1 Candidatus Choladousia sp. | reverse complement strand
ATTTTCAGCTATCATAGTTTTCATCATACAGACTCCTTATGTTTTTTCTCGACAACTAAACAATAAGATAAATCTGTATGATTTGGAAGAGGTTTCGGCCTCTTCCTTTTATTTTTGCCAACTATAATTTTACTCTAAGTTATTTCCATACCTTTTCCCTTTTCAGCATAAATGTAAGCCAGCATACGGTTCCTCCATCTTCTTTTACAATAAGCATCGCGCTTATTTGTATCGTTGAATCAGAACACCTTTATCCATCTCATACACCTCATCGCAGAGAAGGCTGATATCTTCCCTGTTATGGCTGGCCAGCAGAATCATTCTTCCCTGCTGCTTCAAGTTCATTAAGAGGTTTCTGACCTCCGCCACACCCTCATTGTCCAATCCGTTCATCGGCTCATCCAGAATCAGATATTTCGGATCTTCCATAATGGCCTGTGCAATTCCCAACCTCTGTTTCATTCCCAGAGAATATTTTGCCACCTTTTTCTCTGATGCCGAAGCCAGTCCCACCAGTTCCATTGTTTCTTTTATTTTTTGCGGTGTAATCTGATTTTTAATCTTTGACAGATTCAGGAGATTCCGGTATCCGGACAGATAAGGGATAAATCCCGGATTTTCAATAATAGCGCCCAGGCTTTCCGGAAAATCAATTTCTTTCCCGATGATTTTCCCATCCACCGCAACAGTTCCATGATCCGGCCGGATCAGTCCGCATATCACTTTCATCAAAACAGTCTTACCTGATCCGTTCCTCCCGACAATTCCGTATATCTTTCCTTCCGCAAACGATACGGAAATATCCTGCAGTACCGTTTGCCCTTTAAAACTCTTATCAATATGCTTTATTTCTATCATAAGCATGCTCCTTATCAGGCATTTTCACCTCTGAGTTACTTCTGCTGCATCTGTCTTCACCTGTCCCCTGCAGTTTCGTCTCCTGCCAGATCACTTATCCTGAGCTGCATTTTTGAAAATCAATTCTGTTCACTTTCCATGCCATCAGCATCATCAGCGCCATGATCACTGCAAGCATGAACAGAACGGAGTACGCATAATCCGGACAATCATACTCAAATCCAAGATTCAGGCAGTCCAGCTTGGTCAGGGTAAACGGTGAAATATAAAACAATGCTTCTGTCCGCTCCATTTCACTGATAGAATAATCCAGCAGCCAGAAAAGAAAGATCACAGCAATGCTCTGATTGCGCCGGTTCAGAATATTGCCCGTCAGTATAAGCAGCCCCACAAAAAAGTATTTCAGCAATTGCAGCAGCAGCGTCTGAAAAAAGACTGTATACGGCGTATTCACATAGAGCCAGCTCGAGATAATACGAAAGTCCCAGGCAAAACCAATGGTATCTTTTACAGGCATATTCGCTGCATTCCGAAATACAGAACTCCAGGTATCTGAAAAACAGCCATTCCCTGCAGGACATAAAAACAGCATCCAGAGTCCTGTGAAAAGCAGAACAAGAATCAGCAGCGCTCCATACTGACCGATCAGCCATTTTCTTTTTGTCGTACGCATAATATACAGTTCAAATCCCCTGTCCATATAAGGCAGATCACAGATCAGCACCAGAAAGCTGATCAGCATAACAGTCTGGATGATCGGTGTTGCCATAGAAAATATCCACAATTCTGTATATTGAACAGATTCCCTGTTCTGTTGCAAATATTGGAAGAACTCATAAAACAGTGACATCACAACCACAAAGTCAAATCCCAGGATCATGTAGAGTTTTGAGTCTGCAGCGATTCTTCCCAATCCATATTTCATATTGTTTTTCATAACTGCCTTATTCTCCTGTCACATTCCACAAAATAACACTGCCCTCTTTTCATTCTGCTTCTCATTCTGCTTCTCATGATCACTTCATCCTCCTGCTGCACTCCGCTGCAAAAAATGCGCCGCAGACAGCTGAGATTGCGAAACAGATGAGCATCATTCTGATCTGCTCAGCCGGTGTGTTGCTCCAATACAGAATGAATACCGGATGCAATCTCCCGATATGGTTAATCTGAAACAGCAGATTGCTTCCCTCTATGATCAGGAACGGCCCTATGATGACAACATACTTTCCTCTGGCTTTGCAGGAAATTGCCAGTGCGATCATCGCACATGTACAGCTGTACAATCCTACTGATAGAATATGGAACATGAGGAGCAGACTTCCATTTCCCGCCTCGTTGATTTTCATCAGATAACTGACCGCAAAACCGCCCTCGATTCCTTTTCCCGCGTAATATCCCGGCAGCATGGCCAGCGTGACGCAAAATAGACTGACTCCGGCAGCTGATGCCAGAAAACTGACTGCAATGTTAGTCACGATCTTGGAAGCAATATAACTCTTTTTGCTTGTCCGCAATATGGCATAATACCAGTATTGATTCACATACTCTTCCCTGCAGGCAAACGCAGCCCCTATACTCGAAAACAGCGGCAGCACTCTTTTGAATGAACTCAGCGTCAGAAGTTCTTCGCACAGCTGCGTAATATTCCGTGTCTCCATTCTCACGTTTTCAAAACATCCGATCCAGGCTGCCAGGTATATAATACCGGTCACCAGAAGCATTCTTTTTGAAAACAGTGCGTTTTTCATATCTGTTTTCCACATACAGTTTTCCTCATATTACTATTGAAGGTAAACAACCCCGTTCAATGCATCTACCAGTGATTCGATCGTCCATTCTCCATACTCGATCGTCTCTCCTTCAAATGCCATGACACCGCTCCCCTTTATTCTCCAGGCCGGAATCAGCTCTTCTGCATATTCCCCTCCCTGTTTCAGCATCCGAAGATAGATCAGTTTCACTTCACTGATATCCATTATCATACCCTGGCCAGCAAAGGCACTCTCCAGTTTTTCCAAAGCTTCCGGGGCACTTATCATTTCGTCTGCCTTGATTTCACGGCTGATGCCCGTTTCTTCCCGCAGATCATACAGGCCGATACTCTGTATTCCGCTTCCGTCCACCGTTACCGTAATATATTCTCCATTCAGGAAATCCACCGCATTGGAATATGGACAGGTATATAAAATATTCCCCGCCACTTCCCGCTCTCCGGCCTTCACCGGATAAGTAAAATTGATAGTTCCATTTTCTCCGGAAATCTCCGGTTCCCCAAAAGAATACGGCAGTCTGCTGATCACTTCCTGCACCATTTCTTCCACCTCCCGGGCAGAAATCTTCAGATCTGAAATCCCCAGCTCCGATGACCGCTGCTCCGCAATCTGCTCATCTGAAGTCTCCTGCTCCGTTGTCCACTGCTGCGCAGTCTGCTCATCTGAAGTCTCCTGCTCCGTTGTCCACTGCTGCGCAGTCTGTTCATCTGAAGTCTCCTGCTGCGCTGTCCACTGCTCTACAAGCTCTTCATCCGAAGTCTTCGGCTTAACAGTCTCTCCCTCACCTGTATCCGTTTCTCTCCATACATATAACATATGGACTCCCGAAATTCCCTGCCAGTCGGTCTCTTCATGCACAAAACTGAAATTTTCCCCTTCTTTATTCTGCTGATATGAAATATCATCCACGGATACATCCTCAAACAGAAGAGGGATCACAGTCTGTCCGCTCAGATCTGCATAGTCTATGTTATAACATTCCAGATCCTGTCTTTCATCACTCTCCTGTTCATAGCGGAATTCTGTTTTTCCCATATTCAATTTTTCTTTATCCTGATCCGTCAGAGAAGTGCTGTCTATCTGACTGTTTTCTTCCACTTCTGTCGTTCCGCCCTCCGCATCTGTTTCAAAAATAACAGCTTCTTCAAAAACAGCTGCTGTTTCAGAAATAGCATCCGCTTCTGCTGTCCCCTGCGGTTCAGAATAGTTTTTATCCGTACCGCATGCTGCTGCAAATAAAGCACAAGAAATAATTCCTGCTGCTGCAATCCAACTTTTCCTTCTGTTCATTTTTATACCTCCCGTCACGGTTCACAGACAGCGCATTTTCCCATAGCATAAAAAATACTGCGCATTCTCCGGAAACTTTTCTGTTTCCCTGAAAGAATACGCAGTAATTGTATCTTCTTTGTATATTTCATGTATCAGATCTGTATCATCCCCATACAAATCTTTTATAATAAATCTTCTATAATGAATCTTCTGCAGCAAATCTTTTATCACAAACCTTCTGCAGCAATCCTTTCTTTACAGATCTTCTGCAATAAGCTGCCTGCGATAAATTTTCGGAAGTTGAGATAAAATTCATTACTCGGACCTTAATGCAACTACCGGATCTTTCTTCGCTGCGCTTCTGGACGGGATCACACCGGAAATAAAAGTAAGTATCATGCTGATCAGTACCAGGACAACAGCAGCTCCCAGCGGAAGACGTGCATTCACACCGGTAATTCCTGTAAGATTGTGAATGATCGAGTTGATCGGAATACATAACAGTGCTGTTACACAGACTCCCAGCAGACCGGCAATAAATCCGATGATAATAGTCTCCGCAGTAAACATACTGGATACATTGCGTTTGGAAGCACCGATCGCACGCAGGATTCCGATCTCCTTTGTCCGCTCCTGAACGGAAATCAGAGTGATGACACCGATCATGATCGAGGATACGACCAGAGAAATGGCAACAAATGCAATCAGCACGTAGGTAATAATATTAATAATAGAAGAAACGGATGACATCATCAGACCAACATAGTCCGTATACTTGATCTGCGAAAGTTCATCTCTGCCCTCATTATAGGAAGTGATCGCAGCTTCGATCAGATCCTTGTTATCAAAGGTAGATGCATAAATATTGATGGATGCCGGATCATTCAGATCCAGATATCCCATACGTTTCAGGTTCGTTTCATAAGATGTCTCAGAGAACACCATGATCTCATCGTAATACTGATCACACTGCTCTGTTGTATAAGCCTGCAGTTCCATATCCAACGCTGCCGCCAGTTCCTCCGGCTTCATTTCTGCCAGCTGCTGCTTGGCCTGCTCGGCAAACTGAACCCTTACCTGCTCCTGCATCATCTGAGTGAAGACTCCTGTCAGTTCTTCATCACTCATATTCCGGATATATTCACTTACATCTGCCTCATTCATTCCCATCTGTTCTGTAAGTGCCTGGAGCATTGCGGCTTCCATATCTTCTCTTTCCATATCTTTCATGGATCCCGCTACAGCTGTCTGAAGCTGTTCTTCCGTCGGAATACCCTTCATCTGAACATATTTTTCTGCCTTTGCAGCCACATCCAGTCCTTCCAGATACTCCTTCAGTTCTGTCGCCTTCTCTTCAGCAGTCAGATTACCTGTGTTTTCTTTAAACGGAAGTCCTGTAAAAATGTCGACCGACTCGTCTGCCAGCTGCGCATTGATCGCTGCAGAATCCTTTGTATGCTCAATCACATACTCTGTCAATTCCCGTGTGTAACCGATGGTTCCGGTGAGCATCGGTACTTCCACATCCTCATTCGGGTGGATAATGCCGACTACCTTAAGCGGAATACCATTGTCATACAGATACTGCAGTCCTGCCTCTGTCTCACGCAGGTCCGTATAAAGTCCTGTATGTTCATCATAACTGTAACAGTCTGAATTCAGCACAGTGCGGAATTCCATGTCACAGATTTCCTCATAGGACCAGCTGGCATCCTCATATTCCAGAGTTTCCTGCCCCAATGCCGCATTGACGATCTTCTCAACCGATTCTTCTGATTCCAGACCAAGTGCATACAAAGTCATATCATCCAGTTCATTGTTTTCATCCACTACAAGGACGATCTCATCGTAACTATCCGGCCATTCGCCGTACACCACTTCATACTGTTTCTTCAGAATATCATTGACGATTTCGCCGTCATTACCGGAAAGCAGCTCCTGCCAGAGGCTCAATGACATTTCACCGACTGTCATCATAGAACTTATTCCCGATGAACCCTGTTCTTCCCTCAGAGTCATCAGCGAGGAGATGTCCATATCCATATATTTCAGAGCAAGCTCCTGCAGCAGTTCTTCTGTATCCGACTTCAGAATAACTCCGTCTACATTCTCTGTGTAGACCTGCAGATCCAGATCATACGTATACTGAACACCGTTAACCGCTTCTGCAAGACCGCTTTCACTGTCTCTCACTGCGATTTCATCTTCCAGATATTCCTTGAAGGAAGCCAGATCATTCTCCGTTGTTTCCAGATTGTTCATGGCATTCATCAGTTCATAAATAACAGCCTTTGTATAAACCGCATCGTTCTCATGATCCACATCATCACTGGCAATTCCCATAAAAGTCTCCATCAGTGTTCCCATATCCGTTTCTGTTCTCTGAATAGTCAGCGGATAAGAGGAAAGGGTTTCTTCCTGTATGGAATCAATATATCCGGTAAGTCCTTCTGAAATAGCCAGGATCAGGGCAATTCCGATAATACCGATACTTCCGGCAAAAGAAGTAAGCGTCGTCCGTCCCTTTTTGGAGATCAGATTTTTCAGAGAGAGAGAATATGCTGTCTTCATCGACATGGAAGGCCGTTTCATCTCCTTCTCCCGTTCCTGTGCAGATTTGTTGCTTACAGCTTCCATCTGCAGCTCTTTTTCGGAAAGCGGCCGTGTATCGCTCTTGACTTCTCCATCCAGCATCCGGATGATTCTGGTAGAATATTTTTCGGCCAGTTCCGGATTGTGTGTTACCATAATGACAAGCCTGTCACGGGCAACTTTCTTCAGAATCTCCATGACCTGAATACTGGTTTCCGTATCCAGCGCACCGGTTGGTTCATCCGCAAGAATAATATCCGGATTGTTTACCAGCGCTCTTGCGATTGCCACACGCTGCATCTGACCGCCGGACATCTCACTTGGCTTCTTTGCCAACTGACTGCCAAGTCCGACCTCCTGCAGTGCCTGAACTGCCCGCGCTTTCCTTTCCGCTTTTGATACACCGGAAAGAGTCAGCGCCAGTTCCACGTTCTGCAGAACTGTCTGATGCGGAATCAGGTTATAACTCTGAAATACAAAACCAATCGAATGATTCCGGTAGGTATCCCAGTCCCGGTCTGTAAAATGTTTTGTGGATGTTCCGTTAATGATCAGGTCCCCGCTCGTATATTGATCAAGACCGCCGATAATATTCAGCATAGTCGTCTTGCCGCAGCCTGAGGGACCTAAAATTGAAACAAATTCACTCCGGCGAAACTGCAGATCGATCCCTTTCAGTGCATGGACCGTACTGTCTCCGGCAGGATAATCCTTTTTTATCTGTTTTAACTCCAGCATTAGCTGCAACCTCCTTTCCTGACAATCATTTCTGACAATAAAGGAGAGTTGCTGTGAAAAAAAGAATAAAAATCAGAAAAGATATCCGGCACGACAAGACCATTAAGGTCCGTACCCGATATTCCAGACTGTTCTTCGCCACTATATTTCCGTTCTTTTTTATTACTGCCGGCATTATATATGTCCTCTCACGAAACGGAATATCCCTGACCCGCATTTTCAGCCCACTGTCCATAGCATTCTTCTGTGGTCTCTTGTGCCTGTTTCTGGGGTATATTGTATCTTATCTTTTAATGAACATGATCTATAAGCCTCTGGAACAGCTAAGCGAAGCATCTCAAAGGGTAGCAAAAGGAAATTATGATGTACAACTGATGTACGACGGGCATATAGATGAGATTGATACGACCTTTGAAAATTTTAATTTTATGGTGCAGGAACTGAATTCCGTTGAGATCATGCGTAAGGATTTTATCGCAAATGTCTCGCATGAATTTAAGACACCGCTCTCCTCCATTACCGGATACGTCACACTTCTGCAGGATCCGGAGCTTTCGGAGGAAGAGCGCACAGAATATATTCAGATGGCCTTTTTTAATATCAATAAACTCAACGATCTTACCGGAAATATCCTGCAGCTGTCCAAACTGGAAAATCAAAGCACCATCGAAGAGCCGGTCACTTATCGTCTCGACGAGCAGCTGCGTGAAGCGATCGTTCTTCTGGAGCCGAAATGGAACGAACGGCAGATCAATCTTGACCTGGATCTTTCTGAAACATTGTATACAGGACAGCAGACACTGCTTTTTCAGGTCTGGACAAACC
Source organism: Candidatus Choladousia sp. (assembly GCA_045119335.1). Taxonomy (GTDB): domain Bacteria; phylum Bacillota; class Clostridia; order Lachnospirales; family Lachnospiraceae; genus Choladousia. The sequence continues at coordinate 31,247 of JBGVDJ010000050.1, read as the reverse complement.
TGATCGGAAATGCAATCAAATTTTCAAATCCGAACGGAACGGTCTCCGTTCGGATTCAGAAAAAGGGAACTGATATTGAAGTCATTATTTCAGACGACGGTATCGGTATGTCAGAAGAAACGCAGGCACATATATTTGAAAAATTTTATCAGGGAGACTCCTCCCGAAAAGCACAGGGAAACGGTCTCGGTCTCGCATTATGCAAAAAGATCGTTGAACTGTCAAACGGCAATATTTTCGTATCAAGTGAACCAGGAAAAGGTTCTGTATTTATGGTGCGGCTGCCGGACTGAACAACCGGCAGCAGTCATCCTACGGATTCTTTTCGTCCTTCTTTGCGTTCATGATCAGCATCTGCAGCCTGTTCTCCACATTGGCGAAACTGACATCCGGATCATAATCCAGCGGCAAAATCTGCACATCCGGATACAATTCCTTCAGCCGCTTCGATATCCCTCTTCCCACCACATGATTCGGCAGGCATCCGAACGGCTGCAGAATCACAAATGCGCGGCAGCCATGTTTTGCGTGATGCAGTATCTCTCCCGGGATCAGGACACCTTCTCCTGCATCGAAGGTATGATGTATGATCGGGTCACTGTCTTTCACCAGCTCCTACATCCGGCAGGCTCTTTCATACAGCGGATGCCTTTCTGCGATCCTGTCTGTCATCGTATGTGCCAGATTGAAAATACTGTTGGCTGTTCGATACCAGATTTTCTTATCCAGCGGCTTTTTCAAATGATATTCTCTGATCTGGCAGTCCTGATAAAAATAGGTCTTCCGGATGACATCTGTCATACGCGCTTCGATAATTTCAAACCCGTTCTTTTCCAGATAATCCTCTATATCATGATTGGCACCGGGATGGAAATTCAGGAGGTATTCTCCGACGATCAGCACGCGCGGTCTCGGATTCGTGCGATCATAAGCCACCTGTTTCATAATGTCGACCGCTTTGCCGAATCCTTTCTGCGCTCCCGCAATCCCATGATTCTGCAGTCCATAAACCACTTCATCCATGGCGCGCTCAAATGCCTGATTGGCGCTGCCCGGAATCCGTTCATACGGGCGGATCTTTCTCAGCAATTCTTCCAGTGCATCAATCATCGGAATCGCAAATGCAATTCTCATTGCAGAAAGCAGATTCATCTTAAATCCCGGATGCATATCATGATAATCCACATCATCATTGGTCAGAATCGGTACATGTGCATAACCTGCATCATCCAGTGCCTTTCGAAGCAGGGCGCTGTAATGAATCAGACGACAGTCTCCCACGTATTTTCCCATACCGATCGCCGTCTCTTTCTCATCATATTTTCCGCTCTTTAAGGCAGCAAGCGCTTCACCTATGACGATCTGTGCCGGAAAACAGATATCATTATGTACATACTGTTTTCCCAGTCTGATCGCATCTTCACGTCCCACATCCAGCGGTTCCGCCTTTATTCCCTGAGCACTCAGTGCAGCAGACATAATTCTGCTGAATGCATGGGAGGTATTCGGCACCAGCACCACTTTTTCCTTCCGGCTCTTTTTTGTAAATTTGACCGGATAGGGATCCGATAATTTCTGTGGCTGCAGCTCCTTTTTCTGTTCCCTCTTCATGGAGATCGTCTCCACAAAAGAACGCACACGAATTCCAAGCGGTCCCTGAATATCACTTTCATCCAGCTTCAGCACAAGCGGAACCTTGCCCGATATTTCCTTCATCATGCGGATAATCTCATCCGACAGATATGCATCATGACCGCAGCCGAAGCTGACGATCTGAACATATTCCAGATGGCTGCTCTCTGCCGCAAGCACAGCCGATGACAGCATTCTGGCATGATAATTATTTACCACATCCAGTCTGCTGCTGCTCAGATCCACCTGTTCCGTTCCCGGAACCGAATCTGCTGTCAGTACCGGAATGCCAAGTCTCGTGAACATTTCCGGCAGTTCATGGTTCACCAGTGCATCGTTCTGATACGGGCGCGAGGCCAGAACGATCGCATAGGAATCGGTACGCTCCACCGCATCAATCACACGCTGTCCCTCTTTTTGCAGTTCCCGGCGAAAGGTTTCCTGCGCGCAGTCTGCCATCTCCACTGCTGCCAGCACCTTTTCCTTTTCTATATGGAACTTCTCCTCCATATATCCGGTCAGCTGCCGGTTGCGGTCAGCATCCTCATACCAGTGGAACAGCGGTGCATCGAATGGAATTCCGAAGCGCATTTCCGGATTATCGGAATTGCGCATTACGATCGGGTAGCCCTTTACAACAGCACACATGGACTGGCTGGTCTCCTCCGTATTCTCCGATGGCACAGTCGTAATGGACGGCATAAAGATGCGATCCACCTTTTTCTCCGCCAGATTCCGGATATGACCGTGCACAAGCTTTGCCGGAAAGCATACTGTATCAGAAGTAACTGCTGATAATCCGTTTTCATACATTTTTCTCGTGCTGGGATCCGAAATCCTGACTTTGAATCCGAGTGCATGCCAGAAGGTCGTCCAGAACGGCATCGTCTCCCAGTAGGAAAGCACCCGCGGAAGGCCGATCGTAATCTCCTTTTCCGAATCCAGAAGAGTATAGTCGTACTCTTTGAACAGCAGTCTTTCTCTGACACGGAAAAGGTTGGGCACTTCATCCTTTTTCTGCTGTTTTCCTTTAACTGCTTTTTTACATTTTCGTCTTTTGGATTTCCCAACACCTCTCCACGTTCACAGCGATTGTTGGTGATCCACGTCTTTCCGTTTGAAAAGGTCACAATGGTACGTTTGCAGTGATTCATACAGAACGGACACGGCAGATTCGACTCCTGTGTGTAGGAAAAATCATCCAACGCATCCAGACCGATAAACGTCTTCCTGCTCTGCCCTTTCCGGATCCGCTCTTTTGTGATCAGTGCTGCACCGATCGCCCCCATTATCTCCGGATACGGTGCTCTGACCACTTCTTTTCCGATATACTGTTCCATTGCACGCAGAACCGCATCATTCTGAAACGTACCGCCCTGCACAATAATTTTATCACCCAGGGTGTCCAGATTGGAGATACGGATTACTTTCGTAAAAACGTTTTCGATAATCGAACGGCAGAGTCCTGCCATGATATCCTCCGGTGTCTTTCCGTTTCTCTGTTCCGTGATAACGCTGCTGTTCATGAACACTGTACAGCGGCTTCCCAGCACTGCCGGACTCCCGGCTGCAAATGCAGCTTCCGCAATATCATTCGTGGCAATATTCAGAGAAGATGCAAAATTCTCCAGGAAGGATCCGCATCCGGAGGAGCATGCCTCATTTACAACAATATTCGTAATTACACCGTGGTCGATCCAGATGGCCTTCATATCCTGTCCGCCGATATCCAGAATAAAAGTCACGTCGTCCACATATTTGGTCGCGGCACGTGTATGTGCCACAGTTTCCACCACATGACACTCTGTATCAAATGCATTGGCAAACAGCAGTTCTCCGTAGCCGGTCGTTCCTGCAGCAATAATATTCAGATGAGCACCCGCCTGTCTGTAACGGTCGCGCATATCAATCAGTGCATCCTTTGCAACCATCAGCGGATTACCCGCATTGGATGCATAAAAAGAATCCAGAATATTTTCTTTCTCGTCCATCAGCACAAATTTCGTGGTCGTACTGCCCGAATCAATTCCCAGATAGGCATTAACCGTCTCTCCCGGCTGCGGCTTCTTCCAACTGTGCTCCGGAAGCTGATGATGCCGCATAAATGTGTCCTTTTCTTCCCGGGATGCAAAAAAATTCTGTGCTGCACCGGCAGATGCGTATTCTGTCACAAAACTGCTGTGCTCGTCGGTCTTCTGCAGAAGCTCTTCTGCCGTATATATCACATTCTCTTCCTTATAGATATCCTCCAGTGAAAGTGCCGCACCATAAGCGATCATGATTTCCGGCCGCTTTGGAAGAATGATCTCATCCTCTGACAGCTTCAGTCTCTCTTTGAATACGCGGATCAGTGTTTTATTAAAGGTCAGCGGTCCGCCCTCCAGTGCCACCGGTTTTTCAATATCCAACCCCTGTGCCAGTCCGCCGATCGTCTGCTTTGCTATGGCATGAAAGGCGGATAATGCCAGATCCGCCTTGGATACTCCCTGGTTCAGCAACGGCTGTATATCCGTCTTTGCATATACTCCGCATCGTCCTGAAATATCGTATACACACGTTCCCTGCGCAGCCAGCCGGTCAAACTCTTCCACCGGAGTCCTCAGAATGGATGCCATCTCATCAATAAAAGCGCCTGTTCCTCCGGCACAGCTTCCGTTCATCCGCATATCGGAAACACCAAGCTGCCCGTTCTTCTCCTCCTGTTTGAAGAAAACGATCTTTGCATCCTGCCCGCCAAGTTCGATTGCCGTTCCGACATGCCGGTACAGTCTGCATAAAGCGATTGAATTGGCAACCACCTCCTGAACAAACGGAATCCCCATGCTCTCGGCAAGCGGCTTTGCACCCGATCCCGTCAGACAAAGACGGATCTCCTTGCCGGGATAATGCTCGTCCAATGCTTTGAGTGCATTCTGAACACTCTGCACCTGCTTTGCATTATGCCTTCTGTAATCTGAATATACAATCTCTCCATTTTCCGGAGTAACTGCAACGATTTTTGTTGTAGTTGATCCGATGTCAATACCGACCAGCAGCCGGTCTGTCATTTGTCCGTCAGCCAAACTCATATGTACCTCAACTCTTCTTTCGAAAACTCTATCCAGTCCAAACACTGCCTGATTCCTGTCAGTTTGGACACTTCGGTTTCGTATTATAACGCAAACAGATTTTTTTGCCAGTCACCTGCGCAGAGTTCATCAATTATTTATATTTTTTTATATTATCTTAATCCATTACACAGCAAGGGCACTGTGAAATCTTTGTCTCACAGTGCCCTTACCTGTCCATGCTTTGTTACTGTTTTGGATCGGCATTCCTTCCGCAGCTGTCTTTTCCGCCGCAATCGCAGCCTGAAACTTTCCCGTGCTTATGCGCACACATCCCACTCGACGGACATCCGATACATTCTACACCATTTTTCTTGGCCTTTATTATGTAACCTGCTGCCGCTCCTGCTATGACCAGCAGAATCGCCGCAATGATCAGATCTGCCATACTGACAACTCCTTTATTCTATATTCTGCTTTCTTCAGAACATACTCCGTTTTCATTTTCCCGTCTGCTTCACCGGCTCGCATCTGTATGCCACAGCTTCAGCAACGCACTCCTGCTCTCCTCCGGAATTCCATCCGGCATCCGTTTCGGCTTCGCAAAGAAAAATCCCTGCAGATAATCCGCTCCGAGCGCAACGACCGTCTGAATTTCTTCAATGGTCTCCACACCTTCTGCGATGATATATTTACCGCGCTCATGTGCATAATTCACGATATACTCCATAATCGTACGTTTGTCCGGACTGAGATGGATTTCCTTTATGATTGCCATGTCCACTTTGATGAAATCCGGAGACACCAAAAGCAGCGTCTTTTCACTGTTATAGCCGGTTCCATAATCATCCAGCGCGATCTTTCCCCCGCGCATCTTGTGTATTCTCTGTTTCTCTTCCCAGTTTTCTCCGTCTATCTGCTCCTCTTCCGTCAGCTCCAGTACGATCTGTTTCAGATATTTTCCGAAACATCTGCCGAATTCCTCCTCTTTTTCCGGATTCATTCTCTGATTCGGAATGGAATTGATGAACAGATACGTATTCTCTTCGATCCTGCCTTCACAGATATGCTGTTCAAACGCTTCCAGCGACTGGAACCAGGTCAGCTCCTCTATCTGCTTCAGCTTGCCCTCTCTGCGTGCAGCCTCCATCACATCTTTCGCTGATTCGAATTCATTCACATCCGGACGCAGCAATGCCTCATATGCAAAGATTTTTCCGGTCCGTGCATCCACAATCGGCTGGAATGCATAATACAGCGTCCTGTTATCCAGCATCCGTGTCAATGCAGCGCTGCTCCGGAGCAGTTCATCCTGACTCTGGAACTGCTGCATATTAAAATTCCCGAACTCCCCTTTGTGACTGCGCTTCACCGTATACATCGCATAATCCGCATATTTCAGCAGATCCTGGACAGAACGGCTGTCATCCGGATACCATGCCACACCTCCGGTGGCGTGAACCCGCTGCACACGTCCATCCGGAAGCGGAATATGTCCGGAATTCATCGCACTCTGCAGCCGTCGGATATTCTCTTCTACCTCAGTTCTGCTGTCATGCCCGTAAATAAACACATTGAATTCATCACCTGAAATACGCGCATAACACACATTTCCGCTCAGATTTTCCTCAAGAGCTGCTGCTGCCTGCTTGATATAACGATCCCCATACTCATGTCCGTATGTATCGTTGACATATTTCAGATTATCCAGATCGATCATCAGGAATGCACCGATACCAATATGATCCTCCGACGAATCAAACAGTTCCTGAAGTCTTCTCTGGAATGCTCTTCTGTTGTACAGATTCGTCAGTGAATCATGATCTCTCTCATGCTTCAGAATCCTCTTTTCCAGGAGGGACTGCGTTACATCCTCTGCGAGTCCGTAACAGAGTGCTCCGTCTTCCAGGATACGCACACGGACAAATTGCTGTCTGCCATTTTGCGGAATACAGAAAATGTATCCATCCACACTTTCATCACGTTCCACATAGTATTGCCGGAATCCGCTTATCGCTGCATCAAACTCCTCTATGGTCATTCCGTTTTCTTCTATGTCATCCCTTCCGAAAATGGAGAAAAAATGCTCCGTCAGGAAAAGGCTTCCTGTTTCACGATTCATCTGGAACCCTGCCAGCCTCACACTGGCCATCTCAATGATCTTGGAGAACTTCCTTCCGCTGTCGATCACATCCCGGCTCAGCTGCTCTACCGCCTCTGACATCTGATCGATCTCCAGAATACCGGTCGGATGCAGCTTCACCTTTTTCCTTGCATCCTTGCCCTTCATCTCAAGAGCCAGACGCGCTACCGGCCTCTGCATCATATAACTGATGATCAGACTGCCGCCAATACCGATGGCCAGAGTGGCCAGAACCGCCATGATCAATGCAATCTCCAGTTCTTTCACGAAGCTCTGCAGCGATTCATAGGAAACAATACCTGCAAATACCCACTGATCTTCTGAAAACGGCGCATTGCTGCTGTAAATCTGCAGCTGTTCCATATAAGCATAGTAACCGTCACTGTCCAGGTGCATTGAGTTTGTCTCTGTCTGTACCAGTCCCTCCAGATCACCATTGCCGAATATGTTGGAAAATTCTCCTGTCTCCTCCGAATACTGTGCAAGAAAATAGGCGCTTCTTCCATCTTCATCCAGTTCCTCATACGGAAGCATTGTCTGCATATACTCCAGCGTCAGGTCAACACCGAGCACACCATATACAGTTCCATCCTCCAGTATGAGCGGAACAGAGTAAGAGATCAGCGTTTTCCCCTCCCCCTCCAGCTGATACGGCGCACTCCAGTACCCCATATTCTGCCAGGTATAATCTGACTCATTGTGATATGCCGTCTGGAACGGATAATAGAGAAAGTCATAGTATGCCCTGTCATCCTGGCTGAATTCAAATCGCAGTTTCCATGACGTATCAGTAGCAATTCCCAGCTTCTGCACTACAAGCATCGGAGAACGTTCAATAAGGATATCCTCATTCCGTTCCGATGCAAGTGCAGACGGGTCTGAATCCCGCAGATAGATTCCCGGCTTGTCTATGTACTCTCCGTTTTCCATAGATGGCTCCAGGTCCTCCGTATTCAAAATAATGTAGACACCCGTGACGTGATTGGAACGCATCATTTCGATCAGATTCGCTGCAGTCTGCTCCAGAAGAAGCGCACACGCCTCTGAGCTGTCATCCAGCGTATCCATGGTGATATCGCCCTCCGCCAGAAGCCGCTGTGCAACAGAATTAACGCAATCCACTGTACTGCCCACATTCATCCAGCTGTTGATCATAGTGCTCTCAAAATAACTTTTTCTGGCACTTACTTTTCCGTTCACCACAGCCTCTTCATTCGCATTCAGCTCCTGTATCAGTCCCTGCCCGAACATGGTGCATACCAGTATTAAAATTTCAACGATGACCAGTCCCATCAGCGGGACCAGTATTTTCCGAAATATCGGTTTCTTTTTCATGACGGTCCACCCTGTCCGTTACTTGAATTCTGCCTCCAGTTCAGCTTTTACAGCCTCATACCATTGCCTGAAGTTCTCATCGGTGTCATACACTGCGACCGCTTCGCTGCGCGAAACACCGTCTGACATCATCTGGACGATCTCAGCTCTGTCCTCTATTGCCTTATCAGACATAGAATACTCCAGAATATCCCGTACTGTATTCCCGTTCTCAATGGCAGCAGTCGAATACATTGTATTGCTGTTCACCGTAGCAAGCGAAATCTCCAGTGACTGACTCACGGGCTCACTGGTATCCGTCATCTCTTGGACCGCATCTATGCTGTTGGCCTCTTTTTTGACCGGCATATATCCGGATGCAAGTGAGAACTGAATATTCTGGTCCGTATCCGTAAGCCATTTCAGGAATTCCACACTGGCTTCTATCTCTTCCTCTTCCCCTTTTGTCACGACCATTCCGGCCCCCTGCTGTGCCGCATACGCCTCTCCGCCTGCGAACTCCGGAGCCATCATGACACCTGTCTCAATGGGATAACTCACCTCATCGCTCAGAATGACCTCTGTCGGGAAATACGTTGCGCTGGCCGAAGAACCGACAAAACTGATCACATTACCGGTCTTTACATCATCACTGCGGAATCTTCCCACTGAGCTGAAATAACCGTTGATATACGGAACATAATAATTATCCCACAGCTTCCGTACTACATCCTCCGGAAAATCAAGCACCGCATTGCCCGCTTCATCCCGCGATATTATTTCCGTACCGAGCTGCATGGCACCGATTATCATATAATTGGCCATGGCATCTCTTCCGAAAAATGCTTTTCCGTCATCCGGCTCATCTGTCAGACTGTCCGTCCACTCATAATAATCCTCTGCTGTCTCTGTCAGCCCTTCAATCGTACTCAGATCGTCCAGACTTGCCCCTGTCGCATCAGCAAATTTCTCCCAGTCTGTCTGATTCATCATAAAAATCTCCGTTGCCTTTGCCACCGGAAAAATCTTCAGACTGCCTCCTGCATCCAGCTCTCCTTCCGCAAGATAACTGTCAATATATTCCGCCTTCTCCTCCTCCGTAAAATACGGACTGAGATCAGCTACCAGCCCCATCCGATCGATCTTGTAGGCATTATCTGTATACGCAGCAAAAATGTTCGGAACATCCTTGGCTCCTACCTCTTTGTTTGCCGCGGCGATCACGTTCTGCTCCAGATCTGCCACACTGCCTTCGCTGGATGCCTGCACTGTGATCCCCAGTTCCTTCCCCCTCGTCTGATTGAACTCGGCAATCAGGCTGTTGAACGCCTCCAGCTGCGCCCCTGTATAATAACTCCACACTGTTATCGTCACCGGATTCTCGGCGCTGAACGCAGAATCCTCCTGCCTTGCACACCCCGTTACCAGAACCGAAACCAGACTCAGGGCTGCTGCACACCTCCATTTATTCATTTCCCCGACTTTCTCCTCTTTTCAGACACAATTTTATATATTTTACCATATTCCCAACTTAAATAAAAGGGCTGTCAAAGAAAAATGCCGGTTCTTCTGAACCGACATTTCCATCTCATCATTCATTCTGACAAATCTTTCATAATCCCTTTCTCTGCAAAACTCTCGCTGCAGATCAGCTGTCCCTGCTGCTGCAGCCTGCTGTCTTTGCTTACGCGATTCTCATATTCCATGCAGAACTGCCCTGTCTATGCCCGGATCGCCCATCTCATCTTGGTCGATCTTGCCCGCCCGTTTCTGGCACATTCCTCCGCAGACGGCCTGATCACATCTCTGGCTATCTCACTGTACAATCCCTCCTTGTGGAACTGTTTAAATGACTGCTTCACAAGCCGGTCCTCTCCGGAATGAAACGTAAGAATTGCAACACGGCCGTTTGGCGCCAGCACTTCCGGAAGCTTCTCCAGGAATGTATACAGCACTTCAAACTCGCTGTTCACATCGATCCGAAGCGCCTGAAAGGTTCGCTGGCAGGATTTCTTTACAGCCTCTTTCCGCTCTGCTTCCGGCACGGCGCGAAGCGCCTCCTCAATTGCTTCCTTCAGATTCGTTGTCGTTTCAATTGCCCTGCCTTTCCTCTGCCGGTTCAGAACTGTTCTGGCAATCTCATCCGCATACGGCTCGTCCGAATTCTCGATCAGCATTCCCCGCAGCTCATCAAATGTGATATCCTTCAGTCGCTGGGCCGCACTGATCCCTTTCTGCGGATTCATACGGAGATCCAGCGGTCCCTCGACCTTGTAAGAAAATCCCCGGTCCGGGTTGTCAATCTGCATGGACGACACACCGAGATCTGCCAGAATAAAATCAAATTTCTTTCCTGTCTCCTGCGCAACCAGATCAATGTCCGCAAAATTCTGAAGCCGTACAGTCAGGATTTCCTCTCCGAATCCCTGCTTTGCCAGCCTCTCCTTCGTCCTGGACGATTCGATCGGATCCACATCCAGTGCATACAGATGCCCCTGATTTTCCAGACACTTCAGCATCTCCTTTGTATGCCCCCCGTATCCAAGCGTTGCGTCCAGACCGGTCTGTCCCGGCCTGATCTGCAGAAAATCCAGAATTTCTTTTACACAGATGGAGATATGCATACCTGCCGGTGTACTCCCCTTCTGAATTACCTTTTGAATTGTATCTGCATATTTTTCCGGATCATGTTCTTTGTATTTCTCTTTATAGCTCTTCGGATGTGTGCCTGAATAGCGCACACGACGCTTATGTGGTTTTTCCTGATTATTCTGATTTTCCATTTTTCCTCCAGTTCCTGTTTTCAGGCTGTTATTCAGATGCCGGACCGATACCGCCCGAAATGTGGCTGATACACCTGCCCGTGCACTTCTTCCTGACTCATTCTTTTCGTTATTCTCCGGAAACAGGTTTGCTTCATTATCAAACGTTCTGCTGTCCCCCGAAAAACAGGTCCGCTTCATTACCGAACTTTCCGCTATCCCCTGAGAAACAGTTCCACTTCTTCATTGAACGCATCCGGATTCTCCTGCGCTATACCATGACCGCCCTTTACAAACACAAGCTTTGAATCCGGCAGACTTCTTGCGATCAGACGTGTATGTGATTTTCTGATCAGATCCTTCGTTCCGGCAATCACAAGAGTTCTTACCTTCAGATCAAAAAGCTCCTGCACTTTGATATCCGGCTCATTCACAAGTAATGACTGCATCTCAGCATACCGCTTTGCCTGCTCACTTTTGCCGGCCGCTACAAGAGCTTTGCTGTACCTCAGATAGATCGGTATCATGACTCTGGCTTTTACACCGGACGGATACAGATTTGCCGCATTCAGAATCAGTTTCCGTACACATTTCGGATATTTGAGTGCAAAGGCCAGCGCAATATTTCCGCCGTCTGAGAATCCGAGAATATTTGCACTCGCGATGCCCTTCTCATCCATAAAATTTTTCAGATCCACTGCAAACTGCCGGATCGTAAACGGCTTATCTCCTCTGGGCGATTCGCCATGTCCGCGTGTATCAATCGCTATTACCCGATATTTTTTCGCAAAATACTCGATCTGATGCTCAAAGTATCCATAATTGCCGCCATTTCCATGCAGCAGAATCAATGGTGCCCCGCTTCCCTTTTCTATGTAATTCAGCTGAATATCCATACGTCTTCTATATCCTCCTTTGTCGGTTCCTCTGTTCAACAAATTCGTCATAAATCACATCTCCGATATTGTGATCCTCCTGTCCGAATTCATAACTTCGTGTTTCAGAATTCCTGTTTCAGAATTTATATTTCAGAATCTATATTTCAGAATTTATATTTCAAAATTCATATTGCAATATAGTACAGTTCGGCACCCCAAAGTCGGCATACTCTTCATTCGTCATCTCACAGAAATAAGATTGAACGACTCTGGCTATCCCGTTATGCGCAACCAGAATATATGTCTTTGACTCCTCCGCCCGAAGATCATCCAGCAGATTGTATATCCGCTGTGCCAGATGCAGCATACTCTCCCCGCCATCGTACCGGCATGCGAACTGTTTTTTCGCTTCTCTGAATTCTTCCCCATTTCTGGCCGTAGACTCGTATCTTCCGAAATTCTGCTCCCGCAGACGCTCTTCCGCGCGCATCGGGATTCCGGTGATTTCTGAAATATGACGGGCTGTTTCTGCAGCACGAATCAACGGTGAATACAGAATCTCATCAGCATGAATCTTCTGCTCAATAAATTTCTGTGCCGTCTCGCAGGCCTGCTGATGGCCCTTTTCTGTCAGCGCAATATCCGTTGCCCCGCAGATTTTATTTTCCACATTCCAGATGCTCTGTCCATGTCTGACAAAATACAGGTGTCCCATAGTTTCCTCCCTACATGCATCAATCTTTTCTCTCCAGTTTACCATAATTTTCGGAAACTATCAGCATTTGTTTTTATTCTTTTATTAACTCCTTGGCTAACTCTTTTGCCGTTTCTTAGTAATGAAAATTTACTCCGCCCGCTTCGCATACACTGTTATATCGCTCTGCGTATCTCCGTTGGATTCAAGTTCCTGCGTACACGCTTCATCTGCATACCACACATATCCCTCCGGCGCAGCAGGTATACAGCTGCATCCCTTTGCGATTTTCATACTACACGTTTCTTCCGCCTCCGTATCCGGATCAAGAACCGCTGTAACAGTCCGACAGTCCTCTGCAAATATCAATGCCTGCAGTTCCGGCGTTGCCTCATATTTCTCAGCACCCGGAATAAAGGTAAGCTCTTCCAGCATCACAGCTTGGCCTCCGGATTTCTCCAGCGATACGGTCAGCTTCTGAATTTCCAGCGTCTCTGCATCTGCCTCGTAACCGGTCAGAAGCTGATCTCCTTCCTCCAGTGTATAGCCGAGTCCCACATAATACTCCTCATCATTTTCAGACACAGACATGCTCGTTTCCACGTACAGCACTCCGTCCCTCTCCTCTGACGTCAGCAGCTGTTCATCTTCGTAACAGGCAATTCCGGGATAAACACAATTCATCTCCGTAAACGCTTCATATGAGTCGCCAATGAACAGATACCGAAACGGAAACATCTCATTCGCATCAAATCCGTACACTTCTCCCTGATCATTGATAAACACATTGCCGTCCCGCTCACACGCATACAGTTCCTCATCCACATAATAATAAGAACTTACGATCGTTCCGTCTGCATAATATTCATGAGACCGATAAGCCATGCTCCCATACTTTTCCAACAGTTCCTCATCTGCATTTGCCTCTGCGATCCCCACAAGCAGATCTGCCTCATCTGCGGTCACCTGCATTGCACCCATGCCAGTCAGCATCGCAGCAAAAAACAGTGCTGTCAATCTTCTTTTCATACGCTTCTCCGTTCCTTCCCCGCTGTCTGTATCCGTAAACGAATATTTCGGACTTCCTATACCTTACTGCTGATATTCTACCATATGTCACAGAAAAAAGCAGGGATTTTCCCCAGATAAACCGAAATAAGCCGCCCATGCACACCTTTACAGCTGAAAATATTTTTTACATCTCTGTAATATGGTGTATGAGGCTTCATGATCTGCTCTATAAAAGTCTCGCCGTCTGCTCTGGAAAGTTTCATCTGCGGCATTTTAAGCATCAGCATCCGAACGAAAGAATACCCGTTTGTATGAAGTCCGTTCGATGCCGCTGCCAGCAGTTCCACATTCGGCAGCGTCCCGTTCTCCCATTTCGAAACAGCCTGAAAAGATACATTCAGCTTTTCTGCCACTTCCCCCTGTGTCATTCCGATCTGTTTTCGTTTTGCAGTAATAAATCCGGCAATTTTTCTGTTATCAAGCATTTCAGTCCCGCCATTACAATTGTCTGAGTATATTGTAAACGTACATTGGCTGACAGGACAATAACCGGTTATTTGAAATGAGGCAGCAAACTCTACCCGGAGTTGATTTTCTCATGAAATAAAAAACCTCGGGAATGTCTTCCACAACTTTCCCAAGGCTTTTCTGCGCTTTGCAGTTAAAAAATCAGTTTTATTCCGCTGCGGTATCTCTCAGTTTCACCAGTACCCCAAACAGCTCCGGATACTGCTTTGCATAACTGATCAGCTGTCCCTGTGTATTCAGAAAACAATGTGTGCTGGTTCCCTGACACACAATCTTATCCTCGACTGTCATCGTGTATCCCAGCTTCAGTTTTACTCCACTGCACTCCAGTACACTGACTTCAATGACGATCACATCCGGATACGTTGTCGTTTTCCTGTAATCACAGGAAACGCTGATTACAGGAGAAATAATGCCGGACTCCTCCATTTTGTCATAACCCCAGCCAAGCTGTTCCAGAAAGTCCAGTCTGGCCTCCTCCATAAAACGGATGTAGTTTGAATGGTGCGTAATTCGCATCTTGTCTGTTTCATAATACTGTACCTTATGTTTGTAAGGTGTCATTTACCATTCCTCCTCTGCCGGCAGCTTTACTGTTCCGCTGTTACCGTCCATATGTTCTGAATACCCCAGTGTTCAGAAACCCTTTGCCTGCTTCAAGGGACATACTCTCAGAGCATCCCTGATCCTATAGTCCTGCGGACTGTTTCACAGGATTCAGCTTCTTCTCCAGACAGACCAGTCCCACTCCTTCAATTCCATTGAATACACACGGAACGATCGAAACTTCCGTGTATCCCAGCCTTTTATAAAGCGCCCGGGCATTACAATTTCTCTCATTTGTATCCATACGAAGGTAACTGCAGCCATGCTCCAACGCATACTGCTCATAGAACTCAACAAACTTTGTCCCATATCCTCTGCCTTTTATTTCAGGCGACACCACCAGCGTATGGAGTACCATTACCTGTTCTTCCGGCACATCATACTGCCATGCCGCGTCTGAATACTCCGGCACCTGATCCTGATTGATCCTGGCTGCAGCAACAATCTGCCCGTCCACCTCTTCTACAAACATATCACCTGTACGGACAGAATCCTCCGCAGTCTTCCTGGTCGGATAGACCGTGCGCACCCATCCTATCGTGGTCCTCCCGGATTCCTCCTCCGTATGAATTTCATCATAAATCTCAGTAATTCTGTCAATATCCTTTGCTGTCGCTTTTCTAAACATAATGTTCCTGTCCTTTTTCTTCCTAATTTCAGTATTTTTCAGTATTTCAGTTCTACTGCTCCTGTTCTGATAGCTCTGTTTTCAGACTCACAGCCGGTCAATTCTGCGTTCCGTTCCGCTGATACAGTTCCATATTATCTCATTTTTCTGCATTTGTCCATTCAACAGAACTGACTTTGACAAACTAAAATCTGGTACGTTTCGGCAAAGCTCCTGCACTTTCTCTTGCATTGTTCTGATCTGGTTCCATATCATATACATTTGCTGTCTCCGGTACAGTTTCTCCGGATTTTCTCTCTTCGATATATACATCCAAACGCGCAATGTTTATCCGTATCGCTACCATAATACACTTTCTGTGGTACTGCCGTCAACTCTCCGAAATTTCTTTTAAAAATAATCTTCAGCAGTTCCCGCACAAACCACTTTCCGATTCCCGGATATGTCAGCATGGCTCCGAACAGAAAATCATCGGGCAGATTCAATTCTTCCGGCTTTCTTTTTCTATAAGTACTTCTCCTTTCAAGCTGCCGGTGGAAAAAGGCTCCCCTGTTTTCCAAAATTATGCAGAAGTCCAAATTATCTGTACGGAATTTTTTCTGAAGCAGAAAAAGCTGTTGATTTTTATTGAAAAATCTGATTAACTATTGAAGTAGATTTTTGCTGTACACAATGAAGCGGATAACATCTATCTGTCTTCCTTGAAATTTCTTACAGAGAGGTAATCGTATGAGTATTGAAGCTATGAAACCTGTAAAAGAGGGTAAGGTACGTGAAATTTATGATAATGGAGACAGCCTGATCATGGTAGCAACCGACCGCATCAGCTGCTTCGATGTCATTCTGAAGAACATTGTTACCAAAAAGGGAACTGTTCTTACACAGATGTCCAAATTCTGGTTTGACCTGACGGAAGACATTCTCCCGAATCATATGATTTCTGTTGATGTGAAAGATATGCCGGCATATTTCCAGCAGCCGCAGTTCGACGGCAACAGCATGATGTGCAAGAAGCTGAACATGCTTCCGATCGAGTGCATTGTACGCGGATACATTACAGGAAGCGGCTGGGCAAGCTACAAGAAAGACGGTACAGTATGCGGAATCAAGCTGCCGGAAGGTCTGCAGGAGTCTGATAAACTGCCGGAACCGATCTATACTCCGTCCACAAAGGCTGAGATCGGTGATCACGACGAAAATATCTCTTTCGAACAGAGTATTGCCCACCTGGAGAAATATTTCCCGGGCAAAGGGGAAGAATATGCAACCAAACTGCGTGACTGTACAATCGCCCTGTACAAGAAGTGTGCCGACTACGCGCTGAGCCGCGGTATCATTATTGCAGATACAAAATTCGAGTTCGGTCTTGATGAGGAAGGCAATATCGTAATCGGTGATGAGATGCTCACACCGGACAGTTCCCGTTTCTGGCCGGCTGAAGGTTATGAACCGGGTCACGGACAGCCATCCTTCGACAAGCAGTTCGCCCGCGACTGGCTGAAGGCTAATCCGGACAACGACTGGACACTGCCGGAGGACATCGTTGAAAAGACGATCAACAAGTATCTGCAGGCTTATGAGCTTCTGACAGGTAAAGCTCTGTAATACGATTCTGCAGCATATTGCGGCTGGTACCCGATCCGGTGCCGGCCGCTTTCTATTTCTGTCCTTTTCTGTCTCTGTTTTATCTCTCCCTGCACTTCTGAACGGCTCTGTTTCAGGCAGGCCAGCAGGCACAAAACAGTTCTTTATTGACTCCATCTGACAAAAATTTTATAATAATTCAGATACGGCTAAATCCGTTTTTATTATCCGTGAATTTATGAGGTTTCACATATGCAGGCGAAAAAACTTCGAAATCTGAATACAGAAATGATTACCGTCATTCTCAGTCTGGCCTGGCCGACCATGCTGGAACAGCTGATGCAGACGGCAGTTCAGTATATCGATACAGCCATGGTCGGTTCCCTTGGCACAGGAGCTACTGCTGCCGTTGGTGCCACAACAACAGTCAACTGGCTGATCAACAGCACCATTTCCGCGCTCAGCATCGGTTTCCTTTCCTTTATTGCCAGAAAACTGGGGGCAAAAGAAAAAGAGGCTGCAAAGAAAGCCACCGCACAGGCTGTACTGGTCGTGCTGGTGACCGGTATCTTCTTTACCGCACTGACCCTGAGTCTGAGCGGTCTGATTCCGGTGTGGATGCAGGTACCGGAAAGTATCCGTTCTCTTGCTTCCCGCTATTTCTTCATTCTATATCTGCCGATGCTGCCCAGAACAGCGAGCATCATCTTCGGTACGGTCCTGCGGGCCGCCGGAGACACAAAAACACCGATGAGAATCGGTGTCATCATGAATCTGATCAATATTGTACTGAATTTTCTGCTGATCTATCCCCGCCGTACTGTCATGCTGTTCTCCATGAGTATCACGGTGCCCGGAGCCGGTCTCGGTGTCATCGGTGCTGCAGCCGCAAGTGCTGTTGCCTTCACAGTCGGCGGAATTTATATTACCATCGTACTGTGGCATCATCCGCAGATTTCTCCCCACGGGCAGAGATTTTTTCCGGAACCGGAGATTCTGAAGCCATGTCTGAAAGTAGCATTTCCGAATATGCTGCAGCGTTTCGGCACTTCTCTGGGATACGTCGCATTTGCTTCGATGATCAACTCACTGGGCGAAGTTGCCACCGCTGCGCATACAATTGCCAATACGGTAGAATCCGCGTTTTATATTCCGGGCTACGGTATGCAGACAGCCGCTGCCACTCTGTCCGGAAATGCCTGTGGTGCCCGCGACAAAAAGCGCATGCACGATCTCGCCGCAATGTTCATCCCGATTGAAATTACACTGATGATCGTTTCCGGTTCCTGCCTGTTCGTCTTTGCCCCGAGCCTGATGCGGCTTTTCTCATCCAGCGGAAAGGTTATCACCCTCGGCACCACTGTGCTTCGTATGGTAGCAGTTTCCGAACCGTTCTACGGGTTCTCCATCATCATCGAAGGCATGATGCAGGGTGTGGGCAAAACAAAGGAACCCTTCATCTATAACATCATCGGAATGTGGCTTGTGCGTATTATCGGCACATTCCTGTGTACACAGAGAATGGGTTTCGGACTCGTATCCGCATGGACATGCATGATCCTGCATAATCTGCTGCTCTTTGTGCTGTTCCTGATCTGTTACGTGCGGGGGCGGTGGAATCCGCTCCCCTGAGCCCTTATTTGTTCAGAAACGGCTGCGCTACATGCACATTGAACACTTCGATCAGCGGTCCCATGAAGAATGCCGTTATGATCGTACCTGCGCCCACTACTTCGCCAAGTGCTGATACGGACTGCCCTGAGCTCAGAAACAGTACAATTCCAGTCACAACACATACCATGTCACAGGCAATGCGGCAGAATTTAAACGGTGCAGGTTTCCATTTTTCCGAAATGATCAATGAAATCGCATCATAGGTAGACACACCCATATCTGCGGTAAAATAAAAAGCAGATGACAGACACATGATCACAATGCCGATCACCAGCATCACAGCTCTTCCCGCCACTCCCAGATCAGGGAACAGATTCAGCAGGAATCTGTGAGAATAATCCGCAATATATCCCAACAGGAACAGATTCACCAGTGTTGCGATTCCGATTCGATGCCGGTCATTGATCACACTGAACATCAGCAGACAGATATTTACAAGCACATACAGTGTTCCAAAGCTGATAGGGATCACTGCATCCAGTCCGCTCATCAATGCCTGAAACGGATCCACACCAAAGGCTGCTCTCTTGAAAAATCCAACACTGATTCCGCAGACTATCACCCCCAAAACACTCATCAGGATTCTTTTACTTCTCTTTTCCACAGTTCTTTCCATAATCCTTCCCCCGCTCATTCATTCCTGTTTCAGGAACTGCTGTTCTTCCATATTTAATTCCAGCTTTTCTGTTGTTCTGTTTTTTATGCTGATTCGCTTCAGTGATTCCATGAAGGAAATCAGATAACTGATCCGGTCTTCCGGGCCCTGTATTTCCACCAGAACATCGCCGTTTTCAAGGTTTTTACAGTATCCGGTCAGCTGCAGCCTCGCCGCCAGCTCACATACTTCCAACCGAAACCCCACATGCTGAACGCGCCCCGAAAAAATGATTCTATAGCGCACCGCTGCAGCATCATCAAATTGCGGCAGTTTCAAACGGGCAACCTGATTGATCACATAATTATCCCTCATCGTTACAAATGCCTTCTTCAGACTCATAAACCATGCCTCCGATCACTATTTCCGGTCCTCCGGATGTCTTTCTAAGTTATATTCGCAGAATATTCCCGGAATTTGCAGCCCCCTGACCTGTTTTACAGGACATGCCCTTCCTCATATTTCAAAAATTCCTCCGTCTTAGACCAGTATCTGATTCCCCAGTTTTCAAAATTCCACTCCTCCATGTAATCGTTACACTCGAAGTCAATATAAAACAGCGCTCCGTTCTGCACTACAAAATTGGTCGGGAAATAGTCAATATTTGTGTTCGCCGCATAAAGGAAACGGCACATCTCCTTTACCTGCTCCAGATAAACCGCTTCCATCCGATCCTGCCGGATAAGTTCAAATATCGTGTCTCCGTCAACATACTCTTTCAGTATGCGTTCCTGCTCAATATCAACGTCCAGCAGCTGCGGAATCCGGATTCCGATCTTCTTCAGCCGTTTGTAATCATTGATTTCTGCTTCGATCTTATTGCCGAATTGATAATAATCACACGGCTCATGATGAATCTGTTTCAGCACATAATTGTTCTGTCCATCCGTCACCAGATAAGAGTATCCGCCCTTTCCTTTTCCCAGCAGCTGCTTCACCGCAAATGTGGTTCCGTTTACCTGCATCTGTTCCTGCATATATTCCACCTCTCAGATTTTTTCTGCCTCCGGATATCGCTCCAGCAGCTTTGCATTGGCTGCCTCTATTCTCTGATAATATGCCTCATAACTGCTGCTCAGTTCCTTTATTGCCGGAATGAATACATCATAGTATCCGCTTGTCCGCTGAAACTCCTGCATAAATTTTTTAAACCTGTATGCCGATGACTCCCGATAGTCGTCAGACTGTATATAAGTCAGATACCACTGCAGCAGTTCCCCGTTTTCCTGAAAAAACTGTTCCGGATTCTCCACAGATTCCCTGATATCCGCAACCATCTGTGTAATCTGCCGTGCACCGATATTCCCCGCAGACTTCTCCAGATAATCCTGCAGCTCTTCCGGAAATTCTACAGGCGGCATGTCATCCAGGAATTCAATCACTGCCTCATATGCCCGTTTCTGCCGCTGTGTGCGAATCGGTTCATTCAAAAACTGTGCAAAATGCAGGCAGACGAATTTTCCGTAAAATCCCGGAAATGCCTCCAGGAGCTTCTGAGTAACGGTCTGACTGCAATCCACCGCCTCCAGATGTTCCCGTACAGTTTCATAATCCATACCGGCTGCCAGATCCTCAAGAATCCTCTTTTTTTCGGTCTCCCTCTGCAGCTGCAGTTCCCTGCGTACAGAAAGTTCCAGAAGCACGTGTTCGCTCTCATCTGCAAGAATGTCCTTAATCTCTTCCACACTGATATCCAGCTTTCGCCAGACCGCAATGCGCTTCAGCAGTTCCACATCCTCCGCCGTATACTCTCTGTACCCGTTCTCCATGATCTTCGGAACAATCAGTCCCTGCATCGTATAATATTCGATTGCCTTTTTGGTCAATCCTGTTTTTTTACTGATCTCGTTTATCAGCATATTCATCACCTCATGGACAGCATAAGGCCAACCCCAACGGGATAGTCAATACCGGCTTTCAATTTTTTATTCTGACTGCCGTTTTTGCCGGAATTCTATCCGCAGTTCTATCCGGATTCCTCTGAAAATTAAAAAGACCATTTTCACTATACAATATTCTTCTCTTTTTATCTACCGGTTTATTTCCGTATTTTTGTTTTATTCTTCTGGATTCATCAGGGTTCCTTCCTTGTAATTGCAGAAATTTTTTTATAATATTTTATACTTTTTAGACAATTTATTTTTTTATGATTAATTTTCATTTTCTTATTGACTTTTCCACAAAATCATAGTACAATAAACTCATCAAAAGAAGAGACAACTTCACAAACAGGAGGAAGGTCCAATGGCATAAAAATCATTCCATAAAGGACTGCTCAAATCAACAGAAAGAGAGGTTATACAGTGAAACTTCTGGAATATCATTGAAAGAGCTATTCGATTGACAATCAAATCGAATAGCTCTTCTTCTGTTCAACAGTCCTTTTTCTGATATACCGTATGTTCTGCCTGATCCTGAATCCGACAGGATATCCGCAGCCTGGTTCTGATCATTCTCCGCAGTGATGTCCGCCGCAGCCATGCTCACCGCAGCTGCCGCCATGGTGGTGTTCTCCGTGATGATTACACTGAACATCCGGATTGAACTCCAGTCTTCCTGCAAGCAAAGCTTGCACCGCTTCATCTGCATCCCCGCTGACTCCGCCGTACAGTCTGATGCCGGCTGCATCCAGTGCCATGCGTGCCCCGCCGCCGATGCCGCCGCAGATCAATACATCAACGTTCAGCGCATTCAGTACCCCTGCCAGTGCTCCATGACCGCTGCCAGTGGTATCAACCACCTCAGATGCAACAATTTTTCCGTTCTCAACCTCATAAACCTTGAACTGTTCTGTATGTCCAAAGTGCTGGAAAATCTGTCCGTCCTCAAATGTTACTGCAATTCTCATGTTATTGTCCCCTTTCGTTCTTGCATATTTCTCATAAATTTTTCGTTTGAAACAGCCGCTGCCCGCCCAGCAGTCATCTGCCCCGTTACAAAGCTGATAATCGCCGCCTTCAATACGCAAAGGCAATCCCTCCACCAGCACGTCCGCCAGCTTTTTCCGCGCGGTCGTATAAATCTGCTGGACCGTAGTGCGGGCTATCCTCATATATTCACTGCATTGTTCCTGTGAGAATCCTTCTTTATCAATCAGACGAATGGTCTCATACTCATCCACTGTCAGAATAACTGCATCCTTCTCCGCACCCGCTCCAACCGGTGCAAACTCCAGTGTCTCCGGAAAATGGCACACTTTTCTGCATTTTCTTGGTCTCGGCAAGTATATTCCTCCTTTGCAGGGCAACAATTTTCAGGAATGTTTCCGGAATTCCATCTGCATACCCCTATTATACGCCGTTAATGGCATATGTCAATAAAGTAATTGACATATGTCGATAACACTTTTATACTGGTACTGTGGAATAAAAATACTGCGAAATAAAGCAATACTGAAAATAAAGAAATGCTGAAATAAAAAAGCTGCAAAATAAAGAAATTGCGATAATTCTTTTTACAGAATTGCTTCTGATATGAAATTGCGATAAAATGAGAAATAATAAAGCAAACACACGCATTGCCATAGAAAATTTTATAACAGATTACTGCAGCAGATTTTTAGAATGACTGAAATGGAGGCGAATTATCATGAATCAGGAACTGAAAGAGCTGATGCGCAGCGATATTCCTGCATTTGCGGAAAAGATCCGCGCGTTCGAAGCAGGTGAGGTAGACAAGAAAGCATATAAAGGCTTCTCCGGCGGCTTCGGCAGCTACGCACAGCGAAACGGAGGAAATATGCTCCGTCTGCGTATGGCCGGAGGACGCCTGACCAAAGAGCGTCTGGCTTTTATCGCAGACAGCGTGGAAACCTATCAGATCGACCGAATGAAACTGACCACATGCCAGACGATCCAGTTTCACAATCTGAATGCGGAGGCTACAATTGACTTAATGGAAAAAGCACTGGAGGTAGACATTGTCACCCGTGGAGGCGGCGGTGATTTTCCCCGCAATGCCATGGCAAGTCCGCTCTCCGGTGTTGAAAAGGGAGAATACTTTGATGTGCTTCCGTGGGCAGAGGCTGCAGCCGATCACCTGCTGACTCTGGTGCGGAGTATCCATATGCCGCGTAAATTAAAGGTGGCATTTTCCAACGGTCCCAAAAATATCACTCACGCTACCTTCCGTGATCTGGGGTTTGCTGCCCGTGAAGACGGCAGCTTCGATATATACTGTGCCGGCGGTCTGGGACCAAACCCGAAAATTGGTGTAAAAGTAGCCGAGGCAGTAGCTCCGGAAGATATTCTGGCCTGTATTGATGCAATGATCGATGTATTTACCAGATATGGCAACTACGAAAACCGCGCAAAGGCCCGTACACGCTATCTGCAGGACAGCCTTGGTGTAGATGGTCTGAAAGCTGAATACGCAAAAGCGCTGGAAGAAAGACGAAATAGCAGCCGGAAGCTGACTGTATCGGTCACCCCTATAGACAAAACTTCACAGGAAGAACTCTCCGGTGACCGCGTAATTGCGCAGAAACAGGATGGTCTCTATGCCGTCAGTTATCATCCCGCAGGCGGAAATCTCCCTGCAGACAAGCCGCGTCAGTTATATGATGTGATTCGGGACATGCCCTGCGTGGAATGCCGCATTTCTCCGGATGGAACACTGTATATCATTAACCTTACTGCCTCTGAAGCAAAAAAGGTCCTCGCTGTCACCGCTGACAGTGCAGTTACCCCGTTCCAGCACAGCGTCAGCTGTATCGGAGCATCTATCTGCCAGCAGGGTGTGCGGGATTCTCAGGCACTTCTGGCTTCTATGCTGAATGCTGTCAGTGAGGCTGATATTCCGGCAGATGCCCTTCCGACCGTATACATCTCCGGATGTCCGTCCAGCTGCGGCACACAGCAGATCGGAACCCTTGGTTTCCAGGGCGGTGTCAAGAAAGCAGACGGAAAAGTACAGCCGGCTTTCACGCTCCTGCTCAACGGATGCGACCTGCAGGGCCGTGAGAAGCTTGGTGAACCGGTCGGCGCAATCCTTCAGGACCGGATTCCGGAGTTCATTGTCGCACTCGGAAAAACGGTCGCTGCTTCCGGTCTGGATTTCCACTCCTGGCTGGAGAAAAATGAAGCATCTTTCCGTGAGCTCGCTGCAGATTACATTGCAGAGTAATATCCGGATATTATCACAAAAATGGAGTCAGGATTTCGTTTTGATATCCTGACTCCATTTTCTTTCATTCTGTAAATAGCATCCTGCACCGCAATTCCGGAGTTCCTGTTTTTCTACGCAAACAGTTCCGGAGTTCCTGTTTTTCTACGCAAGCAGATCCCGCACCATTTTCGCATCAAAAACGACCTGTGAAGCATGATCCACTTCAATCTGATACAGTGCGTTCGCAGCTATATGCTCTGCGGCCTGCTCCAGATCGCGGATACCCTCTGTATTTGCGAAATATTCTACCAGCGTATCCAGTGCCTCTTCCGTTACGATACATTCATTTTCATTTAAGCCCATGCGTTTCAGAACTTTCGGCATCGCATATTTTGAAAAGATGATCTTTTTCTCTTCCGCCGTATAACCCGGAATATCGATTACCGCAAAACGTGACATCAAAGGTGCACTGATCTGACTCTTATCATTGGCTGTTGCGATCGGATAAACACCACTGGTCGGAATCATACATTCCATATAGTTGTCAGTAAATCCGAGGTTGTCCAGGAGGGTCAGAAGCACATCTGCCGGATTGCCATTGCCCTTTCCGGAAGCTGCTTTGTCCAGCTCATTAATGATAAAAACGAGGTTCGACTCGCCTGCCATGGAAAAAGCCTCCATGATAATACCCGGTTTCGCATTGGAATAGATGCGGGAGCTTCCGGTCAGCTGCTCCGGATCGTTAATGGAACTCATATCAAGCGTAGTCCACGGCAGTTTCAGAATGCGGGCAACCGCATAGGCAATCTGAGATTTACCGGTTCCTGCAGGTCCGACCAGCAAAATACCGTAAGCCGGAAGAGTATGCGTTCGGTTGATCTGAATGATCGTTTCGATAATACGCTGTTTCACACGCTCCATGCCATACAGCTCTTCGTCCAGAATCCGGCGCGCCTCCTTCGGATCAATCGCTTCAAAATAATTGTTCTTCCACTGGATATTCATCATAATGGAAAGTGCCCTCTGTGCATGACGGCGTTCCTCCTGCGTAACCTCATGAGAATGAGCGACAGCAAGATTTCTTCTCGCCCACAGTCTGATGTTATCCGGCAGTGTTTTGCCTGCGCAGGTCATGAAATCTGAAATGCTCTGTAAGCTGGTAAGCTTCATATCATCTCCGGTCTCGTCCAGATCATCATCTTCCTCCAGATCATTTACCGGAGCATTACTTGCAAACAGACGTTCAATCATAAACTGAAGGAAACCGTCTTCCGCAGAAAGCTTGCCTCTCCCCTTGCCGCCGAATGCAGTCTCGCGAATTTTGTAGACCGCATAACCGTCTTCGCGGTTCTTTCCTGAAAGACGCACATTGATATGATTCTTTCCCAGCCATTTTATCAGATAGACAAAACGCGAATCCATCTGCAGAATATCTGCACTGAAAGTTCCATCCTCTTCTTCAAATTCAAACGTGGTCTGTTTATTTGGATTCGTAAAAATACCGCAGGAATGATGTTTCCAGCTGCGTTTGCTGTTATCCAGAACCAGAATGGGTTTTTCCGGTGTGGCGGTTCTTTCGTTCGAACTGAACGTGGTATATGTACATACAAAATCACTGTTATTATCCGGTGTATTGCTGAAATCAAATACTGGCATGATCGTGCTCCTTTGTAAACTTGTTAATCACTCTTAGACTGCACTATCATACCACATTTTTGGAAGATTGCATATTCAAAATGCCTTTCATTTAAAAAAAGAATGTAAAAAGCGCATCCCCGTTTCCTCCTGCCCGATTAATAATCCGGCTTTCCTCAAATCTAAATCTGTTTCATCAGCCTTCGATCATAATATATTTCTTCTCTTCTACGGCAGGTTTGACTTCTTTCTCTGGACAAGAACTTTCAGGATACCGTCTTCAAATTTCGCCCTGATATCTGTCTGTTCCACATTCTCTCCCACGTAAAAATCAGAATCTTCCGAAAAATACAAAACGGGATCCAGCATACACCAGACCCCGCTCTATAAACTTTACGTTCAAACCTTATCCGATTTTATTCCAAATAGCTTTGGCCTCAGCAAGTAATTTGCCGGAATAACGATCTCCTTCAGCTATTCTCATTTCCAGTCCTTCCACACATGCCCGGGCTATTTCTTTCAAAGTATCCTTATCAAAATCCTCAGAGCAGTATTTCAGCATTCTCAGATATACGTCCGGATAGCTGTAAATATCTGCACACTCTGAAGTCATATCATAAGCTCTGCGATACAATGCCTTCGAATATGCCGTGTTTTCTTTCAGATCACCGTTTCGATACATGTCTCCCAGTTTATAGACCGCACATATATCGCCCAAAATAGCTGCCTTTTCCCAGCATTCTCTGGCTTTTTCTTTATCTACCGGAATACTTCGTCCATAGTAATAGCAATATCCAAGATTGCTGAGCGCAATAACATTTCCTGCGTCAGCCGCCTTTCGATAAAACGTGACAGCAGCAGCAAAGTCACCCTTCTGATATGCCTCTGCACCGGCATTCAGATCCAATTCATCCTGTGTGATCTCAGCCTCAAAACCCTCATCGGCTTCCGCCTCCAGCTGCCACTCCAATTCTGCCTGCCCCATCTCCAGGATCTGATCATCCAATACCGCAAAGACAATTTTCATTTCATACTCTGCATTTTCCTTATCAAAATCAATGCATGCCTGCAAAGCGATCTCCCACGCTTCTTCTTTCGGATACCCGAAGATTCCTGCCGAAATCAAAGGAAAACCGATGGAATGACATCCACTCTCCATGGCAAGTTCAAGAGACTTCCTGTAGCAGTTATAAAGCTTTTCCGCTTCATCAAGCAGTCCCCCCTGCCAGACCGGACCGACCGCATGGATGATATAGTTCGCTTTCAGATCAAATCCGGGTGTAATCACTGCGCTTCCCGTTTCGCAATGACCAATAGCCTCACAGGCTGCTGTCAGCTGCACATACCCTGCTTCTATGAAAATCGCTCCGCAAACACCGCCGCCTGGACGCAGTCCCTCATTTGCCGCATTCACAATACAATCTGTATCAAGGCTGGTAATACTGGTCTTTCTGATTTGAATATCAGGCATAAAACACATCCTTTCTGCCATACCCGCACTTTCTTATAAGTTCAGTAACAATGTTCAGACAGTATTATCATACCACACTTTTTCAGGTTTGCATATTTCGATATCCGGCTTCCAGCTATACATTCCTGCATCTAAAAGGCACAGCGCTTATGCATGAGCAAGGGACGGTATTCTCAGCTTCGCTTCTTCAATCACCTTCATGCCATCCCCCGCAATGAAAAAAGTGCTGTCCTCCTCATGCAATTCCACCATTTCATACCCCTCTGCATCTGCCGGTGCAAAACCAAGTGTTACCTCATCCACATCTTTCCCAAACAGCGCTGTCACTTTTTCCAGCTCTCTGATAGTGCTGGAAAATACATTATGGATAAAAACAGTTCCCTCTTCCACATCGGCAATGATATAGGTATCTGTATCCCTGTGATAAAATACACTCTCCTGCATAAAGCCGGATACATAGAACATAATCAGACCGTCATTGTTTACCATATCGCATTTTCCGTGAAATGTGTTCTTCTCCATGGCTTTTTGCAGTCTCTTCCATACGACAGGACTATCCATTACAATCTGCTCCAGCTGATTTTCCCCCTGATTGAAGACTTTTCGTGAATACAGATATTCTTTTGATTTCCGAAATCCAAATTTGGGATAAAAATCAAGAACACTGTCATTTGCAAACAGGTAGATTCCATCTGTTTTTCCTGCATAATCCATTTGAATCTGCTCCATGAGCATTCTGCTGAACCCCTTATTTCTGTATTTTTCCTCTGTCATAACAGTTCCCAGCTGAAGGAAGTGCTTTACTTCTCCATCAACCAGCAGATCCGTCTTATTCACGGAAACATTGGCAATCACTTTTCCATTCGCCACAACGGAATACGGGGTATAGCTGTCCCCCCAGAATCCATTCTGATACCAGTCTTCAAAATTAAGTCCGAAGGTTTTCTGCGCCAGTTCATTAAAGCTTTTTCTTAATGCAGCATTATTGCGATAATTCTTCTCTATCCTGTACATTTCAGTTCTCCTTTGCTCTAATTTGCTGATCTTTACATCAGCGGTCAGGAACCCGACGATGCCCGCTGATGCCATCATAGCACCTCATGCTCCCCGGAACCAGCTCATGATTTTTTATAAAAAAGAATGAGCCGGTATTGTACCAGCTCATCTGCCTACATTTTTCTGTTTCTTATAATACGCTGTATACTTTTTTCAGATAAATAATACCGCAGAGCCAGTTCCGATACCTTCATTCCGGATAAATGATCCGAATAAATCTGCTGATCTCTCGCCTGCAGCTCCCGCTTTATCTCTGTACCGGCTCCCCATTCCTGACGGTTCTTCATCTTCCGTGGAATATATATATTCTGCCCATCCACATACTGCTGTATCAATTCGATTACCTCGACCGGCAGAATTTCTTCTGCTCTTATATAGCCCATGTTTGCCTCCTAAATTCAAAATTTTCTTTCAGGAACAGCATTGGCTATAACAACTGTTGTATTTAATTGCAATAGCCAGTGCTATGCAAACATAACATATCTTTTCATATATAAACGCTCCTTCCGGTTTTTCACTTATCTTATCACTGTTAGGATAATACAGCAAGACTATTAGCCACCAAATGCATAAACACAAAACTTGCTACTACTCAGATCCGACTGCCTGAATGGGTTTCCATTATAAAAGATTGTAAAGCCAGCGGACTGAAAGTCGATGATTACTGTCAGCAGTAGTATAATCTTTCTCGGAATGCATATTACTACTGGCTGCGTAAAGTGAACGAAGGACTCATTTCCATTGTATCTGCCACATTCGGGTTGGATCTGACAGAGGACCAACAGAATTATTAAACCTCGAAGACTCAGATATCATAATCAGCGATATCACCATTCAAGGCACAACCAAAGTCCTTATCATCCACCTTTTTTATCTTCAATGTTCTCACCTTCTTTCTACATCCATTACCCTAAAATGGGTAAAAAAATAGCCATCTGGAACTTAATCCAAATGGCTTGCTAATAAACATTTTATTCTTTTGTTAACCTGTCATACAAAACAACCTCTTCACCAGTGCTCATATCACATTTCTTTTTATATAACATTGTCCAAGAAGCTTGATTTTTTGTATAATCTTTTTTCTCTTCGGGAAAAAATGACCTGCAAAAGTACTTATCATCTATACCGAGTGATAAAAACAGATACAAATTTCTTTCTTCCATATTATTTTTCATCAGATAATCAGCTTCTATCATAGAATAAATATTTGCTTTTTTATTATACTTGAATACTGTATCATTACTATCTAAAAGCTGTTCCAATAACGGAAGAAAATTTACTCTTTCTTCTATTTTTTTATAAAAGTCTGATGACTCAACCTGTTCTGTGGTAATAATTCCTGCCACTATCTCATCAAATACTGTAATCCCATCAAATGAAAACAATCTTTTTTATCAAAAGCAAGACTGAGAGTTACAGCTACTCCTTTTCTTCCCAATACAATCTCGTATTCAGTATCTAAAAGTGGAAGGAATGCACTTACACAGTCTTTTATATTTCGCATAAAGTCCGTTCCTCCTAAAAAGAAAGGCTCTGCCAACAATAGCAGAGCCTCCGACATTTTCTTTCGAAACCCACGGTCTCTAGCCAGATTGTGGTAAATGTCAAACCCGTATAAAGCTCGTAAGGCACTGCTCTCTGGCACAACACCTTACTTCCACGCTTGGCAGACACTCAAGTTGCCTGTCTTTAATATTATATTACCTACCTTAAGAAAATATGTAAATCAATAATTCTTGATTTCACAAAGAATTAACAATTTGCATTTGCAAGCTTCTTCCGTTCTGCAATCTTCTCATGAATATTAGTGTTATACAGTCTGTAAAGATCTGTATCCTTACTGATCTGATTATCAAACGGAATCACTACAGAACCACACTTGATAAGTCCCATACCTGACGCAGTATTGGTTACGAATCGAAGCTGTGCTTCTGATACTCCGATAACCACTGCTAGCTTTGAACTATCCGTATTCACCTGCTTTAAGAGTGCTACGAACTCTGAGTTTGCAAGCATTGTTGTGGCTGTGTTGTTCTGTAACAGATCGACCACATTCTGAGTGATACCAGTACACAATCCACCTTGCTTTCTGACTTTTTTCCAGAGCTGTTGCAAATATTTTGCAGAATACTCGGAATTAAGCAGAACATGGAACTCATCAATATAAAGCCATATCGCCTTACCCCTCTGTCCGTTCTCCACAATCCTGTTCTGAATGGACTCCATCATAACAAGCATTGTAATAAGACTAAGCTCTGTACCTAAGTCTCTGATGCCATATACTGTGAATCGGTTGTCTACATCCACATTCGTCTGATGATTGAAGATGTTAAGTGAACCATTTACGAAAAGCTCAAGGGACAACGCAATGACCTTTGCTTCTTCCTCCGGCTGTGCCATAAGGATATCGTAAAAATCGCTCATAACCGGGACATACTTTTCCTTGCCTCTTGCAATGTCGATATACAACTTTCTGACACATCTATCAATGATTGACTTCTATCTGAAATTTAAGCTGTCACCAATACACTGCTCACAAAGACCAAGCATGAACTCGCTTTTTTCTCTGACCATTCCCTTTGAATCATTCGGATCAAGACTCCATACATCCATTTCTAGAGGATTCACGCAGTTATCCGTGTAAGTGGACATATTTACTACTGTCCCGCCATAAGTCTCAGCTGGTGCTAGAATACAAATAGTACAAGTCAAAATGAGAATTCCTTATTACAAATTTTATGGTACTATGTAGGTACCGCACTGAAGGAGGATCTCATTATGGCAAAGCACTATGACAAACAATTCAAACTGGATGCAGTCCAG
>JBGVDJ010000049.1:0-155994 GCA_045119335.1 Candidatus Choladousia sp. | reverse complement strand
GCTTCTGCAGTTCCCATGTACACCTTGTCATAACCCGTTCCGCTCAGTGTGATCAGTGCGGTAGCCCTGCCGTCTTTCACTGTCACTTCACTGGCGATTACACTGAACATTTTTCCGGTCGTGGTGGTTGTTCCTGTGTAGATTCCGTCTGCTACTGTTGTATTTTCGGATTCTGTTGTTTCCGGCTCTGTGGATTCCGTTGCTTCTGTCCCTGTGGATTCTGTTTCCGCCGGCTCCTCCAGTGTAATATGGAAAATATAACCAATTTCTGTTTCCATTGACTTGGAGTAACCATAAACCTTACAATCTGCATTCAGATCCATCGGGATTTCTACGGTCGATGCTGTATCTGTTACAGTCGCTGTATATTGCTGCGCGTTTGCTTTTACATAGCTGTAACCACTGCCTGCAAACGAAATCGTTGCAGTTACCTTTCCGTCCTTAACCACTACTTTATCACAGCTGATTTTTGCCTTCGGCACTGTACCGTCTTTTGCCTTTACATAAGTAAATGCGGTCGGTGCATATTCACCGTCCTCAAGTGTTGTAGAATTATCCACTGCATCAGTAGTATTCTCTGCTGCCGCATAAACAGCAGTATTAAGTGCCGTTTCCTCCGTTACGGCTGTCTCACCGGCCAGTTCTGTCTGCGTTTCCGCTGCTTCCGTCTCTGTTTCAGCTTCTGCTGCTGTCTCTGCCGCTGCTTCTGCTGCTGCCTCTGTCGCTGTTTCCGCTGCTGTCTCTGTCGCTGTTTCCGCTGCTGCTTCTGCTGCTGTCTCTGCCGCTGTTTCCGCTGCTGTTTCCGTGAAGGCCTCTGCCATTGTTTCCGCAGCGGCTTTCACTGTCTCCTGAACCGTAGCCTCAGCTGCATCCTCCGTCTCTGTTTCTGTAACCGCTTCTGTTACCGCCTCCGTCTGCTCTGCAGGCTTCATCTCCTGCGCACATGCACTGACCGGCGCTGCTGTCATTGACACAGACAGAAGCAAAGCAAGAAATTTTCTTGAATTGTACTTCATAATCTCCTCCTGTTCTGAACTCTTCTCCCCTGGTTATTTATTTAGTACCTGCATATTGCTGCACAGGTATCCTTTTGTTATTCTGTCTTCTGAATCGTTTCCGAATCAAAAAACAGAGTATAATCAATCTCATGTGATGTTCCCATCGCTGTGCTGTCTGCAATGAACTGCATTCTGAAATCAAATCCGATCACCGGAATCTCAAAAGCAGAATTTCCTTCCCCGTTGATCTTCTCGTATTTCGTTCCGTCTACAATCACATAATCGTAATTCTTACTGGTGATCATAACTTCCGCTGTCACCTGACCGTCACTGACTGTCATTGTCACCGGATTTTCCACTGAGGTCTTTCCTGCGCCTCCCTCCAGCAGAACTTCCACTGTATAGGTTCCGTCTTCCAGTCCCAGTTCTTCTGCTGTCAGAATCATCGACTCCTGATATGCATCCTGTGGAAGTGACGAGGCCTGAAATACAAGTGTTCTGTCATACCACTTTTCTCTTCTTCTGCTGTATGCTGCACAGTCGATTCCCATATCAAGCGCTTCAACAGGAATCTCATATAACTGCCATCCCTCTTCCGTCTCTTCAAAAGTAATATATTCATCCTCGGATGCTGCCGCCGCTTCGGCACCTGTTCCCGGAAACAGTTTCAGATAGCTGTCACTTTTGATCGTCAATGCTGCACTCATTTCACCATCTTTTACGGTAAGCCGGCATTCTGCAATCTTGAACATGGAAGAACTGGAAAGTACCTCGATCTCATACGTTCCATCCTTCAGAGAATCTGCATAAACCGGCTCCATATCTTCCTCAAATACCTCCACCGGAGAGGCCATCTCATCCGGAGAAGCCACCTGATCCGTTCCTTCTGATGCAGGTTCTGCATACTCTGTTTCCTCCTGAGATTCTGCTGCCTTCTCTGCTGATACTTCCTGTGCCCCGGCATCTGCCGCAATGCTCCCGGCAAGGGCGATCAGCAGTCCTGCTGTCACTAATAGTTTCCGCTTTCTCATCTGTTTCCAACGACCTTTCTGTGCTGATCTGTGCTGATCTGTACAGACCAAAGTTTTATTCGTGAATATTCTTCTGAAAAAAACGGCCATCTGTGAGGATACAAAATTTCTTTCTGAAACACACCACAGATGACCGCCAAATATACTGCACTCTATCCTGTTACTCTGCCAGACTGTCTACTGCTGCCTGTGCATGTGATACGATCAGATTCTGAATTGCCTCGTTCTCGCCAAGACCCCGGATCAGGCACTCTACTTCATATCCTGCTGCTTCAAATTCAGCCTTCCATGCGCCTTCTTCATCACCGGCCATATCATTGTTTGCATGATCACCTGCAACGATCATCAGCGGAGAGAGAACTACTTTCTTGTATTCACCGGCTTTTACCAGTTCCATTACGTCGGAAAGCTCCGGAGAACCTTCTACTGTACCTACGAAATAGTTTGTGTATCCGTCAGCCTGAAGCAGTTCCTGCATTTTTCCATATACTGCATTGGATTCAGCTTCTGTTCCATGACCCATAAATACGATTGCCGTCTCACCATCATCATACTCTGCTGTCCATTCTGTGATAGCCTTCTCAACAATTGCAAAATCTTCGTCTGTTGTCAGAAGCGGATCACCAACTGCTACTGTCTCAAAAGAATCTGCATACTCAGCCAGTGTCTGTGTCAGCTCATCATACTCAAGACCGTTCATCAGAAGTGTCGGCTGAACAACCAGTGTCTTTACACCGTTGTCCACTGCTCTTTCCAGAGCTTCTGTGATATTGTCGATCGCAACATTGTCACGATCCATTACATGATCAATGATAATCTGAGATGTAAAACCTCTTCTTACTGCATATTCCGGGAATGCTTCCTCTACAGCAGCTTCAATAGAACCGATTGATGCTGCACGGTTGTCATTGAAGCTTGTACCAAAGCTGACTACCAGCAGTTCCTGCTCACCGATCTCATCCTGATTTCTGGTGTTGTCATTTGCTGCATCGCCTGTGTATGCCTCTGTTTCAGCTTCTTCTGCACATACTGTCATACCCATGGCCATCACAGCTGCCATAGCTGTTCCGATTGCAAGTGTTTTCAGTGTTCTCTTTTTCATGTTTTTTCCTCCTTTGATATGAGTCGTTCGCCCATTTTCTGATGTATATCAATTTTGCATCAGCAAAATCAGAACGGTACGCAACATGAATTCTGGCAAACAAAAGAAAAATCATTCTCCGAATGCGACTGCTTTTCAGAGAATAAAATATGCTGAAAATAAAAAATCCTCTTACCAATGGTAAAAGGACGCACATAAATAAGCTTCTGTTAAGCCGGTACAACCAATTACTCGTGATCTGGAACGCATGTTCCCGTACCAACAACAGGCAGGTCTCCTGACTTGCAAATCAACATACACAATCGTCTTCCCGGTCTCCCAGTGACTGCGCTCTGCATTATGACTGTGTACTCCTTACTTACAGTGACGAGATCGCTCAGGACTTTCACCTGATTCCCTATTCTCCGGCAGCATCCGTACTGTCCGGCACCTGTTGCTTTTTATTATTCAATTTTCAAAATCATTCTGTCAAATGCCGATCCTGCTTCAGAAGGAATAAATATTTGCGGAGGTATATTCCTTCCGAAGTAGTATCGCATGCCGTTTACTCGTACAATTCTTCATGAACATGCGAATCCCATAAAAAAATGCCTGTTCGAAGCGAACAGACATCAATCTGAGCCGCGGATTGCCCAGACCTGGTTGTTACGCTTTACACGGAAGCCTAACCTTGCATACGAAGCAGGTTTCCTGACTTCAGAATCATCGCCTGATCTCCCCTTCTCACATCGCTGATGCAATGGGCTAACGAGATCTCACTCCTCTGTTACAGTGACCGGATCGTTCAGGATTCTCACCTGATTCCCTCTTCTGTCAGTCGAATATCCGAACCGGATTATTCAAAAGGCAGCACTTCATATGTTCACTATGGAATTATACTGACACTACAGTAGCACTTCGTTAACGAAATGTCAATGCTGTTTACAGATTTTTCTTCACCATTTCTGAAATATCGCTGTATCTTCCTATAATACGCTCATAGTTTTCCCGTCTGTGCGGAATCGTACAGTTAGAGCAGTTCTTAAGACCATTCTCAGTAATGGTAAAATTACCGCCGCAGTTCTTCCCCAGCGCATACAGAGGACAATAGCAGAACAGGCAGTTAAAGTCCTCCGGATCTATGCCCTTATGGCAGGGAAAATACTCACAGTTTTTGTGGCTGAAGAAAGAATATTCTTTCTTTTTCTCGTTTTTCATAATGCTCTCTCCTCGTATTATCATTCAGACTTTACTCAAATTCCTTCAGATACTCCCCTACAGACCGTGTCATCTCCCGCGCAAAATCCGAATTATATTTTCTGTCACAGAATGCCTTCATCCAGTCCTCATAAGATTTCACGGCCGTTCCGGGCAGGAACATTTCACGGTATTCGCCAGCATCCATATTCCGGTATCCGTTTTCATGAACGATATGGGAAAGATCCGTACGCTCCGGCTTCATACGCTCCATCTGCTGCTGCGTGGGATATCCGAACACCAGCATGACAGCCGGGAATACATAGGACGGAAGCTTCAGCATTTCCCGGTGAATCTCACAATTCTCCATGATATCTCCGATATAGCAGGAACCGATTCCAAGGCTCCATGCCGCCGTCACCGCATTCTGCGCCGCAATCGCTGCATCTGTCACAGCCAGCATCAGATCTCCGGCACCCGGATGACGCGGCCCGCACCCCGTCTGTTCAAAAGCATCATGCCATTTCTGACAGTCCGCACAGAAGATGAGTACCATCTTTGCCTTCGCGATAAATGGCTGATGATCACACGTCTCAGCCAGACGCTCCTTCAGCTCCTGATCTGTGATGTCCAGAACGGTATACAGCTGCTGGTTTCCGGCAGTCGGTGCCATAGCGGCTGACTCCAGAATCAGGTGCTTGTCCTCTTCGGCTATCTCCCTCTCTTCAAAAACACGCACAGATCTGCGGTCATACAACTGTCTGATCACTTCATTCATACTATCTTTTCCTTTCCCGTCGCATTTATTTGCTTTCAAAATCTCTGTCTTTCCCGTGTACTTTCTGCTCCTGATAAATATCATAATAATACAAAGACAGGCACACCTGCAAGCAGCTTTTCTCAGGTGTGCCTGTTATCAGACTGTTTTCTTCTGTCAAACGTTCTTCTTTCACTGTATTTCCGATATACGGTCAGTGTTCGATCATAATCTTCAGGATTTCCTTGTCGGTCTCTTTCATGCCTTCCTTTCCGATCAGACCGACACAGCTGATCGTCTCGGAAGTCTCTTCCTGAAGAATACCGGTATACGGAGCATATCCCTGATCATTCATTGCCAGATGATGTGCAAGGAATGCAGCGTCAAGGCTGGCAGCGATCTTTGCCGCACAGGAGATCTTGGCTCCGTCACAGATAATTCCCGGAATGTTGGCCAGCGTATTCTCGATCGTCTTCTTGATGCGGTCCAGTCCACCGCCGACCATATATGTAATAGCCGCGCCGCTTGCGCACGATGCAGAAACGGCCCCGCAGAATGCGGACAGCTTGCCGATATACAGCTTCTGATAGACTGTCAGCAGGTTGGAAAATACCAGGGCACGATACAGGCTGTACTCCGGCAGATCCATCTCTTTCGCATAGACGATCAATGGAACGGAGCAGGCGATTCCCTGGTTTCCGCTTCCGGAATTGATGATGACCGGCATATCACAGCCGCCCATGCGCGCCTCAGAAGCTGCTGCAGTGAGACTGCGCATTCTGGTGAGCATATCGTCGGAATAGGATTCCCGGATGACACGTCCGATACCGAGTCCGTACTTTCCTGTCATGCCTTCGCGGGCAATGTTCATATTGCAGCGGATCTGTGCATCAATAAGTTCTCTGACATCCTCCAGATCCACTGTGTCTGCGAACTCCTTAATATCCTCGAGATTCAGAAGCGACCGGTCTGCTTCCTGAGGCTGCTGCTCCTGATTATCCTTATCAAGAAGAATTTCTCCATTCTTACTGATCTTCGTTACATTGATATGATCATACTTGATCTCCAGACTGACGGTATCTGCTCCTGCTGTCATCTCCAGAATGAAATGCAGCACCACAGGAGAATCCAGAATCTCCACTGTACAGATCCCACGCTCCAGAAGTTCCCGGGTCCGTGCTCTTGCCGCATCATCCACACATTCGAGCACCTCCATATTTCTGGATGCATCACCGCCTACCGCACCCAGCACAACACCTGCCGGTATTCCGATCAGCCCGCCGGAATTCGGAATCACGACGCAGCGCACATTTTTGATAATATTCCCGCTGCACCGCGCAACGATCTTCTCCGGCTCCTTTCCCAGTACCTCACGGGCACGCGCCGCACCGTATGCCAGTGCGATCGGCTCCGTACAGCCCATGGCCGGTACCATTTCTTCTTTCATGATAGCAATGTAGTTCTTATATGTTTTTTTGTTCAGCATAGTATCTCCCGCCTTTCTCTGTGATCCCCTGATGTCTTTTTCTTTACAGACGCTTTCCCGTCGTATAAAGCTTACTCTTACGCTGTCTTCTCACATATTCCGCAGTCATCTGCTCTTTTGGCTGACCGCGATTACGATAATATACGGCTACTTCCTAATACTTATGACATGCCACAAAATGTCCCGGTTCTGCCTCGACGAGCTTCGGTACCTCCTGTCGGCACTTTTCTGTACACCACGGACACCGGTTGTGGAAACGGCATCCGCTGATATTTCTCGACTGAACTCCGCTGTCTGTCACGATATGCTCCAATGTCTTTACCCTCGGATCCGGTACCGGAATAGAGGCAATCAGCATCTGTGTATACGGATGCAGCGGATTGCCGTACAGCATCCCGGCATTCGATACCTCCATCAGACTGCCCAGATAGAGCACCCCTATCTCATCACAGATCTTCTGTACGACCTGCAGCTGATGACTGATGAACAGATAAGTCAGACCATATTCCTTCTGCAGATCCTGCAGCATCTGTACGATCTGTGCCTGCAGCGATACATCCAGTGCAGAGATCGGCTCATCACACACGACGAACTCCGGTCTGACAGACAATGCACGAGCGATGGAAATCCTCTGCCGCTGACCGCCGCTGAATTCATGGGGATATTTCAGCAGATCCTGCTCCTTCAGACCTACGACCTGAATCAGCTCCCCTGCACGCTCCTTACGCTCTGCCGCCGTATACATCCGGTGAATCTCCATCGGTTCGCAGATGATATCCTGCACTGTATGGCTCGGATCCAGAGACGAATACGGATCCTGGAATACGGACTGCATTCTTTTGCGAAACGGCAGCAGCTCTTTCTCCGGCAGACTGCCGATTTCTGTGTCATTATAGAAAATCTCTCCGGAAGCAGGTCTGTGATAGCGAAGGATTGCTTTTCCGATCGTTGATTTTCCGCTTCCCGACTCTCCCACAAGACCAAATGTTTTTCCCTTTTCGATCCGAAAGCTGACATTGTCCACCGCCTTCAGCACACCAGTGCGCAGAGAGAAAATCTTTGAGGATTTCTGTTTGAAATGAACACTGAGGTTCTTTACTTCAATCAATGTCTCGCTCATGCTTTTCCCTCCCCGTCTGCAGCTTCTATATCCCTGCATTCGCTTTTTGTCATTTCATGTTCCCGGTCTTCCAGTTCATACTGACGAGCTTCTTTATCCCTGCATTCGCTTTTTGTCATTCCGTTCCAGCATCTGTGGCACCGAACTACATGTCCCGGGCCTGCCTCATAATTCTGCGGCAGAGCACATTCGCACTTCTCATCCGCATATTTGCAGCGGTTCAGAAACGGACAAAGGTTTGCACTCTGTTCGGACAGATCCCGCTCCAGAAACTGCTCAAATGCACCGCCGCCCACCTTCGGCATACTGGCGATCAGCGCCTGTGTGTATGGATGGTGCGGATTCAGGAAAATCTCCTCGACACTTCCTTCCTCCACCACATATCCGCCGCACATGACAGCCACTCTGCGGCAGGTCTGTGCGACAACACCCAGATCATGAGTGATCAGAATAATGCTCATCTGATTCCTTTTCTGCAGGTCAAGAAGAAGATGCAGAATCTGTGCCTGAATAGTCACATCCAGCGCCGTTGTCGGCTCATCTGCGATCAGGACCCTGGGATTTCCGCTCATGGCCATAGCGATCATGACACGCTGGCGCATACCGCCGGAAAGCTCATGCGGATAACTGCGCATGGACTTTTCCGCATCTGTGATTCCCACTGCGTTCAGCAGTTCCAACGCGCGCTGCCTGGCTTCTGCTTTGCTCATCCTGTTATTGCGGCGGATGAGTTCCACCATCTTGCTGCCGACCGTATAGACCGGATTCAGCGCGGAAAGGGAATCCTGAAATATCATCGCAATTTCCCTGCCGCGGATCTCCCGCAGCTCATTTTCTGTCATCTGCAGGATATTCTTTCCATCAAAAAGGATCTCGCCGCCCTTTACCTTACAGTTCGATGGCCCCAGACGCAGAACCGTCTTTGTTGTCACACTCTTGCCGCTGCCGGATTCACCTACGATTCCGAAAAAGTCACCCTTTTCGATTGCAAAGCCGGCATCTTTCACGGCCTGTGTCTCTCCCAGATCCGTAAAGAAAGACACCTGAAGATCTTTCACCTCTAATAATGCACTCATACTCTTGTCTCCCTCTACTTCGGTTCAAATACTTTACGCAGCACTTCTCCCAGGTAATTGAAACTGATCACCGTGATCAGAATCAGAAGTCCAGGAAAAACAGCCATATACGGTGCCTGCTGAATATACTTCTGTGCATTGCTCAGCATGCTTCCCCAGGAAGCAGTCGGCGGCTGGATCCCCAGTCCGAAAAAACTGAGCGATGATTCCATCAGGATCGCATTCGCGATATTCATGGTCGCTGCCACAATGATCGTCGGCATGATGTTCGGCAGGATATGCTTCACGATCGTTGAGATCTTCTTCTGTCCGGATATTTTTGCATACACCACATATTCACGCTCGTTCAGTGAAATAGTCTCACCGCGCACGATACGTGCAATATTCATCCACGTCAGAAATCCGATGATCAGGACAATATTCTGAAGACCCGGCTTCAGGT
The DNA here is from genome assembly GCA_045119335.1 of Candidatus Choladousia sp. Lineage (GTDB taxonomy): Bacteria > Bacillota > Clostridia > Lachnospirales > Lachnospiraceae > Choladousia. The sequence goes on along the minus strand of JBGVDJ010000049.1, from coordinate 146,806 downwards.
ATGCATTCATAACGATCATGATCAGGAAGGTCGGCAGGCTCATCAGTGCATCCACAAGACGCATCAGAACCGCATCTACCGTACCGCCCATAAATCCGCTGACAGATCCGACGATGATTCCGATCACAGTAGACAGGATCATGGCGAGAAATCCCACCAGAAGCGATGCTCTTCCTCCATAAATACAGCGTGCCAGATAATCTCTTCCCATCTCATCTGTTCCGAACGGATGCTCCGCACACGGACCTACCAGACGATCCATGCTGATGGCATTCGGATCCACCGGATACAGAAATGCAAAAACAGAGATCAGTGCCAGCAGCACGATCGCTGCCAGTCCGACGATCGCAAGTTTATTGGTCTTAAACCCAAGTTTGATATTTTTCCATACATTTTCCCGCATACCGGCACCTCCTAACAGTTTCCTTTGCGGATTCTCGGATCGAATACCGCATACAGGATATCCGCCAGCAGATTGCCGACAACCACGAGAAGCGCTGTAAACATGGTAATTCCCATGATCAGCGGATAATCATACTGCATGACAGCTGTCACCGCCAGCTGGCCGATTCCCGGCCAGGCAAATACCTGCTCCGTAATGATCGCACCGGAAACCAGTGACTGCAGACTCATACCGAGCACTGTGATCATCGGAAGCATGGCATTCTTCAATATATGACGGAACAGAATACCGGAACCCTTCATACCGTAGGCTGTCTGCACCATGACATAATCGGAAGACATTTCCGTGATCGTGCTGCTTCGCAGATAGCGGGTATACTGGGACGCATTTGCAAAGGTCAGTACGACACACGGCATGATCATATGCAGCACCAGATCACCGAATGAGCGATTTCCCTCCGAGTGCATACCGATACTCGGCAGAATGTGCAGATTGACACTCAGCAGATAGATCAGCATGATTCCAAACCAGAAGGTCGGTATGGATATACCCACATAGCAGAACAGGCTGATGATCTTATCCGCGATTCCATTCCTGTTCTTTCCGGAATACAGTCCCAGAAAGACCGCGATGACAAAACCGAGTACCATACTCGTTCCCATCAGGATCATAGTAGCCGGAAGCCGTTCCAGAATCTGCGTCAGCACCGGACGTTTGCTCATCAGAGAATTGCCGAAGTTCCCTTGCAGGATTCGGCCCAGCCAGAGAAAATACTGTTCATGGAGCGGCCTGGTCAGTCCCAGGCTCTCGCGCAGGTTCTCAATATACTCTTCACTCATATTCGGCTCAACATAGGTCAGGACGGGGTCTCCTGGTGCCATCTTCGTCAAAGCGAAGCAGAGTATCGACACAAGAAACATCGTCAGAACACATTGAATGAGACGATTGACTATTTTCTTCACGTTGTTTCCTCCAATTTCCGCAGTTCATCCTGCGATGAACCTGTTCTTTATTAGAAATAAGAATCTCCTATATCGTACAAATGGATTCCCGGCCGATGTCCTCCATGACATGCAGCCGGAAATCCATCCGCACTGATTTTCAGCCTGCGCTGATTCGTATTCTTCTACAGTTCTGTCCATCCGGAAGCTGCTGTGAATCTTATTCAGCTACTGTATAAATCTTTGAATAATCGTAGTAGATCGTCTTGAGCAGACAATCCTCAAATCCGCCGAATTCCTTATTCACAGCGTAGAAACCGTTGGAATATGCGATCGGATACACATACATGTTGTCATTGATGGTATTCTGGATCTCAGCGTAGATCTCGCCGCGTGCCGCATCGTCTGCAGTCTTTGTACCCTCATCCCAGAGTGCATCCAGGGCTGTATCACTGATGCGTGAGTAGTTGGAACGGCTGCTGCTGTAGCAGATATCTGCATAGAGGCTCGGCTCCTCACCCAGAGTATAGAAACTGAGTACCAGATCGTAATCCGTACACTCCGGATCTTTTGTCTTGTTCTTGAAAGTGGACTCATCCGTCGGAAGCAGGTTGACATTGATGCCAACGTTAGCCAGCATAGCCTGAATGTACAGTGACTCGCTCTCCATTGTCTTGTCTGTGGAGATATACATCAGGTTCAGAGACAATCCCTCCTGTCCCGCCTCTGCGAGCAGTTCCTTTGCCTTTGCCGGATCATTGTCATATACCGCATCCGGTGCTGTGTAATACAGTGTATCCGGTGTAAATATGGAGTCTGCCGGATCTGCATAATCCTCTGAAATGTATGCAAACTGACACAGCTCGGACTTGTTCAGCGCATATGCGATTGCCTGACGTACTCTCACATCCTGAAGTGCCTCATTCAGCTGGTTCATGAACATTGCATTGACACGACCGGAATTGTAGCTTGTGATGTTGACATTGCCGTATTCGCTGACAGCCGCATAATCATCTGCACTGATCAGACGTGCATCCAGATCGCCGCTTGCGAGTGCCGCATTTGCAGAGCTTGCATCCTTTACGATCTTGAATGTAATGCTGTCCAGATTCACTTCATTGTACCATCCGTCATATCTGGATACCTTGAAATACTCACCGGATTTGTATTCTTCGAATACGAACGGTCCGCTGCCAACCGGAGTATTATTCTGCTCGCAGTCCCCGATATTCTCAACACCTTCATAAATATGCTGCGGGATACAGTAGACCTGGCTCAGTCCGCCGAGAAATCCTGCTGCGGAAGTCGGGAGCGTCAGTGTAACTGTACGGTCATCCACCTTCTCTGCAACGACAGCTGTATCATCCACAAAGCCATAAGATGCATACGGAACATTCTGTGATTCATCCACCAGAACTTCCATTGTGAATACAACGTCATCTGCATCCAGAGGCTCACCGTCATGCCAGGTAAGACCTTCCTTCAGCACCATTGTAAACTGGCTGGCATCCTCATTGGCCGTCACGCTCTCACACAGACCATTTTCATAATACATCTCACCGCCCACGATCTCGAAGAACGGACTGTAGATCGCCTGCATCATATCAAAACTGGTCTGGTCAACCACATACAGCGGATTGATATTCTGCGGATCGGCTGATACGGCAATGACGATGTCTCCGCCCTCTGCTTTTGCCGGTGCCTCCTCAGCAGACACTGCTGATCCTGCCGCACAGATCATTGATGCTGCCAGCACCAGGGATAATGTTCTCTTTTTCATCTCTTCTCCTCCTTTGAGTAAACAGACTGACCTCCTTTTCCAAAGGCTGTAAGGATAGAAAAAGGCAGTCGTACGGAACTTACAACTGCCTTCCTTGTCAGATCTGCTCGATTGCTGCATTATTTTCCAAAAATACGGAAGTTCTGCTGTTTTCTTTAGTAAAAATACCATGAAATGACACTTCTGTCAAGTAACGCGGCACATTCCATAAAACCTGGTCCTGCCTGACATAACCACAAATACGAGATTAATTTGCTCTGCATTCTATATCCTTTTAGGCCAAAAAGCATCCTCCGGCAGCGTATTTTTCCAAATACTCCTCAATTAAGTTTTATCATGATTATTCTTCTTTCATTCCGGCACAAAAATAAGCCCGCAATCAGTTCACATCAGCAAACATAATTACAGACTTATTATTAAGAATGATCCTTCAAACCATTTTACCGCTTAAATATTTGTAAAATCCGGTGCGCCCATCAGATCATACGGAGTTACCTGATATACGTAATAATTGAGCCAGTTCGTGTACAGATTATTGGCATGGGATCTCCACATCAGCAGAGGTCTGTTTTCCGGATTGTCATCCGCATAATAATTTTTCGGAATATCGATCGGCAGACCCTTACCCAGATCGCGCTTGTATTCTCCGTCCAGAGTCACACGGTCATACTCCGGATGACCCATTACAAAAATTTTGCGTCCATTATCTGCCATAGCAAGGAACAGGCCCGCTTCATCAGATTCTGCAAGAACCGTCAGTTCTTTCACCTTGCGGATCTCTTCCATCGGTACATCCGTATGACGGGAATGCGGTGCCAGAAACATATCATCAAATCCGCGCACCAGCGGCACCTTGCGGTTCAGTACCCTGTGCCAGAAGAGACCGAACATTTTGTGATCCAGCACCTTTTTCTGAAGACCATAATGATAATAGAGTCCTGCCTGCGCTGCCCAGCACAGATAGATCGTCGATGTTACATGACTGTCAGTCCAGTCCATGATCCCGGTCAGCTCTTCCCAGTAATCCACCTCTTCGAATTCCATCATTTCGACCGGTGCGCCTGTGATGATCATGCCGTCGAACCGACGTTCTCTGATCTCGTCGAATTCCACGTAAAATTTATTCAGGTGACTGGTGGAAGTATTTTTTGACTCATGTGATTTTACTTTCACAAAAGTCACTTCCACCTGCAGCGGTGTATTTGAGAGAGACCGAAGCAGCTGAAGCTCCGTCTCCTCCTTGAGCGGCATCAGATTCAGGATGGCGATATGAATCGGTCTGATATCCTGATGCACCGCACGATGCTCATCCATCACAAATATATTTTCTCTCTCCAGAATCTCTCTGGCCGGCAAATCACTCTGTACTTTAATCGGCATAACAGTTCCTCATTTCTTCTATATTTTTTCTATTATTTCTTTTGCATTCTTCTCTGCATTCTTCTCTGCATTTTTCTTCTGTATCTCTTCGTTTTCGTTCCGTTTTCTCTGACTGCTTCCTTTATAGCACTTCTCTCAGATCAACGGCTGTCCTGGATTGTTTTAACTGATTTCTCAAATTTCTGAATTTTAATAACAGTTCTGACAGATTTATTCCCCGGCCAGTTCAAGGAAATCCTTCTCCGAAAGGATCGGAATCTCCAGTTCCCTGGCTTTTCTGTTCTTTGACGATGAGGAAGTGATATCATTGTTGATCAGATAATCTGTCTTTTTGGTAACAGAACCTGTCACTTTTCCGCCGCGCTCCTCGATGAATGCTTTCAGCTCATTCCTGTTTGCAAAGTGATTCACACTGCCGGTAATGACAAAGGTCTTCCCTGCAAATATCTGCTCTCCCGCGTTTTCCTGCGGCTGGTCGATCGTCAGCTCCACAAGCAGCCGGTCGAGTTCCGTCCGATTCACCGCATCGGCGAAATAGCCGGTCACTGACTTTGCAATCACCTCTCCGAGTCCTTCAATAGAAGCAATCTCCTCTTCCGAGCTGCTGCGGATACGTTCAATATCATGATCAAAAAATCTGCAGAGCAGCTTCGCGTTGGCAACTCCGATATTCGGAATTCCAAGGCTGTAGATCACTCTCGGAAGCGTGGTCTTTCGTGCCTTCTCGATACTCTGGATCAGATTTGCATAGGATTTCTCACCGAATCCTTCCATCTCAACAATATCATCTCTGAACTTCTGCAGATGGAAGATATCCGCAAATGTATGAATATACCGTTTTGCAATGAATTTTTCCAGCGTTGCTTCCGACAGTCCTTCGATATTCATCGCATCCCGGCTGACAAACAGGGTAAAAGACTTGATCTTCTTTGCACTGCATTGTTCATTTATACAATACAGTGTCTCGACATCATTCGCACAGTGAATCTCCGTCGCACCGCCGCAGACCGGACAATGATCCGGAATCGTCACGGTCCCGCTTCCAGTCAGATTTTCTGCAATCTGCGGAATGATCATATTCGCCTTATATACGGTAATCGTATCGCCGATTCCAAGCTTCAGTGCTTTCATAATACTCAGATTGTGAACACTGGCACGGCTGACGGTACTGCCCTCCAGCTCCACCGGCTCAAATATCGCGACCGGATTGATCAGTCCTGTCCTGGACGGACTCCATTCAATTTCAAGAAGCTTCGTTTCTCTCGTCTCATCCTGCCATTTGAATGCGATCGAATCACGTGGGAATTTCGCGGTCCGTCCAAGAGACTGTCCGTATGCAATATCGTCATAAGACGCTACCAGTCCGTCAGACGGAATATCATAATTCTGTATCTTCTCTGCAAAATATGCGACCGTATCTGCAATCTGCCCGGCATTCGCTCTGTGATATTCCACTGTTTCAAATCCCTGAGACTTCAGCCACTCAAACTGCTTCTCCCTGGAATTTTCAAAATTCACTCCATCTGCCTTCACGAGTGCGAACGCATAGAACCGGACATGGCGCTCTGCCGTGATCTCATTATTGAGCTGACGTACAGAACCACTGCAGAGATTTCTCGGATTCTTATATCTTGCATCCACATCCTCGATTTCGGCATTGATCTTTTCAAATTCTGAATACGTAATCACCGCCTCACCACGGATGATCAGCTCCCCCTGATATGCGATGTGCAGCGGAATGTTCTGAAACACCCGGGCATTGTTCGTAATGACTTCCCCGATCTCTCCATTTCCTCGCGTAACTGCCTTGGCCAGAGTCCCGTTCTGATACGTCAGGACCACGGTCAGACCATCCAGTTTCCAGGAAATCAGCACATCGTGTGTTCCCGCAAATCCAGCCAACGCCTCTGTCTCCTTGGTCTTATCCAGAGAGAGCATCGGTGCCTCGTGCCGTTCTTTCGGCAAGGAATCCAGTGCCCCGTATCCGACCGAAACAGTAGGACTGCCTGCCAGTACAACTCCTGTCTCCTGTTCCAGACGCTGCAGTTCATCGTACATGCTGTCATATTCATAATTACTCATGATCTCGCTGTCGTCCTGATAGTAAGCCTTTGAAGCTTTGCGCAGCAATTCCGACAGTTCCTTCATCCGTTCAATCTGCTGACTCATCTGGTTTTCCGATTCCTTTCTTTATTATCCATAACACGATTCGCATCTTTTCTCACTGTCCCCGGATTCGTGGAAAACTTCAGCTGCTCTTTCAGTGCAGCCAGCTCCTTGCGTGTGAGACTCCGGTACTCCCCCGGCTTCAGATTTCCCAGTTCAATATTCATGATGCGTGTCCGTACAAGCCGCGTCACTCTGTAACCGTATGCTTCACACATTCTGCGAATCTGACGGTTCAGACCCTGGGTCAAAATAATGCGGAACTGACATTTGCCTGCCAGTTCCACCCGGCACGGCCTTGTCTTTGTATCCAGTTCTCTCAGATAGACACCTGCTGCCATCTTCTTTAAAAAATCAGCCGTAATCTCCCGGTCTGTCGTGACCAGATACTCTTTCTCATGATAATTTCCGGCACGCATGATTTTATTCAGGATGTCTCCGTTATTCGTCATCAGCAGAAGTCCTTCTGACTCCTTATCGAGACGTCCGACTGAAAATATACGCTTCGGATAGTTCATCAGATCATAAATCGTCCTGTCGCCCCAGCGTTTATCTGTCGTGCAGACGACTCCCCGCGGTTTATGCACTGCAAGCAGAATCATTTCCTGCTCACGTTCTACCTCCTGTCCTCTCACTTCTACCTTCTGCGATGCGGAAATTTTCATTCCCTGTACTGCCGCCTTCCCGTCGACGTACACGTTTCCGGCTTCGATCAGCCTGTCTGCTTCACGTCTGGAACAGATACCTGCATCGCTCAGATATTTATTTAACCGGATCTCTCCGACAATCTTTTCTTTTTTAAATCCCTGTATCATAACAGCCTCTCTTTTCATTCTTCAGGAAACAATTATTGGTATCTTATCACATTCCGGCCTGTGAAACAACTTGAAAAATAGCAGAAAGCGGGCATTCCTGCCCGCTCTCCAGTATTTGCTTCATTTGCTGCATTTGCTGCATTCATTTCATTATCTGCTCATCCATGCAGTCTGTGTTCCGCCCTGTTACTGAACAGCTCCAAGATACTGGGTCATCACGTAACCTTCGATCGTCGTATCGTTCACCGTATAACGGATCTTGGACCAGCCTGAATCCAGATTCTCAAGCACTTCAACCTGCTGTCCTGTTGTCAGCACACCGTACAGTGTCGCATCTGCAGATGCTGTGCCGCGCACATTAACTTCTGTCGTTGCCTGCATCGTACCGGTTGTCGCCGCTGCTGCTGTATCTCCTGCATCTTCGCCGGAACCCTCACCTGAATCGGTTCCTCCCGCAGAGGTTCCGGATGACTGGGATTCTACAAAGTTCTTCAGATCCTCATCCGCCTCCATCGCATTGGCAAGAGCTGTATTTACATCATTGATCAATGCCTGAACATCATCATCTGCCTGCAGTCTCTGTGTATACTCCTTAATCTCCGTACTTCTGTCTGTCTCGGCGATCATCAGATTGCCCTCTGCATCCGGAAGCACATATTTTTCAAGAAGGCTCGGAGCCTGTGTCGCAATGCCGGTCAGCTTCGTCTCAACATAAACATATACCACATAGGATCCTTCTGTCAGACCAGGCTTGGAATACGTCATAAAATTGCTGTAGCCCTCCACCGCAGCATCCTCGCGCTCGAGCTGTGCCTGCATGGAATCGCCAAAATCCTCACAGATAGCAGCCAGAGTCTCATAATCCTTGTTCTGACGTGCTGTATAATATTTCTCAATCAGTCCCAGCACCTCCGGCACATTCTTTTCCAGCTGCTGACTCTCTGCTGCAGTCGTCTCCGACTCGGTCGTTGTCATTACCTCTGTCACTGTCTCCGTCTCCGGTTCCTTTTTCTCAGATGAACCAAAGCCGGAAATCAGACGAATCGCAAAAAACGCGATCACCAGGATCAGAATTACCGCAAGGCCCAGCAAAATGTATCTCAGATTGTCTGAAAGCCACTCTTTAAAATCATTAAGCATTGATCTTCCCCCTATACTTTAAATTTCCCGCATTACCATTTTCCCGCAAAAGAAAAGTCCGGTAAAGCGGAACAATTTTATCTCTTTTTGAGATAATATACATAAAATTATGTTTAATCTTAGCATATTTATACAAAATTGTAAAGCGGACGTTTCTTAAGACAATCCTAAAATCTGGTAAAAGGCAGCCAATGGCCGCCTTACCGTTTCTGGTTGACCGGAGTAATTCCTTCTTTTCTGACGTTATGCGTCTGATTCTGATTTTCCACCCCGGACTTGTGTGTTACGCTGTCGAATTTTCCATGCAGCTTTTGCTGTTCTCTTTTTTCAGCTTCTTTTCTGTCCATCATCCCGTCACCTCGTAATCAGGATGCCCGGAAAAAGAAGATTTTATTCCTGACGAAGTCCCCTTGCTCCACACTCCCATAATCAGGTATCCTATAACACAAAAAAGTCCTTGTAACAAGGACTTTTCTGTAACGCGTCAGCGCACCTGAAGGGATTCGAACCCCTGGCACGTGGTACCGGAAACCACTGCTCTATCCCCTGAGCTACAGGTGCACGTAAATCGCTCAATTATATTAGCACAGTTTCCGCAAATTGTAAAGTAAGAGTTTTAATCCGCTTCAAGTGATTTTAATCCAGATTCAAGTCCCGGATTAAAACAAATTTCAATCCGGTTTCGAGTCTCCGCTCTCAATGATCCGCAATTCATGCTCCTTTGCAAAGTACCGGTATACAGAATCTCCCAGTATCTCATCCTCAGAAACATGATCACGGTTAATTTCACATACCATTCTGCGAAGCTCCTTTTCATTCATTCCACAGCCATCCGGCACGGGAAGGATCATACATTCATGGACGCTGCTCGGCAGCACATAGTAATCGCCATTCAGCTTCCCGGCCACTGTCTCAAGCACATGCGGAAAGATCAGACTGGCTGCTCCGAAATCCCGTTCTTTATTCGTCAGTACGTACATAGGCAGCAGATCTGTCATGTCCTCTTCTACCGCAATCCCCGTCATTGCCTCGAACATATCGGAAATACTCATAAATTCACAGGCCGCTACTGCCGTCTCATTTTTCATAGCAGCTTCATAAAGCTCGTCCGCAGAAATCCCCCACAGCTTCAGGTGTGCATTCTGAATCTGAACATTTCCCTTTCCGAATGCCGGATTCTCCAGTTCAAAATAGAAAATAATAACAAGATCCATAAAATGCCGATGTGGAACATGCTTCAGCAAATATCTGTTTTTCTCACAGCTCACCAGCCGGCACACAATGTGATGCTTCACCCGTTCAAAATCCGCCAGAAAGTCCGCATCAATTCTGGCTGTCACTTTGTTCTTCTGATGATATTCCAGAATCTTTCCGACTATCGTCTCCATATCTGCCCCCTGCTGATGCATTCTGTAAAATGGTTCCAGATAAACGGCCGGTGCAGTGTTCTGCCCCTTTTCCAGTATTGCCAGACTGTCCATCGGCATTCGGTTATTCTTCATGACCTGACTGACCCTTACTCTTGCGTCCGCCCCGGTCCTGATCTCAATCTCTTTTTTAATACGCTCTATAAATTCTCTGTATTCCAAATACTGCCCGCCTTTCCTTTGCTTTCATCTGACATTGCCCTTTGTCAAACTTTCCTTTTTCTCATTTGACATTGCCTTTTGTCAAACTTTCCTTTTTCTCATCTGACATTGCCTTTTGTCAAACTTTCCTTTTTCTTATTCTGACATTGCCTTCATCAGATTTTCCTTTGTTTTCATCGAAATGGATAATTTTGCTGAATCGCACAGATGCGCTTTTGCGCCAGATATCATATCACTTTTATATCATGAACAGTCACTTTTTGCAAGTTATTTTTGAATTATTCCCAGAAAGTCAAAGCTCCATGGAAAATGAAAGATAAACTGAAAAAGTCCGTGGAACAAACATCCCACGGACCTGCATTATACTGTATTTTATTGTATCTGATAATCCTGACCGGATTAAACTCTTGACAGATATTCTCCGCTTCTTGTATCGATCTTAAGCTTGTCTCCTGTCTCAACGAAGAGCGGTACGTATACAACAGCACCTGTCTCAACAGTTGCCGGCTTTGTAGCACCTGTTGCTGTATCACCCTTGAATCCCGGCTCTGTCTCTGTAACCTCAAGTTCAACGAAGAGCGGCGGCTCTACTGCAAATACATTGCCGTTGTGGGAACATACCTTAACCATCTCATTCTCTTTTACAAACTTCAGCGCATCGCCGATTGCATCCTGGTTCAGAGCAATCTGATCATATGTCTCAGTGTTCATGAAATGGAACAGGTCACCATCTGAGTAGAGATACTGCATCTCAACACGGTCAATACGTGCCTGCGGGAATTTTTCAGTCGGACGGAAAGTTTTCTCAACTACACCGCCGTTGATGATATTTTTCAGTTTTGTTCTGACGAATGCAGCACCCTTACCTGGCTTTACGTGCTGGAATTCGATAATCTGATAAATATTTCCATCCATCTCCAGAGTAACACCGTTTCTAAAATCGCCTGCTGAAATCATGTCTTCTATTCCTCCTTAAATTTATCCAAACAGGATTTTTCTCGAATCGCATTATCTGTAATATTTTACCGTATCTACGCACATTTTTCAACTGTTTTTTTGCATACAGACCTTATCATTACACGATTCCTGCGCCGCTGATATCATTTTGACACCTTTTTCCGCAAATCATCAGCTTGACACCGCTTTCTGCGTTCTATAAAATAAATACACAACAGCAATCGACAGAGGGAAGCTGTGCTCACCTCTGTCCGCCGCTGCCGAATCGTACAGATCAGCACTGCTGTTGCCTGCTGCTGTTGATTTGTACAGATCAGCTTTGCTATATTGATATTATATTATTATAAAGAAATGAGGTATTTTTATGCTGATAAAAAACGGAACCATTCTTTCCCCGCTTGACGGCTGCACAAAGCAGGCCGACCTTCGTATCTCCGACGGCATCATCACTCAGATCGGTGCTCTGACTCCGGCTGAAAATGAAACAGTCATTGATGCAGCTTCCTGCATGATCGCTCCGGGACTGATTGATGTACATGTTCATTTCCGTGACCCGGGTTTTACTTATAAAGAGGATCTGCATACCGGATCGCTGTCTGCCGCTGCCGGAGGCTTCACAACAGTCATCTGTATGGCCAACACGAAACCGGTCATTGATAATGCAGATACGCTCACGGATCTTCTGAACCGCGCTGAACAGGAACCGGTCCGCGTCCGCTTCGCTGCTGCAGTTTCCGGAAATCTGAAGGGAAAAGAACTGACTGACTTTGAGACACTGGCCGATCTGGGAGCCTGCGGTTTCACTGATGACGGTATTCCGCTTCTGGACGAACAGCTCGTGACTGAATCCATGCAGCGCGCCCGGGCATTGAATCTCCCGCTCTCCTTCCATGAGGAACATCCTGCATTTATTAAAAAGAGCGGCGCCCACCGCACCGCTCCGGCTATTGCAGAAGATATTCTGGTCGCACGCGACTGTATGCTGGCTCTTCACACCGGTGCAAAGATAAATATCCAGCATATCAGTTCCGCAAATTCCGTCGCAATGGTCCGCACCGCCAAATCTCTGGGTGCCAATGTCTATGCAGAGGCTACACCGCATCATTTTTCTCTGACTGAGGATGCCATTGCCGTTCACGGCACATACGCAAAAATGAATCCGCCGCTTCGTACGGAAAGGGATCGTCTCGCTATCATTGAAGGACTGAAGGACGGCACAATCGACATTATTGCGACTGATCATGCACCGCACAGTACAGAAGAAAAGCGCAAGGATGATTTCTTTGCTGCACCCAGCGGAATCATTGGACTGGAGACTTCTCTTTCCCTCGGCATTACGAATCTCGTGCGCCCCGGATATCTGACCATGATGCAGCTTCTCGAAAAAATGACAGTCAGACCGGCACAGCTCTACAGCATCAAAGCAGATGCACAGGTACATGCAAAAGATTCCTGCGAATCCGGTGCTTCCGGTCTCTCCTATGGCATCATTGCCGAAGGTACTGCTGCCGATCTCGTGATCTTTGATCCTGCCCAATCCTATACTGCAGGAAATTATCAGTCAAAATCCGAAAATACACCGTTCACCGGCATGCAGCTTTACGGAAAGATCCGGTACACGATCTGCCGAGGAGAAATCGCCTGGGAAAACTGAGACAGCAATTAATATGACCCGGATATTCATGGATCGTCCTGATCCTGCATCCGGGTCCGCTTATACTTTTATCCTTATACTTTTATCCTTATGCTTTCTCTTTATCCTGTTCTCCTTATCCTTTTATCTTTCTCCTCCTGTCTTACTTTCTTATTGTATACTTTTATTCTCTTATCTATCTTACGCACCTATCGCATACGTTCATTCTCTCAGCATACACGCTATATATTTGCTTATTCTCTCGCCTGCACGCTTATCACTTTTTTATACTCTTATTTTTTACTCCACAACACTTTTACTTATTTCCCGCTTCTATTCCGCTTTCCAGCGCAGTATTTCGTCAAGCCGTTCTTTTACCTGCTTTTCGCTCCCCTGTTCTGTCGGTTCATAATACCTGCGTCCCGCAAGAGAATCCGGCAGACACTGCATTCGGGTCAGCTTTTCTTCTGTATTATGAGCATATACATATCCTTCCCCGTAATGCAGATCCTTCATCAGCTGAGTCGGTGCATTGCAGATCTGCAGCGGCACCGGTTCGGCCGGAAGTTCGCGGATATCCTTCTTGCATTCCTCACATGCCCGATACAGCGCATTCGATTTGGGTGCCATTGCCAGATATACCACCGCATGCGTCAGATGAACATCACATTCCGGCATACCGAGAAAATGACATGCCTGATATGCCGCCACTGCCACCTGTAGCGCATTGGAGTCCGCCATTCCGATATCCTCACTGGCAAACCGCACCAGTCGGCGCGCAATATACAGCGGATCTTCTCCTCCATCCAGCATCCGGCACATCCAGTACGCTGCTGCGTCCGGATCACTGTTTCGCATGGATTTATGAAGTGCGGAAATCAGGTTATAATGCTCCTCTCCTGTCTTATCATAAAGAAGCGATCTGCGGTTCATGCACTGAGCCAGGACCTCCTCGTCCACACACAGTACACCCTCCCGGTTCATTCTGCCGTTCAGAACCGCCATCTCCAGCGTATTCAGCGCCGTTCTGGCATCTCCGTTCGCAAACCGTGCAATCGCCTGAAGATGTTCCTCGTCTATGGAAATATTCAGATTTCCGAATCCTTTCCGGCTCTTCAGCGCATGTGCAAGCAGCTCCATCAGATCTGCTTCTTCCAGTGCTTTCAGGATAAATACCTTGCATCTTGACAACAAAGCGGAATTGATCTCAAAAGACGGGTTCTCTGTAGTCGCCCCTACCAGAATGATGCTTCCCTTTTCCACATATGGAAGAAATGCATCCTGTTGTGCCTTATTGAACCGGTGAATCTCGTCTGCAAACAACAGGGTCCGGATTCCGACCCTGCGATTGTACTCCGCCTGCTGCATCACTTCCTTGATTTCCTTGATTCCGCTTGTCACAGCACTGAATTCCACAAATTCCGCCTGAGTCTGCTTTGCGATGATCCGTGCCAGCGTTGTCTTGCCGACTCCAGGCGGTCCCCAGAAGATCATGGAGGATATCTGATCCCGCTCAATCAGCTGCCGCAGGATCTTTCCCTGTCCGATCAGATGCTTCTGACCGACGTATTCATCAAGACTTTCCGGACGCAGACGGCTCGCCAGCGGAGAAGACTGTTCCCTGTCATCAAATAAACTCATCTGTCCTGTCATAGTCTTACCTTCCCTGCGTTTATTTTTTCTGCTTCTTCAAGGATCTCCTGTAGAAGAACAGCACAATTTTCTCCAGATAACGCTTCAGTACGATCTGTATCTCTTCTTTCGGATGGATCGGCTTCACCAGAATCGAATAGATTCCGGTTCTTCTTGCTCCAAACACATCCGTAAACAGCTGATCACCCACAAACAGTGTATTGCTCTTTCTGGTTCCCATCATCTGCATGGCTTTTTCATAGCTTTTCACCGACGGCTTGTGTGCATCCTCAATAAAATTCACCTGAATCTCTTTATTGAACATCTCCACACGCGGCCGCTGATTGTTCGACAGCAGACAGCAGGAGAAGCCCAGCTGCTTCAGATAGGAGAACAGCGCCTTTGCGCGTTCATCCGCCGGTGCCCCATGCGGTACCAGCGTATTGTCAATGTCAAAGATAACACCGCGGTAGCCCTTCCGGTACAGGGCATCAAAGTCAATTACATAGGTAGAATCCAAATATTCATCCGGGTAAAATTTCTGCAGCATAAATATTCTCACTCTCTAAATAAATTTCTGAACCTTCTGCACTCTATGTGAGCAAGCTCCCATATCCTGCAGAAGGTATCTCCCGGCACTTCTCTTTTCTGCTGTGCCGCACCTCGCTTTCGCTTCGCTCCTGCTCGGTCGCCGGGCGTCGCCCTATCAGAAGATACATTCTGCACTCTATGTGAGCAAGCCCCCATGTCCTGCAGAAGGTATCTTCTGGCACAGCTCGTGCCTAAACCGCAAAATCGAAGATTGACAGCTGGTTGGTTTCGGGGAGTCCCTCGAGGATATTCAGATCTGACAGCAGATCCGTAACGGTCTTGCTGACCTTTGTTCTGGTCTGGAAGTCGTCCTTCGACAGAAACGGTCCGTCCTTTGCAGCATCCACGATTGCAGCAGCAGCCTTGTCTCCGAGACCGGAAATGGAGCTGAACGATGGCATAATCTTTCCATCGATGATCTGGAACCTGGTCGCCTGTGCCTTATAAATATCAATCTTCATAAAGTCATATCCACGCGCATACATCTCCAGCACGGACTTCATATCCTTGTAAGAATCCTGCTCCTTCTTGCTGAGTGTATCCATACGTTTTTCAAAATCCTTCATATAATACAGCAGCTTTTCCTTCCCCAGACACATCATCTCATAATCGAATCCCGATGCACGGATGCTGAAATATGCCGCATAATATGCCAGCGGATAATTGATCTTGCAGTATGCGATACGCCATGCCATCATAACGTATGCCGCCGCATGAGCCTTCGGGAACATGTATTTGATCTTCTTACAGGACCAGATATACCAGTCCGGAACATCGTGAGCGACCATCTCCTCCTCCCACTCCGGCTTCAGACCTTTTCCCTTACGCACACTTTCCATGATCGTAAAAGACAGCTCACTGTCAAGTCCCTTTCCGATCAGATAGATCATAATATCATCTCGCGTACAGATTGCAGTGGAAATCGTGGCCTTTCCTTCCTGAATCAAGGTCTGTGCGTTGCCGAGCCATACGTCCGTACCATGTGCCAGTCCGGCAATACGGACAAGGTCAGAAAAATGTGTAGGCTTCGTATCAATAAGCATCTGCATGGCAAATTCTGTGCCGAACTCCGGAATACCCAGTGAGCCAAGCGGCACTCCTCCCATGTCTTCCGGTGTGATTCCCAGAGCCTCAGTGCTGGTAAACAGCGACATAACCCCCTTGTCATCCAGCGGAATCTTTTTCGCATCGATTCCGGTCAGATCCTCGAGCATACGGATCATAGTCGGATCATCGTGTCCAAGAATGTCAAGTTTCAGCAGATTATGGTCAATGGAATGATAGTCAAAATGTGTCGTAACGATATCCGTCGTCATGTCATTGGCCGGATGCTGTACCGGAGTAAAGGAGTAAATTTCTTCGCCGATAGGAAGTACGATGATGCCGCCCGGATGCTGGCCTGTCGTTCTGCGGACACCGGTGCATCCCTGGACAATACGGTCGATCTCACAGTTTCTCTTGTGCACATCGCGCTCCTCAAAATATTTTTTCACATAACCGAAGGCCGTCTTGTCTGCCAGTGTACCGATCGTACCGGCACGGAATGTCTGACCGGCACCGAAAATTACCTCTGTATACTTGTGGGCCTTACTCTGATATTCTCCCGAAAAATTCAGATCAATATCCGGCTCCTTGTTTCCTTTAAATCCCAGGAACGTCTCGAACGGGATATCAAATCCCTCTTTTTTCAGCGATGTTCCGCATTCCGGACAGTCTTTGTCCGGCATATCACAGCCGGCCATTCCGGCATACGCACGCACCTCATCCGAATCAAAATCACTGTAATGACAGTTCGGGCAATAGTAATGCGGACTGAGCGGGTTTACTTCCGTGATACCGGACATGGTCGCAACAAACGAGGATCCTACGGAACCACGGGAACCGACCAGATATCCGTCCGCATTGGACTTCCACACAAGCTTCTGCGCAATAATGTACATTACGGCAAATCCATTGGAAATGATGGAATTCAGCTCACGCTCCAGACGTTCCTGTACCACCTCCGGAAGCGTTTCTCCATAAATCTCATGCGCCTTTTCATAGCACAGATTTCGGAGGATCTGATCTGAATTCTCAATGACCGGCGGACACTTGTCAGGGCGTACCGGCGCGATCCGCTCACAGGAATTCGCGATCTTCACCGTATTGTCGATCACGACCTCATGCGCCTTCTCCTCGCCCAGATAGGAGAATTCCTCCAGCATTTCCTCTGTCGTGCGCAGATACAGCGGTGCCTGATCATCTGCATCCTTGAATCCCTTACTCGCCATGATGATCCGTCGGTAGACCTCATCCTGCGGATCCAGAAAATGCACATCGCAGGTCGCCACGACCGGCTTGCCGTACTGATCGCCCAGCTCCACGATCCGTTTGTTCAGACCGATCAGCTCGTCCACTGTTTTGGGATTCTCATAGCCCTCTCTCGTCATGAACATGTTATTGCCGAGTGGCTGAATCTCCAGATAATCGTAAAATTCCACGAGACGCGCGATCTCCGGCTGCGGTGCGCCGCGCAGCAGCGCCTGATACAGCTCTCCCGCCTCGCATGCGGAACCGAGAATCAGTCCCTCCCGGTATCTGTTGAGAACACTCTTGGGAATTCTCGGTCTTCTGTTATAATAATCAATATGGGACCAGGAAACGAGCCGGTACAGATTGACACGTCCGACATCATTCTTTGCCAACAGGATTGCATGGTATGTGGGCAGTTTCCTGATCTGGTTCGTCGAGGATTTGCCCAGATCATTGAGCTGATCCAGCGTCGAAATATCCTGCTGCCGCAGCATCACAAGGAATTTTTCAAAAATTTCAGCTGTACATCCCGCATCATCCACTGCACGATGATGATGTGCCAGCGAAACACCGACCGCTTTGGCTACCGTATCCAGTTTGAAACGGTTCAGTGCCGGCAGCAGTACACGGGCCATCGCTACAGTGTCCACCACGGTCCTGTCACATGGAATGCCGATACGGTCACAGTTCGCCTCAATAAAGCTCATATCAAAGGAGGCATTGTGTGCCACCATAACACATCCCTCACAGAATTCCATGAACTCCGGCAGCACCTTCTCTATAGTCGGAGCGTCAATCACCATGTTGTCATTGATGCTTGTCAGCTCCTCGATCCGGAACGGAATCGGCACCTCAGGATTGACAAATGTGCTGAATCTGTCCGTTATCTTTCCGTTCTGTACTTTTACTGCTCCGATTTCAATGATCCGGTTCTTCTCCGGTGAAAAACCGGTAGTCTCCAGGTCGAAGACCACAAAATCCGCATCGAGATCCTGCCCCTTTGTATTAACACAGATTTCTTTCATGTCATCGACCAGATATGCTTCCATCCCGTAGAGGATCTTGAAATCACTGCCCTTCGGCAGAGCATGATTCGCCTCCGGAAATGCCTGCACGGCACCGTGGTCTGTAATCGCAATGGCAGGATGTCCCCAGCTTATTGCACGGTCAATGATCGCATGCGCATCCGAAACACCATCCATATCACTCATTTTCGTGTGACAGTGAAGCTCCACCCGCTTCTCCGGATATGTATCTACCCGTTTTTCCCGAAAATCCGGAATCTTTTTCACACCCGTAACATTTCCGATCGTGAGCTGACTGTCAAAATGGTCGATCGTCGTAACACCGGAAAGCTTCAGGAATGCTCCCGCTTTGATATCCTGTGCCAGTTCCGCCGCCTGTTCGTTCTTCACGAACATCTTGACACCAATCGAATCCGTAAAGTCTGTAATGTTGAACATGAACAGTGTCTTTTCAATTCTCAGCTCACGCTGCTCCACAGAAAGTACCTGACCGCGCAGGATCACACCGCCGATCTCGCCTGTAATGGACTCGATCGTAATCGGCTCACCTTCGAAATCCCTTCCGTAGATCACATCCGGATTGTCGGAGCGTCTCAGACTGCCGCCCCGGTCTCCGCCCTGGAAAAAGGTCTTCTTCGGCTGATCTTTCTGACTGTCCTTTGTGGCAGCTGCCTTTTTCTGACTGTCTCCCTCTCTCTTCTGACCATCGGAACTTTTCTTCGCACCCTCGCTCTCTTCGCTCTTCTGCCGGCTCTCCTCCTCCTTGACCGCCTCGTAATTCTGCATGATAGCAGCCACTTCCTGTTCCAGCTCAAGCTCCTGGCGTTCACGTTTGCGGTTCTGCTTCGGTGCCACACGTTCCGCACTCACATGAAAATTCAGTCCGCAGCGCTCGCAGAATATCTTCTCAAGGATCTCCAGCAGCTCCCTTTCTTTGCCGTCTGCGATCACCGTATCCGGCACCTTCAGACAGAGCGTGTCCTCTCCGCTGAATGTCTTCTCAGACTCCCGGAACAGACTGTACATCAGCGCATTATAATTTTTCAGCTCCAGCAGGATGCTTTCCTCATAGACCGGCATCAGCTTGCGCGGTGTATACTGTCTGGAGAGGATAAATTTCTCGATAACCTTTATTGTCATCTGAACATCAGAAAAGAGCTGGTCTTTAATGGCCTGCTCTATTTCAAAAATGTGTTTCTTATAGATCAATTTGTCACTTTCCAGATAGATACGCATAAAATCGCGGTCACGATTCATAGTTACGCGTTCCACCCGGACAAATTCCATCAGACTCTGAATCTCATCACCGAGATCCAGAGTCGGGAATACTTCAAAAAAAGGTTTCTGCATGTATGATGCACTCCTTTGTTATTTCCAGTTCAGCAGTTCCTCGCGCAGTACGGCCAGAAGCTGATCCTCCGGCACTTTGCGGACCACTTCACCCTTTTTGATCAGCAGGCCTTCCCCTTTTCCGCCTGCAATTCCGATATCTGCTTCCTTCGCTTCACCCGGTCCGTTTACAATACAGCCCATGACAGCCACCTTGATATCCAGCGGAATGTCTTCCACCATGCTCTCCACCTGATTTGCCAGACCGATCAGATCAATTTTGGTGCGTCCGCAGGTCGGACAGGATACAACTTCGATGCCGCCCTTTCGCAGGCCGAGCGTACGCAGAATCAGCTTCGCCGATTTGACTTCCTCACGCGGATCGCCTGTAAGTGATACACGAATCGTATCGCCGATTCCTTCGGAAAGAATCATGCCCAGGCCGACCGCTGATTTGATATTGCCGGACAGCAGCGTACCTGCCTCTGTAATACCAACGTGAAGCGGATGATCCGTTTTCTTTACAAGAAGCTTATGTGCCTGCGCGCACAGCATAACATCCGAAGATTTGATACTGATGACCAGATTGTCATATCCCATATCTTCGATAACACCGGTCTGACGCAGTGCACTCTCCACGATTCCTTCCGCCGTTACACCGTGATCACGTTCCACGATCTCCTTCTCCAGAGAACCGCCGTTCACACCGACACGAATCGGAATATTTCTCTCCCGTGCCGCATCCACTACCGCACGCACACGGTCCTCGCTTCCGATATTGCCCGGATTAATGCGGATCTTGTCCACACCGTTCTCGATTGCAGCGATCGCCAGCCTGTGATCAAAATGAATATCAGCCACCAGCGGAATAGAAATCTGTTTTTTGATCTCGCCCATTGCCTGTGCGGCCTCCATGGTCGGAACAGCACATCGAATGATATCACAGCCTGCTTTTTCAAGCGCATGGATCTGTGCTACAGTAGCCGCCACATCCTCTGTTTTTGTATTTGTCATTGACTGGATCAGAATCGGACTGCCGCCGCCGATGACGCGGTCACCGATTCTGACTATTTTTGTATTATCACGATACATAATGAACTCCTTTAATCTCTATTCGGTTCTATTCCTCGACCGGCTGTGCCGGAATGAACACACGGCTCTGCACCGGATCCGGTTCCGGCTTTGCCGCATTCATGGCTTCTTCACAGAAAAAATCCTGTGCACAGAGAAGGACTTTGCCTCTCTTGTCAATCTTCTCATACGTTCCGTCCGGCTGAAGAATATGTGCCTTTACGTTATCCTCGAGCTGGATATCCAGAATATGACGTACCTGCTCCTTCAGCTGTGCATCTTCAACCGGGAACAGGATCTCCACACGCTTATCGAGATTACGCGGCATCCAGTCTGCACTTGCCATATAAAATTCCTCATCACCGCCGTTGCGGAAATAGAAAATACGGGCATGCTCCAGGAAATTACCCACAATAGAGCGGACACGGATATTTTCGCTGATTTTCGGTATGCCGGTCTTCAGGCAGCAGATGCCCCGGATGATCAGATCAATCTCAACACCTGCAGCAGATGCTTCGTACAGAGCCGCAATAATGCCCTTGTCACACAGTGAATTCATCTTGGCTACGATTCTTGCCGGCTCTCCGTTCTTTGCATGACGCGTCTCTCTCTGGATCAGGCGCATAAACCCATCGCGCATCCAAAGCGGTGCCAGAACGAGACGGTTCCAGCGCTTTGGCTCGGAATATCCTGAGAGCATATTGAAGACAGCAGTGGCATCCTCTCCGATCGGTTCGGAGCAGGTCAGAATACCGCAGTCCGTATACAGCTTCGCAGTAGAATCATTGTAGTTACCGGTACCCAGATGGACATAACGGCGGATGCCGTCCTCCTCCTTGCGCACAACCAGTGTGATCTTGCTGTGTGTCTTCAGGCCGAGCAGACCGTAGATTACGTGACAGCCTGCTTTCTCCAGCATCTTGGCCCAGTTGATATTGTTCTCCTCATCAAAACGTGCCTTCAGCTCCACGAGAACCGATACCTGCTTGCCGTTCTCAGCCGCCTGAGCAAGGGCCGCAACGATCGGCGAATTGCCGCTCACACGGTACAGCGTCTGCTTGATCGCCAGTACATCCGGATCAACAGCCGCCTGCTTTACAAACTGTACCACCGGCTCAAAAGTCATATACGGATGATGCAGCAGGATGTCTCCCTTACGAATCTGAGTAAAGATATCCTCCTCCTCGTTCATGCCCGGCACCGGCTGCGGAACATACGGCTTATTGCGATGCTCCTCCATTCCCTCCATGCCGTACAGTTTCATCAGGAACGTCAGATCCAGCGGTCCGCTGATCTTATAGATATCATCATCCTTGATTTCAAATTCCTGCTTCAGGATCTTCAGGAGTTTCGGATCCATCTTGTCCTCAATCTCAAGACGGATCACTTCTCCCCACTGACGTTTCTTCAGCTGTTTCTGAATTTCTTTCAGAAGATCCGCCGCATCATCCTCGTCAATCGTCAGATCCGCATTTCTCATGATCCGGTACGGATGTGCACATACCACATCATAATTAGAGAACAGCTTGTCGATATTGCGCTCGATCAGCTCCTCCAGCAGGATCACACATTTCTCTCCTTCCGGTCCGTCCGGCAGACGAACGATTCTCGGGAGCACGGACGGTACCTGAACCGTAGCAAACTCTGTCTTTCCTTTTTCCTCTTTTTTGGAGATCAGTGCTCCGATATTCAGAGCCTTGTTGCGAATCAGCGGAAACGGTCTGGAAGAATCCATCGCCATTGGAGTCAGAACCGGATAGACATTTTCCTCAAAATACTTATCCGCATACTCTTTCTGCTTTTTCGTCATTTTCTCATGCTCAGTCACTACCTCCAGCCCGCACTGCTTCATCAGCGGAAGCAGAGAACGGTTGTAGGTCGTATACTGCTGATGTACCAGTTCATGTGCTTTTTCCGCAATCACATTCAGCTGCTCCTGGGGCGTCATACCTGCAATATCCTTTTTGGTGTATTTCGCATGTACCATATCTTTCAGAGATGCCACACGGATCATAAAGAATTCATCCAGATTCGATGCGGTGATACTCAGAAATTTCAGACGCTCCAGCAGCGGCAGCGTCTTGTCACGTGCCTCAGAAAGTACCCTGCTGTTGAATCCGATCCAGCTGCACTCCCGGTTGGTATAATATTCTGGTTTTTCAAAATCAATTGCTGCCATATGTGCTCCTTCCTGCTCCTGCCTGTATGTATTGTCTGCTCTGTACAGAAGCACTGCAATTCCACATCTGTACTTTTATGTCTGTACTTTATGCCTGTACTTTTATGTCTCCACCTTTATGTCTGTACTTTTATGCCTGCATTTTTATATCTTCATTTTCTGCATCTGATCTTATATCTGTTTCTTCTGCTTGATCACCGGGCGAACATTGAATACTTCCTCAAAAAATTCCGCCTTCTCCTGGAATGTACCGATCTCCAGTGACAGATCGTCCTGGCTGGCTACCGATACTTTCAGTTCATGCTCTTTCAATGTCACTGTCACATTCCGGCATTTCTGCATATGTGTACGATCCAGCGCATTTACAATTCTCAGAATCGCCGTCAGCTTCGCTACGATCAGATACTGATCACGGCTCAGACTGATGCGCGTTGTCAGATCATCATAATAGATGAAACGGCTCGTATTGAACTTCACCGTATACGCGATCATCTCCCGCTCATCGTGTGACAGACCGATGATCTCCGTCGCCATAATAATATTGTAAGCGCATTCCGATACATCCTCAAGACTGATAAATTTTCCACAGTTGTGCAGAATAATGGAAATCTGCAGCAGAAGCCGCTCTCTCTTTCCCATTCCATGTACTTTTTTCATCTTGTCGAACACCTGCAGTGCAATCTCCTCCAGATTCCGTACATGGGCCTGACTGCATTTATATCGCTTGGAAATGCTGCGCGCAGCAGCAATGATATCCTCTTCAAAGCTGTGACAGCTGGAGATCAGGTGATTCTTCACACCGTAATCGTAGGCCAGTCCGTCGCATAAACTGATGCCCGGCATCCACAGAGTCTCCGCTCCGAAATTTTCGATCATACACCGGCAGTAGATGGCAGACAGAACGATCACATCCGCCTGTTCCCGGGAAATCTCGTATTTCTCAGCAATCTCCTCCGCGTTCATTCCGATGATCTTTACGTAGACTTCAAAGAACTGAGAAGAAGTAACGCACGTAATCCTGCGGTTTTCCCGCTCGAACGGATGCAGCAGCTCCAGCAGATTGCCTCCGATCACGATCAGGTTCTTGATCTGACGATCCTTCTGATACAGCTTTCCGAAACCGGAAAGCTCATGGTTCATCAATTCCACGACCATCTTCTCAAAATGCTCTCTGTTCTTCTCCAACGGAGCAAGCCGCTCACGGGTCGTGACATTTCCGATCCGGATGTTCTGCGTTGTGATCAGCTTATCCTTATCAAACAGCGAAATCTGCATACTGCTTCCGCCTATATCAACGATTGCAGCGGGATTCTGGATAATGGACTCAAATTCACTGGTCACAGAGGCAATGGACTTATAGTCCACGAACCGCTGTTCCGAGTTGCTGAGCACCTCGATCTTCAACCCTGTCTGCTTTTCCACGTAATCGCGCATGATAAACTTGTTTCTTGACTCACGGAATGCACTGGTCGCACAGACTTTATAGCCGTCCACCCTGTAACTGTTCATGATCCGCTTGAAATCAAGCAGGAGTTCACAAAGCTCATCAATATTCTCTTTTCCGATTCTTCCCGTCAAATAGGCATCTCGTCCAAGATTCAGACGTGCACTCACCCATTCGATTTCTTTCATAGTCCTGCGGGAAGTAAATTCAAAAATCTTCATTTCTGTCGCGGTAGAGCCGATTGTGACCGCCGCAAACATCTTCACTGCCATCTCATGCCTCCTGTTTCTTCTGTCCAAGTAAGTAGTCAATAAACTGCTGTGCGGTACGTCCCGACAGTCCGCCGTGGCTCAGTTCCCACTTATTTGCCTCAAGCAGCAGCTGTTCCTCCGGCATTGTAATGCCATATCTGGCAGCCAGTGTCCGGACAATATTCTGAAATTCCTTCTTCTCCGGTGCACTGAAATATATGGTAACTCCGAAACGCATGACCAGTGACAGCTTTTCCTGAATCGTGTCGTTCGTATGCAGATCCTCATCACGCTCCGCATTGTCGGCAAATTTTTCACGAATCAGATGGCGGCGGTTCGAAGTCGCATAGATCAGAATGTTCTCCGGCTTCTTTTCCAGACCGCCCTCGATCACTGCTTTCAGATATTTGTATTCAATTTCAAACTCCTCAAACGAGAGGTCATCCATATAAATAATAAATTTGTAATTCCGGTTCTTGATCTGCGCGATCACCTCATTCAGATCTTGGAACTGATGCTTGTAGATCTCAATGATCCGAAGTCCCTGATCATAATACTGATTCAGGATTGCCTTGATACTGGATGATTTTCCTGTGCCGGCATCTCCGAACAGAAGGCAGTTGTTCGCCTTGCGCCCCTGTACGAATGCCTCTGTATTATCGATCAGCTTCTTTTTCGGAATCTCATATCCGACCAGATCATCCAGATGCACATGCGCAATATTCGTGATCGGCTGAATCTGTACGCCCCCTTCATCGTGCACAACACGGAATGCCTTGTGGAGTCCCAGTTTACCCACACCGAATTCACAGTAGAAATGGATCATATGCTGTGTGAACTCCTCCAGATCCGCTGCTGCTGCCAGCTGCTCACTCAGCTCACAGATACGGTCACGGATTCTGCGGTTGAACACGCGTCCTTCTGCACCTGCTCTGCGGTAATTCAGAATCTCCTCAAAAAATCCTGCCTGCAGTATACGCTCCATCTCTGTAAAATCATATGCAAACAGCTCGCGGAAAATAGCAAAATCATGACGCGCCAGACTCAGCAGACTGCCCTCCGTCGTTCCCTTGATCTCGCAGGAGGTGCTGAATACATTTTCATTATTAACGAGCAGCAGTGTCAGATAATTGCGCCATAGATTCTTCTCGAATCCGTAATTCCCCGCAAGTTCGACCAGCTCATGCATACACGCAAAGAACCGTCCCCGCACTTCCTCCCGCAGCTCTGCCTGATCAAAATGCTCCATGATCCAGGTCATCTCATCAAGCAGTGCCCCTTCTTCAAAATTTCTGTATATAATCAATTCATTTATGCCCGTCATACGTACTCCTCTTATGCAGCTGTCAAAAGACTTTTCTTCCTGATAACTTTTTCAGATTACTTTTTCTGTCTGCTTTTACTGCTGCTTTTACCGTTCATTTGCAGTAATCACTTTTACTTTCCTCTTTCTAGTAATTTCCGAGAATTTTCATATTCATTGCTTCTTCGCGGATACCGCGCAGCGCATTCTTCACCGCACTGTCAGCCAGATTGCCCTCAAAATCCACAAAGAACCGGTATTCCCAGTTGCGTCCGTAAATCGGTCTCGACTCAATCTTGCTCATACTCAGATTGTTGTAGATAAAGTGAGACAGAATATTATAGAGCGTACCGCTGGTATGCGGAACCTCGAAACAGATACTGATCTTCTTCGCATCGCGGCGGAATATTCTCTGATTGCCGACCACAATGAAACGTGTGGAATTCTTTTCATTAAAACAGATGTGTTCCGCAAGCACCTCCAGTCCAAATACCTCCCCTGCAAATCTGCTGGCAATAGCTGCCTGCGAAGGATCGCCGTCCTCTGCGATCTTCTTGGCTGCACGCGCTGTATTGTCATACGGAATCGTCTGCCACTCTCTGTGCTGATCCAGAAACTCTTCACACTGAGAAAGTGCCTGCTGATGGGAATATACTTTTTTGATATCGCTCAGCTTCGTTCCCGGAAGTCCCAGAAGCGTATGCTCACACTTTACGATCTGCTCTCCCACAATATAATTCTCGAAATTGACAAGCAGATCATAATTGTCCGCCACGATACCCGCTGAAGAATTTTCAATCGGAAGCACTGCGTAATCTGCTGCCCCCTCGGCGATCGCCTCCATCGCATCACGCCATTTCTTGACGTGGAAACAATTTACATTCTCACCGAAGTATGCACGCATGGCCGCATGGCTGTAGGCACCTTCCACTCCCTGATAAACAACGCGGACATTTTCCCGTTCAATATCATCCACAGCAATAAACGGAAGCCTTCCGGATGCCCCGTTCTCTTCCAGCATCTGATACTGGAGTTTGCGGCTCATGGACATGATCTGCTGGAACAGCTCGTTCACACCGTGTCTGTTAAAATCGTTATGCGCAAGCGCGCCCAGTGTCTCCAGTTTTGATTTTTCACGCTCTTTATCGAATACTTTTTTTCCGTTCGCGATCTTATAACGTGCCACATCCTGGCTGATCTGCATCCGCTCCTCGAACAGCTGCACGATCGTCTGGTCAATTACATCTATCTCTTTTCTGAGTTCAAGTAAATCTTTCATAAATAGTCTCCATCCTGCTGTATATTGTTCTTCCGTCCGGCACCCCTTCTGCCGATACCGTCCCCTGTAGTCCTGCCGTATATCATTCAAACCGGAGCTGTGTTATACCGGCCAGACACACGGTCCGGTTCACCGTCTGCTCATAACCTCTGCCTGTACCGCGCGCTCCACATCACCGAGAAATGACAGTGATCCGAAAATCAGGATCACATCCTTCTCCCCGGCCAGCGCAAAACTCTTCTCCACTGCCTCCGCAATGCTCCGTGCCGCCTCCACAGACGGATTTACTCTGCGCACTGCCTCCGCCAGCTGCCCTGCCGGGAGTGCCCTCGGATTGTCCGGTGTCTCAATTGTTATGATATGCTCTGCCAAAGGTGCCGTAATATCAATAATTTTATCATATTCTTTGTCAGAAAACACTCCAAAGATATAATATTTTTTCCGGTCCGGGAAATATCTCTGCACAGCCTCTGCAAGGCGCATTGCCGCGTCAGGATTATGCGCACCGTCAATGATCACGTACGGTTTGTCGTGAATGATGGAAAATCTGCCCTTCCAGACAGTGTCACGCATACCGTCTTTTACAGTTTCATCCGTTATCACATATCCCGCCTGCCGAAGTGCCTCAATCCCTTCCAGAGCCAGTGCCGCATTGCCGATCTGATGCATACCCGCAAGATGAATCTCGACTCCGTCAAATGACTTGTAGGAAAACTGCTGCCGTTCCAGCCCGTACTGCACATCTGAAATCTGCTTCGTCTCTACAAAGGAACAGCTGCAGCCAAGCTGTTTCGCCTCTCTGCGGATCACTTCCGCCGCCTCCTGCTCCTGATCAGCTGACACCACCGGAATCCCCGGTTTGAAGATACCGGCTTTATTCCATGCGATCTCCCCAAGCGTGTTGCCAAGATATTCCATGTGATCCATGCTGATAGAGGTCAGAACGGTCAGCACCGGTGTTCGGATAATATTCGTCGCATCGAGCCGTCCGCCCATTCCGACCTCCAGCAGGACCAGATCACACTTTTTCTCCTTAAAATACAAAAACGAAATGGCCGTCTCAACCTCAAATACAGTGGGCAGTGCCATTCCCTCCGCCTCCATTTTCTCCATTGCCTCTGCCGTCTGCGTCACCAGCTCTGCAAATTCCTCTCTCCCGACAGGTTCCTGATTTACCTGAATCCGGTTGCGATAGGAAAACAGTGTCGGTGAAATATAACGTCCCACCGAGTACCCTGCCTTCTGCAGGACAGTAGACAGATAGGCAAGAACAGACCCCTTCCCATTCGTTCCTGCTACATGGACAAATTTCAGTTCATCCTGTGGGTTCCCGAGCATTCCCAGCAGATTGGTGATTGTTGTCAGTCCCAGTTCCGAACCTCTGGCTGATACCTGATTGATAAATTCTCGTGCTTCCGTATAATTCATAAACTCCTCCCGTGCAGTATCCGCATCTGCCGCCGATATGCACTTTATTAAGTTATTTATTACAGATATTTATTGCAGCTATTTATTACAATTATTTGAGATAAAACGGGCGCTGCATTCAACCGCAGCGCCCGTGTAAGCTCTATGGGGAATCTGTACAGAGCCGGATATTTGATTCAAGTCGTACTGTATGCACTCAGGCATGCGCTGTATTTTTGATTCTGCGTACTGTTGCATTCAGGACCATATTTGTGATCGGACTGAAATACAGCATGCAGGTCAGAACACAGTAGATCGGAGTCATGATCGCCCACTGAATCAGGCGTCCCGGAAGAATCGCCATTACACTTACCCAGAATTCTCCGCCATTAATAAATGCAACTCCGGCCGTCGTAAATCCAAGTGTGGAAAACACGGAAGTAATCGCTACCGCCACACAAAGCATTACAGTCTTCTTTGTTTTTCTTCCTGTCACCGTAAAGCGCATCAGCGCCGGGATCACACCCCAGAGAACGCCTGCGACCGTAATCAGAGGATTGATCGCATAACCCTTCAGTATGCAGCCAAGAATATCTGACACAAAACCGCACACACCGCCGGCTACCGGTCCGAACCACAAACCGGCCATAATTGTGCATACACTTCCGATCGCAATACGGTAAGAACCGAGTTCGATCACGAAAAGCCTGGTCAGCACAATGTGCATCGCTACAAGCAGTCCAAGGAAAACAAGTATACGGGTATCCCATGCCATTTTTCTGTTTTTTTGCATAACAAAACACCTCCACAATGTGAATGATAAGTAAAGTAGATAAATAATATTCCCTCCACATTATGAGATGTTCTCATATTGTAGCAACGGGTGCGGAAAATATATCGTAAGCTCTGCCAATACCACTGCACAGCTTTTCGTTTCACGGCGACTCCCCAGCCAATGAACACTTGACGCATAAATTCCTACTTCGCTATTATTTATTTAAGTCGTATTATAGCATAGATTTTCCATATTTCAAGATGTTTCATGTAAAATGTATGTATATCATATATCATTTAACCGGACCGCACATTACATGATACACGAATGATCCGATGTCCGGATAATTTTGCTCCTTTGGTAAATACTAGCTCCAGATCAACCCAACCGACTTCCCGGTGAAAGGAGCGCTCACGATGAAATCTCGTTTTGTACAGTGCGGTATGTATGGATGGTGCATGGAAGTATTGTGGACCGGTCTGCATTCGCTGATCCGGCATGATCCGAAACTGATGGGAACCTCCTCCCTGAGAATGTTTCCGATCTACGGTCTGGCTTCACTGATCACTCCACTCTCGGCATGTCTGAAAAGATTCCGGACATTTACCCGGGGAATCATCTATATGATCTGCATCTTTACAGTGGAGTACACCTCCGGAATGTATCTGAAGAAACGCGGATGCTGCCCGTGGGATTACAGTGATTCACCCTATCAGGTGAATGGTGTTATCCGGCTCGATTATGCACCGCTGTGGTTCCTCGCCGGACTGTTCTTCGAACGGACCGGGACAAAAAAGGGTGCAAAAAAGGCAGCCTCCTGACCGGGGACTGCCTGACATCTTTGTCTGCTCACAATTTATTCTTCCGTACTGTTTCAGGTGAGGTTATCACCTCGTATATACCTCCCGGCCCGTCACTCTGCCGGGACTTCCGCCTCTCCGGATTATTCCAGGTTATTCCAGATGATTCATTGCCTCCACTACCTTTACCAGATCTGCTTCCTCTTCAGGACCTGTGCAGCGAAGCTCAATCTCCTCCCCCCTGCGAATTGATACAGATAAAATATTCAAAAGACTTTTTGCATTCACAATATTGTATTTATAAATTATTTCTACCTTGGAGCTGCATGCCTCAGCCGCCTTCACAAGAACTCCAGCCGGTCTGACGTGAAGTCCTGACTTGTTGCTGACAATCACTTTCCTGCTTACCATAATCTTCATCTCCCGTATTCTTTTCATGCAATTCTGGTAATATTATATTTTATCATACGGTATTTTTCAACACTTTTCACAATTTTTAACGGTTAATTCACAATTTATTCATGTTTTCCCGGATTTCCCATCTCTGCTGCCATCTTCTCTGCTTCCCGGATGATCTCCTCTTCAAATCCCATCAGCCCCAGCAGCCGTATGGCATTGCGCGTCATAGCTCTTCCTTCCCGCAGACGATAATCAAAGCTGATGCTGTCGTCCGTTATTTCCTCTTCAAAATGACAGTTCCGATAGACTGCCTCCAGCAGATAAGTCAGTTCGATATCGTGTGTCGCAGCCATGCATAACAGATTCTCCCGCGCCATTCGCTTCAGAATCTGTGAGGATGCCGCAATGCGCTCCACCGTATTCGTTCCGCGCAGCACCTCGTCCACGCAGCAGAATACCGGAACGGATCCGTTCATTCGATCCAGAATTCGTTTCAGAGAACGGATCTCCACCATATAGTAGCTCTCTTCACCGATCAGATCATCCCGCAGTGCCATCGACGAATACGTCCGGAAAAAGCACGCTTCATAGCTTTCTGCCGTTACTGTATGAACGGTCTGCGCCAGGATCGTCTGCAGTGCTGCTGTCTTAAGAAATGTGGATTTACCGGATGCATTCGATCCTGTCAGCAGTACGCATCTGTCTGTATTCATGGAGTTCGGCACCGGTTCCTTGATCAGCGGATGGTACATATTTTTCACCGCATACTGCACTTTCTCACTCTCATGCAGTACCGGGACCGTATGTTCCGGGTGCAGTTCACGCCAGGATGAGACCGCAATTGCCGCTTCCACCTCACCGGCTGTATCGATCAGATACTCGAGCTCCTGCAGATTGCCGGAAAGCTCACGCACCACCGTTTTAAACTGGATCAGGTCAATATGAAACAGATTATTCACATAGAGAAATATACCCTGAAGCAGACCGTCCTTTGCAGTGGAATCGTCACCGGCCATGAGCAGTACCATGTTCCGCCGCAGCTTTTTGAATTTTGCCACCGCACTGAGGATCTCTTCACCGGAAACACCATAAACATCCTGCTTCGCCAGTTCTTCTGAGGCCTGCAGTATTTTCTCAATAGCCGCACAGGAAACAACGTAGGGTGCTATAGGCTTTTTGTAACGCTCATACGTCCATATACTGATGCCCATTGCAGCAATCAGGAGCAGAATTCCCGGCTGAGGATTCACGAACAGTACTCCGACTGCCGTCAGTATCATTGCGATCATTCCATAATGAACTGCATTGCTCCCGCACACCACACCGGAAATATTATAAATATAATCAAAAACCGAGCGGCGTCCCGTTTTCCCGATTTTGGCAAAGAAATACTCCAGCTGTTCCCTCTGCCTTGGATGCGCGGATATCCATGACACCAGCTCTTCAAACTCATCCGTTTTTTCATTCCGGAGCATCGGCGTGCGCAGGCGATAGTACAGATAGCTC
Source organism: Candidatus Choladousia sp. (assembly GCA_045119335.1). GTDB lineage: Bacteria > Bacillota > Clostridia > Lachnospirales > Lachnospiraceae > Choladousia. Next base: position 114,719 of record JBGVDJ010000049.1, on the reverse strand, counting down.
TCTCCAATAAAAGAACGTGTGTGGTTTATCTGCATAAAGATCCTGTCCATATCCAGATCATTCCATGTAATGTCATCTATCTGGAACTCATCTGTTTCCTTATTCAGGTAGTAATGGCTGATACAGTCAAACTCTGTCGGATCATAGTCACGTTCCGGTACCTGCCCCCATTCCCGTCGGATCCTGTCCATCATCTGCCGACGGCTGCGGTAACGCTCATACAATATCCATACGATGAACCCAAGGAACACTGCCGCCATGATACCTGTCATTGCCAGGATCTGCTGCCATCCGTAAGTGCTGTAATTTCCCATATCTGTTCTCCTCTGAATCTCTTTTTATTCTGCTGCCGCCCCGGGGGACGGCAATACAAATTAACAGTCTTTATACATTTTTTTCAGATCATCCAGCAGCGATTCGATCCTGAAAATGGTCCTCTCCACCTGTGTTCTGGCCTCTGCGATCTTTGACTGCACCATGTAGTCTGCTACAATTCCATCAAAGAAGAAGTCTGCAAAGGAAAGAAAACCTCCTATTTCTATTTTCAGATCCGTATTCACATATACGTCCTTCAATTCTCTCTGGAAGATAATCAGGTCATGCTTCGCCGCCTCAATATTGCGCGATGCAGCGTCAAGCTTCGAATGTTTGATCATATCGGTGAAAAAACCTCCTCCAAACATATCGAAAATTCCCCAGTTCCTCGCGCTTTTCAGCTGCTCCTGTGCTGCGTACAGACTTGAGAGTGCCCCCTCGCCTGCATTTACCGCTTCCATAATTTCCTGTCTCATCATTCTGCTTTCCATACTTTTCCTCTCTTTCTGCAAGTATATGCGGCAGTCAGTCACGAATGTGAAATGTTAACTCAGGAATGCTCCCGATCTTCTTCACAGTCTGTAACCATCTTTCCGGTAATAAAAACGATCCTCACGGAGCGACGGTTTCATGGAAGACGAAGTTTTCCATGAAACAAAAAAGACTCCTACCATGACTGCTGTCACAATAAAAGTCTTGCTGTCTCATTTGATACGGATGCCTCTCGACATCGGATGACGGTTTCAAAATCCATCCTTTCAGGATGTTCGCTACTCCCTTTTATTAACGTTGCCAGTATACCACTGATTCCATACACTGTCAATAAAACTGTCATCAAAATATTGGAATTTTCAGTTTTCATCTTTTCGCCAAAATGTTATACTGTCTGCACAGAACGTGTTCTGTCACCTGCATCCTGTACACATAAGGAGGAAACAATGAAATTACTGATCATACGTCACGGCGACCCTGACTACTCTATTGACTCCCTGACCGAAAAGGGATGGCGCGAAGCAAGATATCTTTCTGAACGTATTTCCAGACTGGATATCCGCGATATTTACGTCTCCCCGCTAGGACGCGCCAAAGATACCGCTTCATTTACTTTACAGAAAATGAACCGTACCGCTACGGAACTGGAATGGCTGAAGGAGTTTCCGCCGCGCATTATCCGTCCCGACGGAGAACGCGCCCGTGTCTGCTGGGACTGGCTGCCTCAGGACTGGACCGCCCGCGAAAACCACTATGATAAGGATACCTGGAGTGATACGGATATCCTGCAGGCCGGAAATGTTCGTGAGGAATATGACCGTGTAACCGCAAAGTTTGATGAACTGCTGGCCGGATACGGATATGTGCGCGACGGGCACTGCTATCGCGTGGAGCGGTCCAACAATGATACGATTGCATTCTTCTGCCACTTCGGACTGGAATGTGTACTGATCAGTCATCTGATCGGTGCATCACCAATGGTGCTGTGGCATGGAATGTGCGCAGCCCCGACTTCTGTTACAACCATCACCACGGAGGAACGCAGAAAAGGCATTGCATCCTTCCGCATGAATGCTTTCGGAGATATTTCGCATCTGTATGTTCATGATGAACCGCCCGCATTTGCGGCAAGATACTGTGAGACCTACGAAAATACGGACGAACGTCATGACTGATCACGCATAATCTTACGGGGCTGCTGCGAAACAGCAGCCTCTTTTTATGCCCGCAGAATCTTTCTGCATCTGCATTCCTTTCCATAAAAGCAGAAAAAGTTCCCGCCTCTTCTTGAATATGTTGTACTTTGCAGCATATCCGGTAGTCTTTGCAGCATATCCGGACATTTCCCGATTTTTTCCGCATTTTGTCATTATTTTTCATCTCCTCATCCGTTATACTTAAAAACGGCATACGGAGGTGTCTATGGACTGGTTACAGGAACTATCGAACAATCAGACTTTATACGAGGAACTTTGCGAATTTTTAAAAACATACGGAACTGCCGGTCTGCGCAACGCAATGCAGCAGTATGCCGGTCAGCAGCAGACATATTTATGCAAATCCAGGGGAAACGTTCACAAGGTCAGCATTAATGAGATTCATTATCTGCGGATCGACGGACATGCCATCACGATTTTTACGGCTGACGGGGAATTTCAGAAATACGGTACATTGAGTCAGGAAATCCTTCTGCTAGCCCCTTATGGATTTATTCAGTGCAGTCAGAGCTGTCTGGTATCCCTGCATAAGATCAGCGGAATCAATGGAACAGAGATCCTTCTTCTAGACGGCACCCGACTGCATATCAGCAGGAATTATACACGAAAAGTTCTGATGGCATACACGATGCATGAAGGACTTGTTCTGAAATAAAATTCGCAACGGGAGAGACCGGATGGTCTCTCCCGTTCTGACTTTCCTGATATCTTACTCAAGAACTCTTACTGCACAGTAGATAAAGTATGTACTCACTTCATTCATCTTACGTACCAGTACACCCTCATCCACATTTGCTTCCAGAATATCCCCATTGCCAAGGTAAATACCTACATGATGGATTTCATTCTGATGCGTACAGTCTACATTGCCGCAATTCAGATTAATGTAATAAATCAGATCGCCGGCCTTGAATTCTGCCGGATCATAAATCAGTTCATATTCACCGCTCGATCTGAAATTGTAAAGCTGTGTTTCAGATAACGGATACAGCTCCATATCAATTGCCGAAAGCGCATAAGCGATCAGGCGGCTGCAGTGAACTCCTGTGGCTTCATCATAGGAATACGGTGCGCCTAAATATTTGTATCCTTCTGCAAAGATCCTGGACAGATTATTATCATCCTCCGCCGTAACAGTTGCATATCCTTCACTGTCGAAGGTATATAATACCCTTTCAATCCTCAGCTGGCAATCAACAGCCATCTTACCGCTGTCCGGCATAAAATATCTCAGTTTTGCTTCATTTTCTCCAACCTTAAATGATCTGAGTCCGGTATACATCAGTCCGGAATCACTGAAGAAGTATGCTGCGCCTTCAATCGTCTGCAGTCCAGTGAGCACCGTTCCATCCTCCTGCAGATAATAGGTGTAATCATATCCCGGGATATGCACGATACCTGTCTGCTGTTCACCGGTCTTCGCATCAAAATAGTAGATCAGTCCATTCTGTACCATCAGACCCTTTACCAGTGAACCATTGCTTCGGAAGCAGTATCGATTTCCTTCCATCTCCTGGAATCCTGTTAACAGACCATTTTCGGTAAAATAATACTCATATTCTCCGATCGTCACCCAGCCGAGCCTGCGAACACAGGTATCCAGATCAAAGAAATATTCCACACCTTCAATCGTAACGCGTCCCTTTGCGGCAGCACCCGTATTCGGAGAGAAATAATACTCATTGCCATCGACTGTCTGAAGTCCCGTCTGTCTCGTAGGTGCGAAATAGAAATATCTTCCTCCCACTGCATGAAGCCCCGTTTTCAAAGCTCCTGTTTCTGTATCAAAGTAATAATAGGAATCGGAAACTTTGCGGATACCCGTCAGCATATTTCCATTCGCCGTGCTGAAATAGTACGTTGTACCATTGATTTTCTGAATACCGGTTGCATATCCGCCGGTGCTCTTAAAGCAACAGATATGGTCGCCCGCAGCAAAGATACCGCTCAGAGCTTCCCCGGTAGACTCATCAAAATAGTACGGCACTGAGTTCACTACAGCATAACCTGTCTTAAATCCGCCCTCCGGTAAAAAGCAGTAGATTTTTCCGTCAAGGGTCTGCAGGCCGCTCTGTCTCACTCCGTCCTGATCAAAATAATAGGTAGTACCCTCTACACTGATAATTCCTGTGCACATTACTCCATCATTATCAAAATACCGGTATGCACCTTCCAGGTATACAAATCCGGTCTGCATCTGACCGTTTCCGGTCGAAAAACCATAAGTCTTTCCGTCAATCTGCTGCAAACCGGTCTGCATCGTACCATCCTCTGCAAAATAATAAACAGCATCCCCGATTACCGTCCAGCCGGTCTGCATAACACCATCTGAATCAAAGTACAGTTTTTTATTTGTGTCTGTGTAGCAGTACCAGCCGGTCTGCTGTCCACCCTGTTCCAGCATAAGATAGGTCTTACCGGATATTGTGACAAACCCGGTCGTACAGCTACCCGTTTCCGGATCAAAGTACAGCAGACTTCCGTTGACTGTTTTCAGACCATACTGCATTGCTCCTGTAGCTTCATCAAAATAGTATCTGCATCCGTCTATCTCGATTATTCCGCTTTGCATAGCGCCATTAGTCTCATCGAAATAATAGTTATTTCCGTCGACAGACTGTAGACCCTTAAGGAAATCGCCGTCTTTCACATAGTAGCTGATTCCGGAAACTGTATAAAAACCATCCTCACTCTGTTTTGCATTTTCCAGCGCGGTCTTCTGCTGTGACAGATCAGCGGTTCCGCCTTCCGGCAGCAGATACAGTGTGGTTCCGTTTATCACAGTGAGACCGATCACCTGCTGTCCCGTCTCACGGTCAAAGAAATAATTCTTGCCGTCCAGCTTCCGATATCCGTACTGCACAACACCGTTCTCATTAAAATAATACGTTACGCCGTTAACCTTCTGTATTCCTTTCAATGTTGCCCCGCCTGGCTGGAAGCAATACGTATACTGACCGCATTTGATCAGTCCATACTGTGCAGCTCCGGTCTCCGGATCAAAATAGAAACGATTGTCTCCGTCCTTCCGGAATCCGGTCTGCATAATGCCTGCACTGTTAAAATAATACAGGTTTCCGTTGATCTCCTGATATCCGGTCTGTGCACCCCTGGCACCGTCAAAATAGTAAAAATAGGAATATCCGCTCCATGGATGCTTAAAGCCTGTAATAGCCTGTCCTGTAACTTCGTCGAAATAATAAAGTGTATTTGTCGAAGTATCCCGATAAGATTTGTGCTGCATGACACCTGTTGTCGGATGGAAGTAATACAGACTGCCGTCAATCAGCTGCAGCCCCTTTAAGACTCCATTCTTTCCATCGAAATAGTAAATATAGTCGGAGCCGGCCCACGGCTTTACAAATCCTGTATAAACGGCACCGGTATTCTTGTCAAAGTAATACCGCTGACTGCCGATCGTCACGACACCGGTCTGCATAATGCCCTGTGATGAAAAATAGTAATCCTGTCCATTTAAATGAAGCCAGCCGGAATGAGACCCATCAGCACCGTCAAAATAGTAAGTGCTCGTTCCCAGTTTCATCATACCGCTTTCAGCAGCACCCGTATCCGTCGAAAAGTAATAGGCTTTCGTACTGCTGGCCCGATAGAAACCGGTCTTCAGAGTACCGTCATCATTTACAAAATAGAGTTTCCCGTCAATAGTCTGGAAACCGCTGCCTGTTCCGTTCTTTCCATCAAAATAATAGGTCGCTCCGTTTCCGGGTGCAACGAGACCGGTATAGGCAGCTCCTGTATCCGGATCGAAATAATAAAGCTTTTCCCCGATCTGGAGCAGACCTTTCTGCATGATTCCGCTTGCAGAAAAATAGTAAGTGTCATCATCAACCGTGACAAATCCGGTCCGCAGTCCGTTTGCTCCGTCATAATAATACTCGTAACCGCCCTGCTCGACCAGTCCGGTCACAGCTGCTCCTGTTTCCTCATCGAAATAATATGTGACCGCGTCAACCGTCTGCTTTCCTGTCTGCATGACTCCATTGGAGTTAAAATAGTATAATTTCCCTTCAACAGAATGCAGTCCTGTGACCCTGTAACCATCACCATCCAGATAATATGTATTATTGTCTGTGGTCAGGAACTGATCCTTTAATGCGTACGGACTGAAGTAATACATATTTCCGTCCACTTCAAGCCAGCCTGAAACATTGGTTCCGCTGTCCGGATCAAAATAGTACAGTCTGCTGTCGATTGCCTGCAAGCCGCTTGCACAGCCGCCGTTCTCCAGGAAGTACATCCACTTTTCTGTTCCCGCCTGTACAAGTCCTGTGACCTGAGCTCCTGTCGTCCAGTCAAAATCATACAGAATATCATTGACACGGACAATCCCCTGAGCCATCTTTCCAACACTGCCCTCTGCTACATAAAAGTAATGCAAAGCTCCGTCAATTTCCTTAAATCCGCCGCTCGCTCCGTTTACTCCGTCAAAGTAATAATATCCTTTGCCTTCCAGATAGACAATACCGGTAACCACTTCCCCTGTCTCTTCGTCAAAGTAATAATAGCGGTCATCAATCCAGACATGGCCTTTTGCCATCAGGCCTTCCTCTGTCAGATAATAGATTTTTCCGTCTATCGTAACAAATACACTTCTGGACAGAACACCATTCTCATCGAATGTATAATTCGCTCCGTCGATCACCTGCTCGCCTGTCAATGCAGCCCCAGTCTCAGGTGAAAAATAATACAGATTGCTTCCAATCCAGTTCCATCCTGTCACAGCACTTCCGAGTCCGAGAAAATAATAGTATTTTCCGTCAATCTCCTGCAGTCCATGCAGGACACCGTTCTCGTAATCCCCATAATAGATTCCTTCATCAATATAGAAAAATCCATCCATTCTGACATGCGTATCCGGATCAAAGTAGTAACGAACATCATCAACTGTATAAAATCCGCTGACCATACTGCCGGTAGTCAGACAGTAGTAAGTCTTTCCCTCATAAGTCTGCCAGCCGGTCAGAACACCATTCTCGGTAAAAATGTAAGTATATCCCTGAGGTGTTGTAAAAATGCCGAGCTCGGCTGCTCCGGTAGCCGGATCAAAGTAATACTTTGCCCCGTCAATCGTCTGAAGTCCCGTAAGCATTGTATTATATGTTGTGCTGAATGCATACAACTTTCCTTCTATTGAAGTCAGACCGCTCGCTGCACCCTCTCCGCCCCGGAAGTAGTACGTATTTCCGTTGATCGTTTTAAAGCCGGTGACTGCAGCACCTGTCGTTTCATCAAAATAGAATCTGCCCTCTTCCAGCACCTTAAAACCGGTCTGCATTGCATTTCCCGAACTGAAATAATATGTATCACCATCGATCACCTGCAGTCCTGTCAGAGCTCCCTGGGGGGTAAAGTAATACGTATACCCGCTAAGCGTTTTGAATCCGGTGATTGCAGCTCCTGTCGTCAGATCAAAATAGTATTTCACACCGTCAGAATTTAAATATCCCGTTTTCAGCGTATTATCGCCGGAAAAATAATAGAGCTTTCCGTCTGCCGTGAGAAATCCCGTCTTTAAACCATTTTCACCATCGCCATAATAGGTCTTTCCATCCACGGTAAAAAAGCCGTCCCTGCGTTCATACGTTTCTTCATCAAAATAATATCTGATTCCATTCAGCGTATAAAAACCACTCACAGCACTTCCGGATTCAAGGCAGTAATATGTCTTTCCATTATAGTTCTGCCAGCCGGTCAGAACTCCCTGTTCAGTAAAAAGATATGTATACCCCTGCGGAATGGTAATCATTCCGAACTGGGCAGCTCCTGTATCCGGATCAAAGTAATATTTGGCTCCGTCAACTGTCTGGAGTCCCGTAAGCATTGTATTGTAAGTGGCGCTGAATGCATACAGATTTCCGTCTATTGAAGTCAGACCGCTCGCTGCGCCTGCACCCCCCTGAAAATAATACGTATTTCCGTTAATCGTTTTGAAACCTGTGATTGCAGCACCTGTACTCTCATCAAAATAAAAACGGCCCTCATCCAGCACTTTAAAACCTGTCTGCATCACATTACCGGCACTGAAATAATAAGTCTGTCCGTCAATCACCTGCAGGCCTGTCAAAGCACCCTGCGGTGTGAAGTAATATGTATAACCGTTAAGTTCTTTAAAGCCGGTAATAGCCGCTCCTGTTTCAAGATCAAAATAATATTTTGTTCCGTCAAGATTCAAATATCCTTTCTTGACCGTACCATTTTCCTGATAGTAATACCAGTTGCCATCAATTTCCACCAGACCGGTGTATTCAGCCGTGCTGTATACAGCCACTTCGCAGACAGTCAGTTTCTCTTCCTGCTGCGCTTCAAATATCTCAGATTCAGTCTCACTGTTTTCAGACATTTTCGCATCATACACCAATACACCGGATACCTCTGTATCACCGTCAGCCTTCTCCTGCGTATCCCCCTGATCCGTTTCGCCGTCAGTTGTTTCTGCAGCCATACTTTCTTCTTCATCAGCTGCCTGTGTATCCGATTCCTGCTCAGATGCCGCTGTATCAATTATCTCCTCTGATACAGCAGTCTCTGATTCCTCCGCATACACACTGCTCTGATCTGCGATTCCCATTGCAAGAAACACGGCTGCAAGCATGGCAATCGATTTTCTGTAACAGTTTTTGCTCATAAATCCCTCACCCTCATTTCTTTTTTATAAATTGTTTCACTGTGACCAGAACAAATTCCAGACTCTCCAGACGCAATAACTTGGCACCCCCTATATAAACAGTGGCTCCTGCTATCACCTGGATAACCAGTGTTACCCACACATTCCAGTTCAACAGATTTACAGAAACCACGATCCCTGCCATCACAAGGCTCAATATGAAAGAAGGGATAATGTCTCTTATCTGCTCTTTGAAGCTGTATCCGAATAGTTCCTTATTCGGTCTCGCATTGAGAAATGCAGAAATAACGGTGCTGATGCATCTTCCCACCATCATAGGATAAATTCCCATAGGAATTGTTACTGCAAGAATTGCAACCCCGACCACTTTTTTCTGTACTTCCAGGCTCAGATAAATGTCACTGCGTCCAAGAGCACTGATCGCCTGCAGGTTCGCCGTATGAATCGGCCAGAATGCATAGACAAAGCAGCAGAACTGCATAAGCGGAACACACGGCAGCCACTTTTCGGTCAGCAGAATGATCGTCAGCGGTCTGGCAATAGCTGCCAGTCCGGCCATACACGGAAAAATCAGAAACGTACTGGTCATGATTGATCTTCTGACCAGAGTCTTTACACGTTCTCTGTCTGACTGCACTTTGGAAATTGCCGGAAACAGCACACTCTGTATAGAAGAATTAATGTTCGTGATGACCATGTTGGGAATATTTTTCCCCCTGTTATAATATCCAACATCATCAGCACTGTATGCTTTACCGATAACAAATGTATACAGATTATTGTAGATCGTATCGATCAGACTGGATACCAGCAGTTTCCAACCAAATCCGAACAGCCTTTTTATACGGTCTACGGAAAAACACAGATTCGGTCTCCACCTTACTGTGAACCAGAGCACCAGAGTATCAATCAACTGATTTGTCAGCTGCTGTGCGACCAGTGCCCATATGCCATATCCCATATATGCAAGAGCGATACCGACAAACGCAGAAATAACGGTTCCGATAATTGTTGCAAAAAAGAATTTCTTAAATATCATTTTGCGTGAGACGTATGCCTGCTGCACGCTGTTAATGCCGGCAAGAATCAGCATTAGTGAAAGAACTCTTATCGGATTGGCAAGATTCGGCTGCCTGTAAAAATCAGCAATGAACGGTGCCGCGAACTGAACACATAAAGAAAGCACGACACCCAGTCCAACGCTGATGTAAAACACAGACGAAAAATCGGTCTGATCGGCATCCTTTTTCTGTATTAAAGCATTTCCGAATCCGGCCTGTACAAAAACATTTCCAACTGCGATCAGTGCTGTGATCAGACCAACTGCACCGTATTCATTCGGTGTCAGCAAACGGGCCAGTACGACTGATACGATGAACTGAACCCCCTGGGCACATGTCCGTTCGCCATATCGCCAAAACAGACCGCTGATTATTGTTTTCTTGCTGTTGCTTTCTTTTTCAAGCTTCTGTTCTGAATTCATTTGCATTCATTCTTTCCTTTTTGATTTAAATGACGGTTCTTCATTCTGCTGAATTTAATCTTCATTCTTACAAACGGAAGTTCAATGAACATTTTTATCAGCTTGAGGTGTATGAACGGATAATGTATGACACCGTTGTACATATATTTCAGAGTCTCCAGTTTTTCCGGTTTCCGGTCCAAAATATATAAATACAGAGAAGTGATCGTCATTTTGATTTTGAACCCATCGTAGGAAATTTTTCTTCCGAAATATCGTTCAATATATTCCGCCAGTTCATCCAGTGCATCAAAATAAAAAATCCGCAGATTGTCTTTCGCCGTTGTCGCACTCCAGCTGTCATTTCCGCTGTAAACCCGACGATGATGGCTCGCTACCTTGCCTGTGTGGTACATAGGTCCGCTCTGAACCAGAACTGCTGTCTTTTTAACATCTCCGGTAATTCTGAGCTTTCCAAGTGCATCAAGTGCATCCTGATCCACAATCTCAAATGCCGGTTTGCGATGCATCAGTGTGGCCGTCTGACCGGACAGTATCTGCCAGTTACAATGCAGTTTCAGATCATAGTGTTTCTTGTAACAGCCGTTAAAATAATAGTCTGTAATTTTCTCACCATTCTCATTTACTTCCCAGCATTCATGGGAACAGGCTACATATTCCGGATGACTGTCCAGAAAATCCGCCTGCTCCTGCAGTTTGTTTTCATCCGTCCAGTAATCATCTCCTTCACAGTAGGCGATATACTGCCCCTGCGCCAGCGGATAAAAAATCTGATTCACGATCGGAATGCCTTTGGAAAACTGGTTTTCCTTCTGCAGAACGCATTTCACGATTTCCGGATATCGTTCACAGTATTCCTTAATGATACGCTGCGTCTGATCTCTGGATGCATCGTCCAATACGATTATCTCATATTTGAAATCTGTCTTCTGTGCAAGCATGGAATCCAGTGCCTGTGCAAGGTATTTCTCATGATTATACGTCAGACAGCAAACACTTACCTTACATTTCGTTTCCATTTCACTCTCTCCTTTTTGGAAATGAACCCGTTAATTTTCACTTCATACGGATACAGCAGGATAATGCCCAATATTGCCCAGAACTGCGGATAACCCCAGATCGTATCAGAAACAATAAGCTTTCCGCAAATGCTGAACAATGCGATATACACGTATCTGTATGCGTTGCTCTTGCGCGCAGACAGTACCCGCAGCAGCACTGCTGCCAGGCCTGCTATCAATAACGGTCCTAAGATCATTCCGAAGTCACACATCATCTCCAGAATGATGTTGTGGCTGTATCCCCACCAGTAATACGGAGCAATGTACGGACGGTCACCGTATGCACCCAGGCCCCACAGTCCGCCTTCCTGAATCGCAATCACGGCATGCTCTGTTATCGTGTTCCGGCCGTTATCCTCCAGCAGTGTTCCTGAAACCATGGCATTAATTGTTCTGGACTCCAGACCTGCACTGCTCAGCAGATTGCCTGCAGCTATGATAATCTTATCAAAGGTGAACACGAATATCAGGATTGCGCATATCAGGAGCATGACCTTTATCTTCTGCTTTAATGTTCTCTGCTGTGCACCGTCTTTGCAGACGATCAGCAGAATAACGCACAATCCGAAGCAGATCAATGCTCCTCTGGAACCATTGTTTAAAACAAGGGCAAGTGAATATATCATGGCCAGCAGATCCACCGTTTTCTTCTTCTCGCTGTACTTGCACAGGAAGATGATCGTGATGAACATAATACTGTATCCGACACCAAGATCATACGAAGTATCAATGACATTTCCCATCGCATCATAACCGGTCCAATGCCCTGCACGGCTTGCCAGCAGCACACGGATTGAATAATATGCCAGATCGATCCACGCACTGCATTTAAGTGCTGTCCAGACACAATCCGCTTTTTTGCACAGCAGTACCACCAGCAAAGCATAGATGCATCCTGTAACCGGACTGAAAAGTTCATCCCATATTCCGACTGTTTCCCGCATATAATAGTATTCATAATCCGGATGCATCAGCAATGTCATGCCGAAATAAGCAGCAACCAGAACAAAAATACCGACAAATACACCAAACAGCTTTCTTCGCCTTTTATCAGTAAGCACGCTCAGCAGCACCATGATTATAAGCAGTGCGACATAAATCGGCTCAACTGCAAAACTCAGCCCTATTTTTCCTACTGTATTATTGAGAACGAATCGCCAGGCAGCACTGCTGAAGCATAAAACAGCAGCAGCAATCGCAAACTGATCGCTGCTCATCCCTGTGCTGAATTTTATCCGCAGACGTCCGTTACCGCCAATATTCACCATAATTCTACATGTCCTTCAAAGCAATATACTTTATTTTTCCGCTTTCATTTTTCGGTATTTCATCAATTACATGAAGCCGGAACGACGCAGGCTGAAGATTTGTCTTTTTGCTGATGAACGGAATGATCCTGTCTTTATACGCTTCATCCGTAATATAGATTTCCATCTTATCATCCGTACCCGCGCAGGCACATTCGATTTCAAATTCTGTTTTGATGAACAGCTCACACCGGTCCAGACTCACTCTCATGCCGTAGAGCTTCAGAAAACGGCTGGTTCTTCCGATAATGTAATAGCAGCCATCACTGTCTCTGTGTGCAATATCACCGGTATGATATTCTCCCTGCCATTCATCGCCCTTCAGCAGATCTTCCCGGCAGATTCCGTATCCCATCGTAACATTCGGCCCCCGGTATCCTAATTCGCCGTCTGCCTCCATTTCAGCGATTTCATTTCCATTGGCATCAAGCAGAAAAAGCTCTCCTTCCGGAATTGCTCTTCCGATACTTCCGGTCTTTTCCATTGCCAGCTCAGCCGGCAGAACTGCCATCCGGGCACTTGTCTCTGTAGTTCCGAAAGAAGGACAGAAACGCTTTCCGGTTCTCTGCGCATATTCTGCAAGCTGTTGAAAGCGCTTGTCCGTCAGTTTGCCGCCGCCCTCGCACAGAGTACGAAGACTCGGAAGATCCATACGTTCAAATCTCAATCTGAAAAATACTTCGTAACTGAACGGAACACCGCAGAAATTGGTAATGCCGCCTTCCTTCATGATCGTCCAGAACTCCGCACTCATAAGGTTGCAGGTCGTCAAAACGGCTGTAGCACCGATGACCAGATGACTGTTAATGACATTCAGTCCCATCGTATACTGAATCGGCAGATCGCAGAGTGATCTCTCGTCATCCTGCCACTTGAAACCGATTGCAGCATTCTTTGCATTTGCTTCCAGATTGCCATATTTATATCTCACCAGCTTCGGACTTCCCGTAGAACCGGAGGTTGTCATCAGAAGAGAGAGCCTGTCGTTGATCGGATACGGTTCATTATCAGTCTGAATCATCACATAATCATAAACCGTCCAGATCACTTTATCTCCGAACTGCTCTTTCATTCGCTCCGGCACAAAAAGATAAGCCGGAGTATATGTTTCCAGCAGTGTATGAAGCAGCTCCTGATCCATGGCAGCGCTGATCACCAGCGGTACAATATGAGCACTTTCACATGCACATACCGCTGTCATCGCACCGCAGGTATTCTCGCAGAGGATAAATGCAACACAGCGCGGAATATCCAGGTCTATCAGCTCCCGACAACGCTCTGTCAGTTCACCGTAGCTTACCTCTCTTCTGCTGTCGTCTTCCAATGCAATTTTGTTCGGTATCTGTTTATCAATTTCAAGAAACATAAGCAACTACCTCTTTATCTACATAATCGTACAGCCATCCACCGGCAGTACCTGTCCCGAAATATAACCTGCCAAATCACAAGCAAGCAGAAGGCATCCGTTCGCTATATCGATCGGCTGTGCCAGTCTGCCCATACAAACATTATTGATTCTTGACTGTAATTTTTCAGGATCAGCCTGTTCCATCATTTTGGTCTTTGTCAACCCCGGTGCAATGCTGTTAACACGGATATTCTTCGGTGCAAGTTCCTTTGCAGCCGATTTGGTCAGACTGATAACAGCTCCCTTTGTAGCGGAGTATACCAGCTGTCCTCTGTTTCCGCGCAGGCCTACCATACTGGAGATATTAATGATGCTTCCGCCGCTCTCCTGTCTGCCCATAACACGGCTGACCATCTGAAGCATATTGATCGTACCGAATACGTTGACCCGGAACATAGTTTCCATATTCTTTTCTGAGATCATACCGATCAGTTCATTGAATTCCACACCGGCATTGTTGACAAGAACGTCAATGTGTCCGCATTCCTTCTTTATCTGCATTACGCTGTTCTTGACCTGCTGTTCATCCGTGATATCAAAATAGACCGGTCTGATGCAGCCGGAAAATTTTCCTCTGCACTCTTCTTCCCATTCCGCCATACAGCCTTCTCTCAGATCATTCGCATAGACAACTGCACCATTTTCCGCAAACAGTTCTGCGATCGCCTGTCCGATACCCCGGCCGGCACCTGTAATGATACAGACCTTATCTTTCAACAATTCGCTCATACATTTCTCCTTTATTCAAACTCCACACCGTAGCGCTTCAGAATCTCAATACCGTTCAGATAAGAGCCGTAATGAATAATATCATCTGTTTCAAACATTACATCAAAGGCATCCTCAAGCTCTGTGATCAGTGTCATATGCGTCATGGAATCCCATGCTCCGATCTCACTGAACGTGAATCCCTCGTTCAGTGCAGATGCATCCACACCGAAAATCTCTGTAAAAACATTGTTATACTTTTCAAGATTTGTCATTGTTCTTCCCTCCGATTATTTAAACACCTTTTTATCCGTATTTTTCCCGAATGTACGCGCCGGATTGCCCATCACAACATCGGCCTCAGCCACATCTTTCATAACGACTGCACCCATGCTGATAATTGCATCATCACCGATAACCGTTTCCTCCTTGATACAGGAACCAAGACCGATAAAAACGCGGTCGCCGACTTTACAATGACCGGCAACATCCGTGAAACTCGATATCTGGCAGTTGTCCCCGACAACAACATCATGGCCTACCACTACATAGCTCTGGATAATGACGTTATTTCCAACAACACTGTCCGAAGAAACAAGTGCTCCTTTTCTTACTACCACACCTTCACCAAGTGTGGCGGAAGGAACCACTTCCGCATCTGGATGAATGATCGTTGCCAGAAAGTATCCTGCCGCTTTCACACGTTTCCAGATCATATCCTTATATGCCGGTTCTCCCATGCCAATCGTGATCTCCATCTCAGTCGGTGAATATTTCTTCCGAATTTCCTCAAAAGGCATCATTTCGCAGCCCTTCAGCTCTCCGACTTCTTTTGTATCATCAATAAAAACAATCTTTTCCCATCTCGGCGTTCTGCTGTTGATCAGCAATGCGATTTCCCTCAGCTCACGCCCCATTCCATTGGTTCCGTAAATGCCTAAAATCATTTTCCCACCCCGCTATCCTCAAATTGCAGCTTCATTATCTGTCGCCGCACATTCTTTCATTGCCTCACACTCGTCATCGAATCTGCCACGCAATGCTCCGCTTCTTCTTTTGAGTTCTTTTTTATCAAAAACAAGCTTCACTAAAGCAATGACCATACGGCAGTCTGTAACAAATGAAACATTTTCAACATACCAGACATCATCCTCGAACTGTTCTGCCCAGGTGCGGGAATGATCCCGTCTGACCAGAGACGGACATTCCAGTCCCGGTCTGACAGCATGGCGCATAAGCTGGTGTTCCGTATAATACGGTGTATATTCAGCAAGCAGCGGTCTGGGACCGATCAGAGACATATCTCCCTTTAAAATACTCCAGAAATTCAGCAGCTCATCCAGGCTTGTCTTTCTGACGAACTTGCCGAACTCTGTCACTCTTTCGTCCGGCGGCAGCAGTTCCCCGTTTTCATCGCGCGTATCCCGCATATTTCTGAATTTGACAATAGTAAACGGCTGCAGATCTTTTCCCACTCTTTTCTGATGAAAGAAGACGGGTCTTCCTACATCAAAAAAGGTAATACAGCCAATAATCACATTGATCGGCAAAGTTACTATGATAGCCGCCAGTGACAGTAAAATATCCAGAAGCCTTTTTACATATCTGGCATAAAAAGTATTACTTACCCGGACATTTGCAATATCGGGTCTCAGCACCCGTTCTGTACTCTTCATCTGTTCTGTTTTCATATCATTTACTCTTAACCTAAAATCACATCGCAGATACGATCCACGTCTGCCAGCGCCAGTTCCTCATACATCGGTAATGTCAGAATATGCATGGACGCGTCGTGAGCAATCGGTGTATTCTGCGGATAACTGTCCTTATAGCAGCTCATTTCATTGATTGCCGGATAAAAATATTTCCTTGCAAAAATATCGTTCCGCTTTAATGACTCAAATACGTCATTGCGGCTCTTTCCGAATACAGCTTCATCAAAATATGCCGGGAAATACGCATAATTTGTCGTAACATCCTTCTGCGGCTGACACAAACGGATTCCCGGAACATTCTGCAGCCTCTCATTATATCTGGCTGCAACTGCTGCACGTGCCGATATGCACTCATCCATTCTCCTCAGATTGCAGATACCCATAGCTGCACGGAACTCATCCAGTTTTGCATTTCCTCCGACAGCTAGAACATCTTCCGGTCCGTGGATACCGAAGTTCTTAAGTTCATGCAGCTTCTCACAATATGCAGAATTTTTAAAAGCTACTGCTCCGCCTTCGACTGTATTGAATACTTTCGTCGCATGAAAGCTGAACATGGAGGCATCACCGAAATTGCCGACACCTGTTCCCTTATATGTAGCTCCGAATGCATGCGCCGCATCATAAATAACTTTCAGATTATGGCGATCTGCTATCTCCTGAATCGCCTCAACATCACACAGATTTCCATAGACATGCACCGGAATAATTGCAACCGTCTTATCCGTGATCAGTGCCTCGATCTTTTCCGGATCCATCGTATAGTCATTCGGTCTGATATCACAGAAAACCGGTTTGAGACCATTGCGGACGATCGCGTGAACGGTCGATACAAATGTATACGGTGTTGTAATGACTTCACCTTCCGGTGCCCGAAGATCCAGTGCCTGAATCGCCATTTCCAGTGCCATATGTCCGTTCACGAACAGAGACAGCTCCGGCACCTGCAGATAATCGATCAGCTGATGCTGAAATTTCTTATATACAGGCCCCATATTTGTCAGATGACGGCTCTCAAAAATAGGCTTTATTTCTTCGATATAATCCTCCAGACTGGGCATGGAAGATCTTGTAACATAAATTGACATGTTTTCCTCCCCACCGCATTCCATGCGGCTGTTTTCTTTCTCTATCCTTCTTCGCGCGGAAGTTTTGTTCCCTGTGTGTTTCCTCCGGCACACTTCATATATTATCTGCTTTTCTGTATAAAGCCGGTCATGAGATATGATTCAGGATTTCCTGATGAATCTCCTCGATTCCTCTCATCGTACCGTCCTTTACACAATGCACCGTCTTCCAGCCGAGCTTCCTGCTGCAGAACGCAGCCGCCTGAGCGGAACGGTTCATATATTCCAGATTGCTCTCGTGAATATCTTTTCTGCTCTCATCACCGTGATAACGACCGGTCATCAGACTCTGGCTGACCCCGGTATCTGCCTGCAGATAGATCACAATATCCGGTGCCGGAATTCCCAACAGACCATACTCAAACTCAAACAGCCAGTCCAGGAATTCTCCCCACTGCTCCTGCGGCAGCTTCGAGCACTGGTGGATCGCATTAGAGGTCGTATAGCGGTCTGCAATGATAATTCCGCCCTCCTCATAAAATCTGCCCCAGTCCTTTTTATAACCGGCGTAGCGGTCGACTGCATAAAAGGCAGATGCTGCATACGCATTCACATTGTTCGGATCTTTTCCAAATTCACCATTCAGATACATCTTCACAAGAGCAGAGGAATCGCTTCCATAATCAGGAAATGACACCTTTCGCACCTCTTTTCCCTGCTCCAGCAGAGCTTCATACAGCAATCTGGACTGTGTTGCCTTGCCGCTTCCATCCAGACCCTCGATCACGATCAGTGTTCCGTTCATGACAGCGCCTCTCTGTTTCCATACATTTTCTCGTAATAATTCTGATATTCACCGGAGATAATGGTCTCCCACCATTCCCGGTTATCCAGATACCACTGAATCGTTTTCTTAATACCGTCCGCAAATTTCGTTTCCGGCAGCCAGCCAAGCTCACTGTGAATCTTCGTCGGATCGATCGCATAGCGCATATCATGTCCCTTCCGGTCCGTAACATGAGTAATGAGACTTTCCGGTTTGCCCAGTGCTCTGCAGATCAGTTTTACAATGTCTATATTCTTCATTTCATTGTGGCCGCCGATATTGTATACTTCTCCAACACGGCCATTATGTATGATCAGGTCGATCGCCTTGCAATGATCCTCCACATACAGCCAGTCACGGACATTCAGTCCATCTCCGTAAACCGGAAGAGGTTTATCATTCAAAGCATTTGCGATCATCAGCGGAATCAGTTTTTCCGGGAAATGATACGGACCATAGTTGTTGGAACAGCGCGAGATCGTCACAGGCAGTCCGTAAGTCCGATAATATGCAAGAACCAGAAGGTCAGCAGATGCCTTAGAACTGCTGTATGGACTGCTTGTATGAATCGGTGTCTCCTCTGTGAAGAACAGATCCGGCCTGTCAAGAGGAAGGTCTCCATAGACCTCATCCGTAGAAACCTGATGATAACGGGTGATGCCATACTTCCGGCAGGCATCCATCAACACGGCAGTTCCCATAATGTTTGTCTGAAGAAAAATTCCCGGATTCTCTATCGAACGGTCAACGTGGCTCTCCGCAGCAAAGTTCACTACAATATCCGGATGTTCTTCTTCAAACAGCCCGTTCACTGCTTCTCTGTCACAAATATCAATTTTAACAAAACGGAAATTCGGATTGTTCAATACCGGTGCAAGTGTCGATAAATTCCCGGCATACGTCAGCTTATCAAGACAAACGATCCGCTCATCCGGATGCTTTTCCAACATATGAAAAATAAAATTGCTGCCGATAAATCCGGCTCCTCCTGTAACAAACATCGTCATAATTATGTACCTCTCAATCCCTATCTCTTTACTTTTCCCTCTGCAACTGCGCGCAGATGCTTACCGTATATTGATTTGCCATAGTGCTCTGCTGATGCCAGCAGTTCTTCCTTCGTGATCCATTTGTACCAGTATGCGATCTCCTCCGGAGCGGAAATCTTCATTCCCTGACGCTGTTCCACCATGCGAATGAATTCTGCCGCATCCAGCAGGCTGTCCATTGTCCCTGTATCCATCCATGCAAATCCGCGTCCCAGAATCTCCACGTTCAGCTTTCCGCGTTTCAGATACATATCATTTAATGTGGTGATCTCCAGCTCTCCCCGTTTGGAAGGCTGCACCTGTTTTGCCATCTCAGATACTCCGGCAGGATAGAAATACAATCCGGTCACCGCATAGTTGCTTTTCGGATTCACCGGTTTTTCTTCGATTGACAGTACCCTGCCCTTCTCATCAAACTCAACCACTCCGAACCGCTCCGGATCATCGACATAATAGCCAAACACGGAAGCTTTTCCTTCTTCCGCACTCTGAACAGCACTCTCAAGCTTGCGGCTCAATCCATTTCCATAAAAAATGTTGTCTCCCAGTACCATTGCACACGCATCATCACCGATAAAACTCTCACCAATAATGAATGCCTGAGCCAGTCCATCCGGAGACGGCTGAACTGCATAGCTGAGATTCAGTCCAAACTGATGTCCGTCTCCCAACAGCGCCTGAAAACGCGGTGTATCTTCCGGTGTGGAAATGATCAGGATATCCCTGATCTTCGCCAGCATCAGTGTGGAAAGCGGATAGTAGATCATCGGCTTGTCATAGATTGGAAGCAATTGCTTTGAGGTTACCATTGTGAGCGGATACAGACGTGTTCCCGCTCCACCTGCCAAAATTATTCCTTTCATATTGAGGAATTTCCTTTCTGTAATCTGAACTTCTCATCTGATTTGTTTATGTGATTTAAAACTTCTCTTTAAATATAACTTCGAACACTCTCGCGCACCGTCATCTGACGACAGTTCACATTCTTCGCAGACCCTTCGACCGGCCCTGCAGGCGGTGTTCAACCCAAAGACAATGCCATTTAGACACCGTCCTTTTTGCAGTTTCCTGCTTTATAAAAACCATGACTATGTCATGCGTTTCCCGAATGTCCCACAGCACCGGTTTCCCAGATTTCGTGCCATGTTCAGATAAGCATCTCCACGATGCCCCTGCTCGCAGCAGAATTCGCTGCCGCTTCGCTTCACTTTTGCCCCACAGACACTGCAGGTCGTGCTGATATAATGTTCATCAGCTTCCAGTACAACGATCCCTCTCTGCCACGCTTTGTACTTTACCTTCTCACGAATCTGAACACTTAAATGAAGGGGTGACCAGTTGCCTGCAGATATCATCAGATAATCACTGTATGGCTTTGCAAACTTCGGCAGTACCAGTACCTTTGCCCCATGCTCCAGACAATAATCCACAATCTTCCTGGAAAACATGTGGGAATAATGCTCATTCAGATGTTTCAGCTTCGTCCAATATTTCCGGTTGGCTTTCTGATTGCCATCCTCTCCGGATGACTGTTTCGACCGCCCGATCTTCTGAAGTACCTGCGCACACAGATGTGCGTATTCTCTTCCACCTTTAATATAGAAGGAACTCATCTGATTTCCCGCTTCATCAAGAATGCAGCAGACTGCTGTCGCATTCCGGTTCGTAAAAATCACTGAGCAGACACGCTCCTTTGCCTCCATACGCTGACTGGCAGTCCGGCCATCTTCTACCGGAATCTTCACAGGTACATGCAGTCTTGCTCCATCCGTCTTCAGAACTACAGACGGCGACATGCTCTGTCCCCCGTCCGGAATCCGGTTGCCGGACAAACGGCAGTGAAGCCACTTCCAGGAAGCACCGGTCCATACCTTCAAAGACACGGAAGTGTCACAGAAATCGCGGTACATTCCTTTGTAAAAGGTAACAGATTCATCGAAATGCACAGTTCTCTCACGCTGTCCGTCCCGCTCCAGAAAGCTCTTTCCGGCTGCCACTGCTGCATTGATCGCCGCACGGCGAAAATAAAGCGGAACTTTCTCCCACGGAATCGGATATTCTACCGGTTGTCTGTCTCTTCCGACAATTGTCAGCTTTTCAAGCTGCCGCATCGCACTCTGTGAATTGCGTTCCTGCGGCAATCGATCCAGATACAGATGGTAATAAAATTCCAGAACTGCATTGTACAGATCCTGAGTCTCTCGCAGCCAGTCATCGTGACCGGAACGCAGACCGAATCTGGCAGTGGTAATAGCGTAACAGCTGCTGCCGGCCATTATCTGAACACCTCAACACATTCATTTCGTGAAGCAAATGACTTCACGAAAAAATAGAGATACATATTAAAACTGACCGGGATTATAAAAAAGAAAGGGTGATATAAAATATTGATTAAAAAATGCAAAGACTGTTTTTTGAGAAATAATTCTGATAAAATATGAGTATTTTACTACAAATTGGTTAAGTTTTGTACTATCCCAAATACTTTACAATGCAGGGTTGATGTGCTAGAATAAAGAGATGTAAAGAAAAATATCGTGAAGTCATTTGCTTCACGATATTTTTATATCTTATAACGATTCATCAGCTTTCTCCTTGATTCCATCGAACAATGTACGTAATAATTCATCGTAATGTTCGTACTGGAATGTCCCAGAATTTCGCTTAAGGTCTTGACATCCATCCCCATCTCCACACACCGTGTCGCAAATGTATGCCTCAGGATATGGAAATTGACATCTCGAAGCTCCGCTTTTTTCAGAATGCGTTTGAAGAAATACTGATAGTTACGGGGTTCTACACACCGCTCGGAACCGGTCAGAAAATAACCGTTCGCACCGGTTGCTTTATGCATCTCACGAATGGTGGGATAAATCTCTGCCGGTATTGGAATGATCCGAAAAGATGACACTGATTTCGGTTCATCCATGACTATAAGAGTCCGCGGCAGATCATCCGTTCCTGTCCTCTGACAGTCCGGTATATGAGACGTGTTTGAAATGCGCTGCACGGTATGACTGATGCAGATTGTCTTATGTTTCACATCGATATCACTCCAGCGCAGTGCACAGATTTCTCCCAGCCGCATCCCCGTATACATACACAGCAGTAATCCTGTACATCTGGTATCGCTCTGATTGACCATCAGCCAGTCGCGCATACGACGCAGCTCCGATCCGGTCAGGACATCGTGCACCGGCTTTTTCTTCTTTGGCAGAACTGTGTTGGTCGCCAGCCGGCCGACACGATATTCCTCTTCTCCATACTTCAATACAGATTTGAGGACTATACTGATATCCCGCACTGTCTTGGCGGAAAGAGCTCCCAGATGATCCAGTCTTCCGTGTTCAAGTTTCCCGTAGATAAAGGTGTTCATAACGGATGAAGAAATCTGGCCCAGAGTAAGTTCACCGAGTTCAGGAACAATATGATTCCGAATAAGGCGCACATATCTCGCGTACGTAGACTGCTTTACACTCAGTCGTTTCATATCCAGCCATTCTTCGCATACATCCGCAAGTCTGATTCGAGTTCCATCCATTGTAAATTCCTCCTTTTTATACTTTGTATTATTCCCAAAACCGAGAATAAAAAAAGAGAAATCTTTCCCAAAAATTCAAATTATCAACATTATTTTTTATGAAAATGGCTGATTATGACCGTTCAGCGATAATTTTTGATCACGATCTGCAGTGACCTGCGCCCCATATATTCATTCACAGACGGATAA
Source organism: Candidatus Choladousia sp. (assembly GCA_045119335.1). Classification (GTDB taxonomy): domain Bacteria; phylum Bacillota; class Clostridia; order Lachnospirales; family Lachnospiraceae; genus Choladousia. The sequence continues at coordinate 91,695 of JBGVDJ010000049.1, read as the reverse complement.
TACGTCACATCCAGTTCGAGCCCAGTCCCTCTTCCCCAGAACAGTTCCCGTACAGCTGCAGTTCCATACTTTCCGCTCAGATACTGCCGCACTTCCTCCGACTCTCCGAAATACATGGCATCCAGTGTGCATCCGGCACGGTTGATGACCCGGAATTTCAGTACATTCGCATTCTTTCCAAGTACACGTGCGGACAACAGTCTCAGTCCTGTCTCGGCGAACAGCGGTTTCTCATTGCCTTTTCCGAACGGCTCCAACACCGACAGCTCCTCCACAAGACCTTCCGTAATATAGTCAATCGGCATCGGAACATCGATGCTGACCTTCTCCATCTGATCTGCCTCCGACAGCGCACAGTTCTCATTCAGTCTGCGGCGCATCTCCTCAATCCGCTCCTTCTTCAGTGAAAATCCCGCCGCCATCGGATGACCTCCGAACTTGATGAAAAGATCCTGACATTTCACCATCTCATCGAACATGGAATACGCTTCTGTCGACCTTCCGGATCCTTTTGCAGAAGTCTCTCCGTCAGTCACGACGAAAGTCGGGCGGTAATATCTCTCCCGGATGCGCCCTGCAACGATTCCCGCAATGCTTTCATGGCAGTGCGGCAGATAGATCACCAGGACACGGTCGTTCTGATATGTTCCGTTCTCTATCATCTCCTGTGCTTCTTCCACTGCCTCCTGAGTCAGCTTTTTCCGCTCATCGTTCAGCATTTTCAGCGCCATGGCAAGCTCCTGAGCCTCATCGCAGCTCCCGGACAGCAGCAGTTTCATCGAGCGTCTGGCAGTGTCAAGACGGCCGCTTGCATTGATACACGGTCCAAGGACAAATCCGATATGATAGGAATTGATATTCTGTATCTCCAGACCATTGACCTGGATCAGCGCACGCAGACCATGATTTTCAGTCCGACGCAGACGTTTCAGTCCTTCTTTTACCAGCACCCGATTTTCTCCATCCAGATCCATGACATCTCCGATCGTTGCAAAAGCTGCAAACGGAAGAAGCTCCTCTGCCTCACTCTGAGCAATTCCTGCCAGACGATACAGTGCACAGACTACTTTCCACGCAACCGCTGCTCCGCACAGCTTTTTATATGGATACGCACATTCCGGCTGTTTCGGATTGACAAGAATATCGGCCTGCGGAAGCCGGTACACTCGCTTCGCGGTCTGCTCTCCTTCATTTTCACCCTGTTCCGGATATTCTTCCGACTCCTCTGCTGTCTCGCCCATACCTTCATACAACGGCTCATGATGATCCGTGACGATCACAGTCATCCCTCTGTCCTTTGCATATGTAATCTCGTCAAGTGCCGCAATTCCATTATCACACGTAATAATAGTATCGACTGCCTCCTGCTCTGCCAGTTCGATCAGATGCAGGTTCAGTCCGTATCCGTCCTTCATTCGGTCCGGGATCTCGTAATCCACATTTCCCCCACACCGCCGGATGCCCTGCAGCAGAATATACGTGGCATTTACACCGTCAATATCATAATCGCCGATAATACGGATCCTGGCGCCGGTATGAATCTTTTCGAGCAGCAGTACAGCAGCTTCCCGGCATCCTTTCATCCGCTCCGGTTCATGCAGCACATCCATTCCTCCATGCAGATACTCCCGTATTGCTTCCGCTCCGATCACATCACGGTTGCGAATGATTCGCGCCGTCACCTGATCTATTCCAAACCGTGCCGAAATCGCCTGAAAATCAGCGCGCTTTGCAGCAACAAACCATTTTTCCCGTTTTTTCAAAGTGTTTCATCCCTTTTCATGTCTGTTCTTTTTTCTATCCGTTCTTTTTTATATCTTATCCTTTTTCCGCCATTGTGTAAATAAAAAGAATCCTGCAAAGCCTTTGTTTCGCAGGAAACACCCCCATAAACCAAAAATTGCCCGGGCATCCGACACAAAATTTTCTCCTGTGCCGGATTCCCGGACAATATTTACCGGAATCATGGAAACATACTGTTTGCCCCTGACGTTCACTCTGTTCCGCTATATTCCGAATATTCTGTTATTCTCTATTTTGCTTCTGCTTTTTTCGACGTATACTGTTTCATCACATACCACAGCGCACCTGTTATACATACGGAAGAATATCCGCCTGCAACGACACCCACAATGATCGGCAGTGCGAACTCCTTGATCGTAGCCACACCGAGTACATACAGCACAGCCACACTCAGGAATGTGGTAAAGGATGTATAAATACTTCTTGTCAGTGTCTGCGTAATACTTGCATTCACCACTTCAGCCAGCGGAGCCTTCTCCATCAGCTTCAGATTCTCTCGGATACGGTCAAAGATAACGATCGTAGCATTGATGGAGTAACCCACAATAGTCAGCATACATGCAATAAAGGTATTGCCCACGGAAATACGAACCACCGCATAGCATCCGAATACAACGAGCACGTCATGCAGCAGTGCGATAACGGCGCTGCTCGCAAATCGAACATCCTTGAACCGGAACCAGATGTACACAAGCATACACAATGCTGCAACGATCACAGCCATTACCGCATCCTGACGCATCTCGCTGCTGACCGTAGATGAAATAGTTTCAAAGTTGATAGCACCCTTCTCAATTCCGTATGTCTCCTGAAGTGCTGCAGAGATTTCTTCACGCTCTTCCACAGTCAGCACACGGGTCTTGATGAATACCTCATTGGAGCCTGCCACCTTCTGCGTCTGGATCTCGGCATCACCTGTAACATCCATGAAGATCGGCTTTACATCTGCATCCAGCTCATCAATGGACAGATCCTCGTTGAAGATAACGCTGGTGGATGTACCTCCCTTGAAGTCCATGCTCAGGTTCAGTGCACCTTTTCCGGATGCGGAATTAATTCCCATAAATACCGGTTCCACGAGGATCACTGCCAGTGAAATAGCAAAGAAAACTTTTTTCTTTCCTACAAAATCAATGTTCCTGAAGGTCTTTGCCTTACCGTAATACTTTGCATCCCTGAAGCCGATTTCATACAGCGCCATAACAAGCAGCCTGGAAATAACCAGAGCTGTGATCATGGAAAGTACGATACCGAGTGCCAGTGTCTGTGCGAAGCCCTTAACACTTCCGGTTCCCATCATATTCAGCACGAATGCTGCGATCAGTGTCGTGATGTTGCCGTCGAGGATAGCGGAAAGCGCTTTCTGGAAACCGCTTCTGATCGCAGACTTCACTGCCTTTCCTTCTGCGATCTCCTCGCGGATACGTGCATAGATAATAACATTGGCATCCACTGCCATACCGATGGTCAGGATGATACCTGCGATACCCGGCAGAGTCAGTGTCAGATCAAATGCATTCAGAGCCACCAGTGTCATTGCAACGTAGATCAGCAGTGAGAAACCTGCAACCACACCCGGAAGCGCGTAAACAATGATCATAAAGAGAATGATCAGCACAATGCCGATAGCACCTGCAATCAAACTGGTACGGATCGCATCCTCTCCCAGCTGTGCTCCCACTACATTGGAGCGGATCTCCTCCAGTTCCAGGGAAAGGGAACCGATGCGGATGGAGGATGCCAGCTGCTGCGCCTCATCAATATCAGCCATACCTGAAATATATGCCGTACCGCCTGTGATAGCCTCGTTCACTACCGGGGAACTGATGACCTCATCATCGTAAACGATCTCGATGACACTGCCGACATTCTCGGAGGTTGCTGTTGCGAAAGCCTCAGCACCGTCTGCATTCAGTTCCAGCTTTACCACATATTCACGGTTGCCAAGCTCGTCCTGCTGCGCCTGCGCGGAAGCAGTCGCAACCTGTGTGCCGGTCAGGACTACTGTACCATCCGTCAGGCGGAATTCGAGAGATCCCGGTTTGCCGAGCTCAGTCAGGATGGCATTGGCATCGCTGACACCAGGAATCTCGATATTGATGCGATCCGTACCTTCCTGGTATACCTGAGCCTCTGTGCTGTAGCTGGTCACACGCTGCTGCAGCTTGTAAATGGTGTCTTTCATGTCCTCATCAGACGGTGTTTCGTCGCCTACGACTTCATAAGTGATACTGACACCGCCGGACAGATCCAGACCGAGAATGATATTCCGCGCTGCACCTGTTCCTGTCTTGCCGATGCCGACTGCTGCTGTATAGACCAGAAGGGCCAGCAGTGCGACCATTGCGACAAGCGTGATCTTTGCTTTGTTCTTGTTCATACTTAATCACTCCTTTATATTGCGCCGTACCTGTCGGATCAGATCCGGATCGGGTCCGGTGTATTACATCTTAATGCGGTACCTTACTGTTCATCCGAATCCGCCAGTGCCGCTTTCACCATGATCGCGCACTCCACGCGCTTGCGCTGCAGTTCACAGCCGATGTCATACGCATCCTGAATCGTACCGTGGAAGTTATAGGAATTTGCTGCACAGCCGCCGCTGCAGTAAAACTTCGCGAAACAGTTTCTGCACTTCTCTTTTGTATAGACATTGCAGCATTTGAACTCGTCCACGATCTCCGGCTTCGTAATGCCTTCATCCACATTTCCCATCAGATACCTGTCGATACCGACGAACTGATGACACGGATACAGATCCCCCCACGGAGTCACAGCCAGATATTCCGTACCTGAACCGCATCCGGACAGACGTTTGTACACACACGGACCGCCGGTCAGATCGATCATGTAATGGAAGAATGTGAATCCACGACCTTCCTTCCCGCGCTTCACCATCTCCGCTGCCAGCCGGTCATACTCTGAAAAGATCTGCGGAAGATCCTCTTCCTGCAGTGCATAGTCCTCAGTTGCCGGAGCCACTACCGGCTCAACAGAAATCTGTTCGAATCCCTGATCCGCCAGATGCAGAACATCGTTGGCAAAGTCAAGGTTGTGATGCGTGAACGTACCTCTCACATAATATTTCTGCTGATTTCTGCTGTCCGCAAACTGCTTGAACTTCGGCAGTATGAGATCGTAACTGCCTTTGCCTTTGCGGAACGGACGCATGAAATCATGCACTTCCTTTCTGCCGTCGATACTGAGAACTACATTATCCATCTCCCGGTTGCAGAACTCCATGACCTCTTCATTCAGAAGAACACCGTTCGTCGTCAGTGTGAAGCGGAAATGCTTGTCATGCAGCTTCTCCTGCTCACGGCCGTATGCAACGAGATCCTTGACTACCTGCCAGTTCATCAGCGGCTCGCCGCCGAAGAAATCCACCTCCAGATTACGTCTGGATCCGGAATTCTGAATCAGAAAATCCAGTGCCTTCTTACCTACCTCAAAACTCATCAATGCACGTCTGCCGTGATACTCGCCCTCTTCTGCAAAGCAGTAACGGCAGGCAAGGTTACAGTCATGTGCAATGTGCAGACACAGCGCCTTCACCACAGTCCTGCGCGCCTTGTAATCAATGATCGCCTTTTCGTAAACATCTTCCGTGAACAGAACTCCGGCCTCTTTCAGCGTATTGCACTCTTCCAGTGCCTCGGAAAGTTCTGTTTCCGGATAGCGCTCTTTCAGTGCGTCTATGACCTCCTGCTCTGCCTTTCCCTTCTCCAGCAGTGCAATAACGTCATACACCAGCTCGTCCACAACATGAACGGAACCGCTGTTTACGTCCAGAACGATATTGTATCCATTGTTCTTATATTGATGGATCACATCCATGCTCCTCTCTTTTCCGTATACAACAGATAAGCAGCGAAGGCTGTCCGCTGCTTATCTGGATCTGCTATTCGGCTTGATTATTTATTGCTCTCACATGTCTGATTTCCTACTGTACAGGAAGTCTTGCATGCTGACTGACATGATGTCTGGCACTCGCCGCATCCGCCCTTCTTCAGAGTGTTCTGTAACGGTTTCGTATTTAATGTCTTGATGTGCTTCATTGCTCTGATCTCCTTTACTTTATTTTGCGGTGGGTGGGTACGTGCCCGACCCAACTCTAGCTGATATTGTAACACAGAATTTTCGAAAATAAAAGCATTTTCTGAAAGAATTATGAATATGAATCAGGAATTAGGAACCAGAAAACTTTATCTTTTTCAAACAGCCAAAAGCACGGTTGTAAAATTCTGTCGAAAACAGTAAAATGGATTCATATTCTACTTCAGATCAATGATTCAGCATAAGGATTTAACATTATGAACATTCTTTTTCTCGGTGACAGCATCACGGACTGCGGTCACTGTTTCACTGAAGACAACCTTGGAAACGGCTATGTGAAATTCGTTGCCGAAGCATACGGAAACTGCACCGTACAAAACGGCGGTACGGACGGCTTTACGCTCCCCCGCATTCTGCAGAAATGGGAACGAATGTATCGCGGAACATATCATGATATTGCTGTAATCCTCGGCGGCATAAATGATGTGGCTGTTGCAACGGATACCGGACTGACTTCCGGACAGGCGGCACGGTATCTGGAACAGTCAGAAACAGCGCTTCGTGAGCTGCTGAACGAACTGATCCTGGATGGTACGAAGCATGTTTTTGTCATTGAGCCGTTTCTGTTTGAGAAACCGGACTGGCTGCTTCAGTGGAGACCCTGCCTGGAGGAGATGCGAATACGGATCCGGCACGCCGTTCCTGCTGATACACGAATCAGCCTGTTGTCCGTGCAGGCCTCTCTGGATGAACTTGTACATAAGCTCGGCCTGTCCGCCGTCTCACCGGACGGAATCCATCTGACCCGGATCGGACATCGCTGCATTGCAGATTTACTTATTTATAATATAGAACGATACGACAGGAGATAATTTTCATGAAAAACAGTACCCCTTCCCACTCCGGCAGATGCCATTTTTTCCTTTTGCCGGCTGCCCTGCTGCTGATATGTATGCTCTCCGGCTGCGGTGCAAATACAGAACCCTTATCAGGCAGTACCGGTTCTTCCTCCTCCGGCAGTACATCCGCAGATGCCCGGATCAGCGACACCGATTTCTGTCTCGACACGGTCATCACGATTACTCTGAACGGTACGGATGACCAGGCACTGCTGGATTCCTGTTTTGATAAAATCCGCGAATATGAAGCTCTGCTGAGCCGCACTGTGGAAGACAGTGATGTCTGGAGGATCAACAACAGCAACGGAAAACCGGTGAAGGTATCGGAGGAAACTGCATCGCTCCTCCGCATGGCACTCGATTTTTCCGAACTGTCCGGCGGTGCATTTGATATTACGATCGCTCCTGTGGTATCGCTCTGGAATTTTACCGGAGAGGAGCCGCACAGCGTACCGGGACAGGCAGCGCTTCATACGGCACTCTCCCACGTGGATTACCGGAATGTGGAGTTGGACGGAACCACCGTTACACTGCGAGATCCGGACGCATCGATCGATCTCGGCGGCATCGCAAAAGGTTATATTGCAGACCGTATCAAAGAATACCTGGTGGATAACCGCATCTCCAGCGGCATGATCGATCTCGGCGGCAATATCCTGACTATCGGCACCAAACCGGACGGGCATCTCTGGAACATTGGTGTACGCAGACCATTCGGAGATGTTTCAGATGCAATCGCAGTCGTACCGGTCGACGGGCAGTCTGTCGTTACCTCCGGTACTTATGAACGGTATTTTGAAATCGACGGTACGGTTTATCATCATATTCTGAACCCTGAGGACGGATATCCTGCCGACAATGATCTGTCCAGCGTCACAATTGTATCAGACTCATCCGCCCGATGCGATGCACTCAGCACAACGTGCTTTGTACTTGGACTCGAAGAAGGCATGGAGCTGATCGAATCGCTGGACGGTGTCGAAGCAATGTTCATTACAACTGATCTGAAACTGCACCGAAGCAGCGGTTTTCCGGAGTAGATCCGGAATCCGCTGTTTTTGCATTACAGCCCTGACTTACAGAATTCCGGAGTCCTCTCCCAGTCCGGAATCCGCCTGCCGGATGCGATTCTCTCATTGGAAGTTTTGCTGCGGAAATGTACAAAAAAGCCCAGATTGCATGTTGCTATTTTTTTGAAAAACTGGTATTCTTATGGTGAATTTATTGTGCACATTGCCTAATTTTTAACAAAAGGCCCTGACATTTGTCTGGAAAAGGCACAAAAGAAAGAGAGAATAAAAGGAGGTAACCTATGAGTCCAAAAACATTTCGGGGCGGCGTGCATCCGGATGGGCACAAAGAGATTTCCAAAGGCCAGCCGGTCGAATCTTATCTGCCCAAAGGTGATCTCGTCTTCCCTATTAACCAGCATATCGGCAAGCCTGCAAAGCCGGTTGTTGCCAAAGGCGACCAGGTGCTGGCCGGACAGATCATTGCAGAAGCCGACGGATTCGTATCCGCCAACATCATCAGTTCCTGCTCAGGTACTGTCAAGGCGATCGAGCAGCGTTATACTGTGAGCGGTGCCAGAGCCATGTGTATTGTCATTGAGAATGACGGTCAGTACACACTTGCCCCGGGCGTAGGTAAAGTCAGAAAAGAAGGTTCCGTTTCCAACAAAGACATTCTGGATGCCATCAAAGCTGCCGGCATCGTTGGTATGGGCGGCGCCGGTTTTCCGACCCATGTTAAGCTTGCACCGAAGAATTTTGAAGATATTGAGTACGTGATCGCAAACGGTGCGGAATGTGAGCCTTACATCACCTGTGATGACCGTCTGATGCAGGAAGAGACCCGCGCGATCGTGGAAGGCCTGCGCCTTGTGCTTCAGCTCTTCCCGAATGCAAAAGGTATCATCGCAATCGAAGATAACAAACCGAAGGCGATCCGTGATATGGAAGCTGTATGTGCCGGAGAGAAATCCATCTCTGTAGAACCTGTCATAGCGAAATACCCGCAGGGCGGCGAGCGCAACCTGATTTCCGTTATCACCGGACGTGACCTTCGCTTTGGTCAGCTCCCGGCAGATCTGGGCTGCGTTGTCTGCAATGTCAGCACGCTGCATGCGATTTACAATGCCGTGCACAAATCCACCCCTCTGATGGAACGCTATTTCACGGTATCCGGTGATGCACTCAATAATCCCCGCACCATGATCGTCCGGATCGGTACTTCCTGCTCGGAACTGATCGAGGCGGCAGGCGGTATCAAGGACGGCTGCACTGTAACGAAGGTACTCAGCGGCGGCCCGATGATGGGTATAGCCATGAGTTCTCTTGACGTTCCCGTCGCCAAGAACAACAATGCCATGACTGTCCTGTCCTCGGATGAAGTAGAGCTGGCTCAGGCTCAGATGACAGCCTGCATCCGATGCGGACGCTGTGCAAAAGTCTGTCCGATCCATCTTGTTCCGCAGCTGCTTGCTGATGCAGCTGAGAAGAAGGACTATGAGCGATACGAAAAGAAGCTTTACGGCCTCGATTGTATTTTCTGCGGCAGCTGCACCTACATCTGCCCGGCCAAGCGCCCGCTGATGCAGCTTTTCAAAGAAACCAAGGGAGCAATCCTGGCAGCAAAGAGAAAGTGAGGAACGGATAAATGAATGAAAAACTGTTAAATGTCTCATCCAGCCCTCATATCAGGCACAAGCTTACGACAGGAAGTGTCATGCGTGACGTTATCCTGGCACTCATGCCTGCTACACTCTTCGGAGTATACCATTTCGGGCCGAACGCGTTTCTGGTGATTGTTCTTGCTGTAGCTTCATCAGTCATAACGGAATTGATCTTTGATTACATATGCAAACGTCCGCAGACATGGAAGGACGGCAGTGCCGTTGTCACCGGTCTTCTGCTGGCGCTCTCCCTCTCTCCGACCGTGCCGCTCTATATTCCGGTACTCGGCGGCATCTTTGCGATCCTGTTCGTGAAATGCCTGTTCGGAGGTCTCGGCAAAAACTTTATGAACCCGGCTGTAACAGCACGCTGTTTCCTGTTGATCTCTTTCGGAAGCGCAATGACCAGCTATGCTGTGGATGGTATGAGTTCCGCCACTCCGCTGGCAGCACTGAAAGCCGGTGAAGCAGTAAATCTCACAGAACTGTTTCTGGGATATTCCACAGGTGTCATCGGATGTTCCGCTCTCGGTCTTCTCCTTGGCGGTATTTTCCTGCTGCTGACAGGCGGCATCACATTTGAGATTCCGGTATCCTGCATCGCAGTGTTTACTCTGGTAATGGCACTGTTCGGTGGTAAAGGCTTTGACCCGACGTTCCTGCTGACACATATCTGCGGCGGCGGAGTTCTGATGGGCGCTTTCTTCATGGGCACTGACCCTGTAACGAGTCCTGTTACTTCCACCGGACAGCTGATCTATGGTGCGATCATGGGTGCGCTGGCCGGTCTCTTCCGTGTGGCAGGTACGGCAGCAGATTCTTTCAGTTACGCAATCGTTATTTCCAATATGCTGGTTCCGTTCATCGACAAGATCCCGGTTCCGAAGCCTCTGGGTTATAAAGACGGCGAGTACAAAAAGCCGGAATTTCCGAAGGCTGCAGTCAATCTCTGTGTCATCACACTCGTTGCAGGTTTTGCTCTCAGCGGAGTTTATATGATGACCAAGGATACCATCGCAGAACAGGAACTTGCAGCGCAGGTAGCTTCCTACAAAGAGGTATGTCAGGATGCGGAAGACTTTGTTTCCGATGCCACGATCGATGCCGCAGTTGAGGCACTCGGTGATGTACCGTACAACGCTGATCTGTACGGAAAAACATATGTGAACCATGTATTTGTCGGCACTGCAGCGGACGGTTCTGTTGCAGGTTACGTCATCAGTGTGACGAGCAGCGACGGTTATGACGGCAACATTACACTGTCGGTCGGTCTCTCTTCCGACGGAACAGTTAACGGCATTGCATTTACAGAACTGAATGAGACCGCAGGTATGGGTATGCTCTGTGGCGAGGAAGCGTTCTATGGTCAGTTCGCCGGAGTGAAGACAGACAGCTTCATTCTGAACAAGGCAGGCGGCTCCACAGCAGACAACGAGATCGACTCCGTTTCCGGTGCTTCCGTATCTTCCGGAGCTGTTGTAAATGCTGTCAACACTGCACTCGCATTCTTCGCGGAAAATATTCAGTAAGGGAGGTCAGGATCATGAATCAATATATGGAACGAATTTATAATGGTATTGTCAAGGAAAATCCTTGTATCATTCTGATGCTCGGTATGTGTCCTACCCTTGCTGTAACGACCTCGGCAGTCAACGGTCTCGGCATGGGACTTTCCACACTGGCCGTTCTGATTTTCTCGAACCTCATCATTTCCATGATGCGGAAAATCATTCCGGACCAGGTACGTCTTCCGGCTTACATTGTTATCGTAGCTTCGCTCGTAACGATCGTTGACCTGATTCTTCAGGCATACGTACCGGGCCTTTACAGCGCACTCGGTATTTATATTCCGCTCATCGTTGTAAACTGCATCATTCTCGGCCGTGCAGAAGCATATGCCAACAAAGTAAAACCGTCACTTGCATTTTTTGACGGTGTCGGTATGGGTCTTGGATTTACTATTGCTCTTACGGTCATTGGAATCGCACGTGAATTTCTTGGTGCAGGTTCCATTTTCGGCAGACAGATCCTTCCGGATTCAGTTGCACCGATCGCCATCTTCGTCAAAGCCCCGGGGGCCTTCCTCGTCATGGCTGTTCTTGTGGCAGTCCTGAATGCATGCAACATCAAGACTGCGGCAAATGACAAGGTCGAAGGATGCGACGGATGCTGCGCATCCTGCAGCAAATCCTGTAAGGAAGACGGAAAGGAGGGAACAAAGTAATGAATAATTCCCTGATTTTAATTGTCGTTACAACAGCACTTGTGAATAACGTCGTGCTCAGTCAGTTCCTTGGAATCTGTTCATTCCTCGGAGTATCCAAGCAGATCAAGACCTCTGCCAGCCTGGGCGGTGCCGTAATCTTCGTTATGGCGATTTCCTCCGCAGTGGCCAACCTGCTCCATAGCTTCATTCTGAAGCCGCTTAACCTGGAATATCTGAATACGATCGTATTCATCCTCGTTATTGCAGCACTCGTTCAGATGGTCGAAATGTTCCTGAAGAAGACTTCTCCTGCCATCTATCAGGCACTTGGAATCTATCTTCCGCTGATCACAACGAACTGTGCGGTTCTCGGTATTGCTCTTACAAATGTTCAGAACGAATACACATTTGCTGAGAGTATTACCGCCGGTGTAGGTACTGCGATCGGCTACACCATCTCGATCGTCCTGTTGGCCGGTATCCGCGAGCGTATCGATGAATCCAGTATTCCGGCTCCGTTCCGCGGTGCACCTGTTGTCCTGCTTTCGGCAGCCCTGATGGCAATCGCATTCATGGGCTTCGGCAGCCTGTCACTGTAAAGGAGGGTACATATGCAGTCAATTCTTATTGCTACCGTTGCGGTAGGTGTCATCGGCCTCCTGATCGGTCTGCTGCTGATCATGGTCGATAAAAAATTTAAAGTAGAAGTAGATGAAAAAGAACTCGCTGTACGCAGCTACCTTCCTGGCAACAACTGCGGTGCCTGCGGATATGCCGGCTGTGATGCAATGGCTGCCGCGATCGCCAAGGGAGAAGCTCCGGTCAACGGATGCCCGGTCGGCGGAAGTGCCGTCGCCGAAGAGATTGCGCAGGTCATGGGTGTTGAAGCAGAGGAAGCTGAAAAGCATGTGGCATTCGTAAAATGTTCCGGCGACTGCAGCAAAGCAGTTCAGAAGTGTAATTATATCGGTATCCATGACTGCAAATCAGCAGCCGGAAGTGGACTCTCCCCGTGGGCATGTGATTACGGATGCCTCGGATTCGGCTCCTGCGTAAAGGCATGTCCTTTCGATGCAATTCATGTGATCGATGGTGTGGCAGTTGTGGATCGTGCGAAATGCAAGGCCTGCGGCCAGTGCGTTTCCGCCTGTCCGAAACATCTCATCGAGATCATCCCGTATAAAGCCGCTTATGCGGTCGGCTGCTCCAACCGTGACCGCGGACCTGCTGTCAAGAAGGTCTGCAGCAGCGGATGTATCGGATGTAAGCTGTGTGAAAAACAGTGTGAACATGATGCGATCCATGTTGAGAACAATGTAGCTTCCATTGATTACGGGAAGTGTACCGGATGTGGTAAATGTGCAGAGAAATGTCCTGCCGGAAATATTATACTCCGCCAGGACTGACATCCTCCGCGCAGTTCCTGCTCTGTAACACGATCTCCTGATATGACATAAGAGAAAGAGAAAAGTGCACCCCGTAAGGACACTGGCTGTCCTCCTGGGTGCACTTTCTATTATTCTATTATTTTATCTCATACCATCTGATCTCATTCGCATCCAATGACAGCTCAAAATGATTGCCATTCTCTGTATATACAACCGTACTCTGCGGTTCATACGTGTTGTTTACAACGCAGTATTTGCTGTTCTTCTTGTATGCGTGCACTTCCACATTGTAGTTCGTGCTGTACCACTCGAGCAGCTGGGCCTCCGAATGGCTGCTCCAGAGCACCGCCCGGTGAAACAGCCGGTTATTCTCGAAGCTGTACGGGAGACCACTGATGTACACAGCGCGTCCTTTACCAAACTCGTTGACTGCCAGCTGTACTTCTCTGTCCCTCTGCACAAGAATCGTTGTTCCTTCATACGCATAAATATTCTTCTTGCCCTCGCCGAAATCAATCTGTTCGCCGGCATCCTCTGTAATGAAATGTTCATGCTCATCCCAATTGTATTTGTCATATCCCAGTGTAAATCCACGTTCCAATTCCACTCCAAACACATTTGCCAGCTGCAGATAGTGGCCCTGATACTGATGACCGGACGGCTCTCCGATACCGATGATTCCACCGCCGTTCCAGACGAATTTTCGGATCATGGAAAGGATCTGCGGATTGCTCCACCACTCTCCGCCTGTGTGTGCAGTGTCTCCATCTCCCACATTGATAAGCACATCAATACTGTTCAGAATATCGGGATCCTCCAACAGGTCCTCGAAACTGATAAAGCTGACCTCGTACGGAGCACCGGAAAGCATCTCTATTACTCCTGCATAAGAGTAATTCTGTTTCTGATACAGTGCATGATGCACCATGTGACAACCCCACGCACGCATTTTACCCCAGCAGTTCAGTACAGCAACACGCTTGATGCAATGCGGAGTCGTTCCTTTAATATTGTCATACAGAGTCCGGAACTCATCACAGACTTCTTCCACATAATCAATGAACTCCGGGAATTTCAATGCAAGCTTCAGATAACCGCCGTAACCGATGCGGTCGATCGGACTGCGAAGGATCGCACGGCGTGCTGTCACCCAGTTCACCTTCGCCTCCTTTACCGGATCGCCTCCCTCGCAGAATGTATCCGGGAAGAAATACGGAAGCAGACGGCCCTCTGTGTATTTTACACCTTTGATATCACTGATCAGACGCAGTGTGGAACCGTTGCCCACACTTCCTACCACAGCATCAATGCCAAGTGTCGGGAATGTCTCCAGGAAAGGCTCTGTTCCGATCCAGTGATCTCCGAGGAACATCATTGCCTCAAGTCCGTATTCATGTGTGATATCTACCATTTCACGGACGATCTTCGCAACTTCACGTCTCTGGAAATCCTGAAAATCACGGAATTCCTTCGATGGAACACGATACTGTCCATTGTAATAACCCTGATCAATGATATATTCCGGACGGAATCTGTATCCCGCTTCTTTTTCAAACTGCTCCAGAATATACGGGCTGACTGATGCGGAATATCCATACCAGTCCACATACTTCTCCCGCGCCAGCTCGTCAAAAATCAGTGTGAACTGGTGAAAAAATGTCGTGTAACGGATTACATTTACGTACGGATGATCCTGGATGAATTTTCTCAGACGTTCCATTGAAAAGGCATGTGTCAGAGGCTGACGTACATCGAATGTCATCTGATGCTCTACTCCCTGCCAGTCATTTGTCACCGCATTGTACATATGCACCGGATCCCACATAATATAGGCCAGAAAGCTTACCGTATATTCATGGAACGGAATACTCCTTACGATCACACGGCCATTGTTTTTCAGGCTTTCCCCAATTTCCTCATAATACCAGTCCTCTGTCGAAACTACACTGCCAGTCGTGCGATCCACTACTTCCCACCAGCGTTTGATATCGTCACGCGTATTGGGTGTCAGCATATCCGGATACAGACCTTTCATCAGCGGAATCTCCAGTCTGTCCCCTTGGGCGCAATAGAACGGTGTCATAATATAGCACTGCTGTATTTCCTCCGGGTGCTGTCTCGCCCATTCATTGTCCTTGCGCGTAGTATAATACGTTGCATAAACCTTCGCATCCGCATCCCTCAGTTCCTGCGGAAACTCAGTTCCATCGCAGTCACGCAGTGCATCCGCTCCCCAGCGTTTCATCAGTTCCAGCGTCTGCGATACCACATCCACATCTGTCGGTATCGTCACTCGTCCTCTTCTCTCACTCATAAACCCTCTCTTTCCGTCAGTCTCGGCAACTGACTGATGTCTGATTTTCTTTTCCGCGCACAACAGGGCGAAAGCTGATGCTCTCGCCCTGCATTTTCAATCTTCGATCAAAATCATTCCTCTTCTGCCTTCTGGCGCGCTGCGATCTCTCTCTCCTGTACATCATTCGGAGCCTGCTCGTAACGTGCAAACTCATAAGAGTAAGAACCGCTTCCGCCTGTCATGGAACGAAGCTGTGTAGAATATCCATACAGCTCTGACATCGGGATGTCAGCCTCAACAATCGTGTTACCCTTGTGATCCGGATTCATTCCGAGAACACGGCCTCTTCTCTTGTTCAGATCTCCCATAACATCACCGGTAAACTTATCCGGAACAGTAACCTTCATGGATGCGATCGGCTCAAGCAGCATCGGAGAAGCTTCCATAAAGCCTTTCTTGAATGCCTGGCTGGCAGCTGTCTTGAATGCCATCTCAGAAGAGTCTACCGGATGATAAGATCCATCGTAAAGAACAGCCTTCACACCAACTACCGGATAACCTGCCAGAGGTCCTTTCACGCAGGATTCCTGAATACCCTTTTCAACTGCCGGGAAGTAGTTCTTCGGAACTGCACCGCCAACTACTACCTGCTCAAATTCGTAGGATTTTTCCAGATCCTCAAGCGGTGAGAAACGCATCTTAACGTGACCGTACTGTCCATGTCCTCCGGACTGTTTCTTATACTTGGAATCTACATCGGAGCTCTTGCGGATCGCTTCACGGAATGCTACCTTCGGTTTCACCAGTTCCACGTCAACCTTGTATTTGGTCAGAAGTTTGCTGGCAATGATATCCAGATGCTGGTCACCCATGCCATAGAGCAGAGTCTGGCGGTTCTCACCGTCATTGACGATCTTCATGGTCAGGTCTTCCTGTGCCATCTTTGCAAGTGCCTGAGCGATCTTGTCTTCCTCGCCTTTTACCTTTGCCTTGTATCTCTTGTATGTATACGGAACCGGAGTATCTACCTTACCGTAGGCAATCGGAGTAGCCTTTGTGGAAAGTGTGTCACCGGTAGCTGCATTCAGCTTGCCGATCGCACCGATATCTCCTGCATGAAGCTCTTTTACTTCAACCGGTCTGCTGCCTTCCATTACGTACAGCTTGCCGACTCTTTCCTCGTTATCCTTTGCCTCATTGTACAGAGTATCATCACTCTTGATAACACCGGATGCAACCTTGATCATGGAATATTTTCCAATGAACGGATCCACCAGAGTCTTCCATACAAATGCGGATTTTGCCTTGGCGAAATTGTAATCTGCCTCATATACTTCCTTGGTCTTCATGTTGACACCGGCAATCTTACGTGCCTCCGGTGACGGCATATAGCTCACAATATCATCCAGAAGGATCTGGATTCCCTGCAGATTCAGGCTGGCGCCCATGGTAACCGGAACGATAGAACAGTCTGAAACGTTCGCATGCAGAGCTGCCACAATCTCAGCCTCTGAGAATTCGTCACCGCTGAAGTAACGATCCATGAATTCTTCGCTTGTCTCAGCAACCGCCTCGAGCAGATTCTCTCTGTAATGGTCAAGATACTCTCTGGAGTAGTCCGGAATCGGGCATTCTACCTTCTCCTGCTTGTTCACGTATCTTCTCGCCGCCATCTTTACTACGTTAACGTAACCAACGAACTTCTCGTTCTCACGGATCGGAAGGTGCAGCGGAGCAATCTTCTTGCCATACAGCTCTGTCAGAGTCTCAACTACCTCTCTGTAGCTGGCATTGTCGAAATCCATATTTGAAACGTAGAAGAATCTCGGAAGTTTGTACTTCTCACAGAGATCCCATGCCATCTGTGTACCTACTTCTACGCCGTTCTTTCCATTGATAACGATGACAGCCGCATCCGCTGCTGCTGCAGCTTCCTCAGCCTCACCTGCAAAATCGAAGTATCCCGGAGTATCCAGAATGTTGATCTTGGTGTCGCCCCAGATAATCGGAACCATAGATGTGCTGATTGAGAATTTTCTCTTGATCTCCTCTTTATCAAAATCGCTGATCGTATTTCCATCAGCTACGTTACCCAGTCTGCTTGTAATACCTGACAAATACGCCATGGACTCTACAAGACTTGTCTTTCCTGCTCCACCGTGTCCCAGAATTACGACGTTGCGAATCTTGTCTGTTGTGTAAACATTCATAGCCATTTCCTCCAATACTAGTTAGTCAACCGGGCTGGCATCCGCCTTTTCGGCCCTTCGATTCATGCCAAATCCCAACATGGTTATATTTTACTAAAATTACTCGAATAGTTCAAGCATTTTATTCATTTTTAACAATAATTTTATTTTTACCACTTTAAAGCATTGAAGACTTTGACATTATATGTATTTAATAGTAAAATGACCGTATGCTTTTTAGAAAAAATGATGAATGGAAAAAGAAGGATTGAAATTATGGAACTGAAAACGTTTGGTTTTATCGGCCTCGGACTGATCGGAGGTTCTCTTGCAAAGGCACTGAAGCGGGTCCAGTCCGATTGCCGTATCATGGCATATACCAGAACCGCCCATACTTCCCAGCTGGCGCTGGATGCAGGTGCGATCGATCTGATCTGCGAGTCTCCGGCAGACAGCAGATTTGCCGAATGCGACTGCATTTTTCTCTGTGCCCCGGTCGGCAGCAATATACAGGCTCTGGAGCAGCTGAAGGATGTGGTCCGCCAGGATTGTATTCTGAGCGATGTAGGCAGTGTGAAGACAGACATTCATCTGGCCGCTGCAAAGATGGGTCTGAACGGACGGTTCATCGGCGGACATCCGATGACCGGTTCGGAAAAGTCAGGATTTGAAAATGCTGTTGCTCATCTGTTTGAGAATTCCTACTATATTATTACTCCGTCTGAGGGAGCACCCGCGGAACATATTGAAGCTTACCGCGCGCTTGCTGCTTCGATCGGATCCATTCCGGTGGTTCTTGATTACCGGCAGCATGATTTTATTACCGCTGCAGTCAGCCATTTGCCGCACGTGATCGCAGCAGCTCTGGTTAATACGGTCCATGACCTTGATTCCAGCGAGGAACTTATGAAAATGCTCGCGGCAGGCGGTTTCAAGGACATCACACGCATTGCCTCCTCTTCTCCGGAAATGTGGGAGCAGATATGCGTGGCAAACAGCAGGAACATATCAGAAGTCATGGATACATTTCTTCGTCAGATGGAAGAAGCCCGTGAAGAGATGAACACCGGAAACGGCAGGGCAATTTACCGTGTTTTTGAAAAATCAAAAAACTACCGGGATTCTTTCTCTTCCTCCTCACTTGGCACGATCAAGAAAACTTACCGGATCTTCTGCGATCTGGTCGATGAATCCGGTGCTATCGCTACCATCGCCACTACCCTGGCAGTGAACGGCATCAGTATCAAGAACATCGGCATTGTACATAACCGCGAGTTCGAGGAAGGTGTTCTGAAAATTGAATTTTATGAAGAAGCGCCGTCACTGAAGGCTGCTGAAATCCTGCGCCAGCACAGATATCAGGTGTGGTTGCGCTGATCAATACCCTGAATCAGGGTACTGGAATCTGAAAGGAGACTACCTATGATTATCAAACATACAGCTCTCCCTCTTCGCGGAGAACTTACGATACCGGGCGACAAATCTGTTTCCCACCGCAGCGTCATGTTCGGTGCGCTGTCTGACGGTCTCACAGAGGCCGACAATTTTCTGACCGGTGCCGACTGCCTGTCTACGATCGCATGTTTCCGCCGAATGGGAATTGAAATCGAACAGAACGGCACTCACGTGCTGATCCACGGAAAGGGACTTCACGGATTGTCTGCCCCGACTTCCGTTCTTGACGCAGGCAACAGCGGTACGACCGTCCGCCTGATGTCCGGAATTCTATCCGGGCAGAATTTCTCTTCCACTATTACAGGAGATGCATCCATACAGAAACGTCCGATGAAACGCGTTATGGATCCGCTTTCCCGCATGGGTGCAGACATTGCTTCCCTGAATAATAATGGATGTGCACCCCTTGAAATTCACGGAAAGCAGCTTCAGGCAATTGACTACCTGTCTCCGGTCGCTTCCGCTCAGGTAAAATCCTGTGTGCTGCTCGCCGGCATGTATGCAGATGGTCCTACTTCTGTCACAGAGCCGGTCGTATCACGCAATCACTCAGAACTGATGCTGAAATATTTCGGCGCCAGCCTGACATCTGCGGACAGAACCGTTACCATCCGGCCGGAGCCGGTACTGACCGGTCAG
The DNA here is from genome assembly GCA_045119335.1 of Candidatus Choladousia sp. Classification (GTDB taxonomy): domain Bacteria; phylum Bacillota; class Clostridia; order Lachnospirales; family Lachnospiraceae; genus Choladousia. The sequence continues at coordinate 72,090 of JBGVDJ010000049.1, read as the reverse complement.
AAAGTCAATGTCCCGGGGGATATTTCTTCCGCTGCTTATTTCATTGCAGCAGCACTGCTTGTACCTGGTTCCGAGGTATTATTGAAAAATGTGGGAATTAATCCGACCCGCGACGGTATGTTGCGTGTCTGCCGTGCAATGGGCGCAGATATCACACTGGTCAATGAAGATCATTCCGGTGCGGAACCGTGCGCAGATCTGCTGATCCGCAGCAGTTCATTAAAAGGCACAGTAATTGAAGGTGATATTATTCCGACTCTGATCGATGAGCTTCCTGTGATCGCGGTACTTGCCGCATTTGCAGACGGAACCACGATCATCAGCGATGCAGCAGAACTCAGAGTGAAAGAGTCTGACCGCATTGCTGTGATGACAGAGAATCTTCAGAAACTTGGATGCGACGTGGAGGCAACGGACGACGGAATGATCATTCACGGCGGAAAACAGCTGCACGGAGCCACTGTAGACAGCCATATGGATCATCGGATCGCCATGAGTTTTGCAGTGGCCGGACTGGTCTGTGATGGAGAGATGGAGATACTTGGAGCCGATATCGTGAATATCAGTTATCCGGGATTCTTTGAAGATCTGGAGAATCTGATGAAGTAACGGGAAATCCAATAATGGATTCCATGGCAGCTGAAAACAGCAGAGAATTCAGTCATGGATTTCCCGACACAGGAAACGAATTTATTCAATATTCATCCTGTTCTCTGTGAGCTTCAGTGTCGCTTCGTAAAATATCTCCGCTGCTTTCTTAAGATACAGTGTATCCTTCACTCCTGCTGTCTCATACGGCGAATGCATGGCCAGCTGCGGAAGACCGATGTCTACCGCACGCATGGATGCCTGAGTATTGGAAATATTGCCGAGGGTGGAACCGCCGGCCATATCGGAACGGTTGGTAAAAATCTGATACGGTACACCGGCGCGGTCACAGATACGTCGGAATACAGCTGTGCTGACTGCATCAGTCGTATACTTCTGATTTGCATTGTATTTGATCACAATTCCATGATTGATCTGCGGGCGGTTGACCGGATCAGCCAGTTCCGGATGATTCGGATGGACCGCATGCGCATTGTCTGCAGAAATCATGAAGCTTCCGGCAATTGCAGTATGGTAATCTTCTTCGGTGCGGCCCAGTGCCAGATTAATACGATAGAGCGTATCCTTCAGGAAGGTGGAAGCTGCCCCCTGACGGGATACACTTCCGGTCTCCTCATTATCAAATGCACAGAACACCGGCACATTCTCCCCCTTCTCTGCATCCGCCTCCAGAAAGCCCTTCAGAGACGCATACAGGCATTGAAGATCATCCAGTCTCGGGGATGCTACAAATTCCTCAGCACTTCCCCATATGGTGCCCTTCTGGCGGTTGTAGAGAAACAGGTCTGTTCCAAGGATCTGTTCCGGCTTTACACCGGCAGCCTGCGCAATAACAGCCGAAAAAGCATTCCCGGCTTCCGCATCACCGAACAACGGACAAAGATCCGTCTGCGCATTATATGCATAACCGTCGTTCGCATTGCGGTTCATATGGATGGCAACATTCGGAATCATCAGAAGATCACGATCCACATTCACAAGGATCGGGCGGATTCCATTCTCTGTGTCCGCTATGATACGACCTGCCACAGAAAGCGGCCGGTCCAGCCAGGGTGCACAAAGCATGCCGCCGTATTTCTCTACATTCAATCTCGTATATTTTTTATCCGACTGCATTTCCGGACATTCTTTGATCTTGAAGGTCGGGGAATCCGTATGACTGCAGATCAGCTGAAAACCGCCGAACTCCCCGCCCGGAATACGGAATGCGATGACAGATGAACCGTTTCTCGTTACATAATATTTCCCGCCGGAAACCAGTTTCCAGGATTCATTTTCTGAAAGTGCCGCATAGCCTTCTTTCTCCAGCATGGCAACGGTATTTGCCACTGCATGAAAGCAGCTGGGACTGTTTTCAATAAAACTCATCAGTTCCTCTGAAATTTCTCTAAATTCACTCATATTTCTCCCACCAAACTATTTTATTTTCTTCCACTGCGACTGTATTTCCGTCCTGGTTTCTCCCGAAGAAGCCTGATACGAGGCAGACATGACTGTCTCTTCCGCGTATGCACTCACCGGTATATCCTCCCCGGCGATCTCTTCTATCTCTTCTATTGCAATATCCTGAATATCAATATTTCGAGCACCAGCATTCTGAGCATCAACATTCAGAGTGCTCTTCCCGCATTTTTGAAATAAACTGCATATCCTGATTATAACACCTTTACGCATTTTTTCCACTACTTCCAAAGACAGAAACATTTTTTTAAACAAAAACGAGACACGGAAATCGCTTCCCATGTCTCGAAAAAATCTTTACTCCGACTCCTGCCAGAAAGTTTTGTTAATTTTCTTTCACATCTTTGATGCTGAAGCTCATTCTTCCCATCTTATCCTTGCCAAGGCAAACAACCTTCACCTTGTCGCCAAGTGTCAGAACATCCTCAACACGGTTGATTCTCTCCTTTGCGATCTTGGAGATATGAACCATACCTTCCTTGCCCGGAGCGAACTCTACGAATGCACCGAACTCCTTGATGCTGACAACTTCACCGTTGAACACCTGTCCGGCCTCGAAATCTGTCACGATGATACGGATCATCTCTGCAGCCTTGTCCATCATCTCCTGGTTTGTTCCGCAGATAGATACGAATCCGTCATCGTTGATATCAATCTTCACACCGGTACGCTCAATGATCGTATTGATCGTCTTACCGCGCTGTCCTACTACATCACCGATCTTCTGCGGATCGATCTGAAGCTGAATGATCTTCGGTGCGTACTCGCCGACTGTTGCTCTCGGCTCAGAGATGCACGGCATCATGACTTCATTCAGAATGTACATTCTTGCTTCTCTTGTACGGGCGATCGCTTCCTCAACGATCGGCTTTGTCAGACCGTGGATCTTGATATCCATCTGGATTGCTGTAATACCCTCTGCAGTACCGGCTACCTTGAAGTCCATGTCTCCAAAGAAGTCCTCAAGGCCCTGGATATCTGTCAGTACAATATAATCATCATCTGTGTCACCTGTAACCAGACCGCAGGAAATACCTGCCACCATTCTCTTGATCGGAACACCGGCTGCCATCAGAGACATCGTAGATGCGCAAACCGAAGCCTGGGAGGTAGAACCGTTGGATTCAAATGTCTCAGATACAGTACGGATTGCATACGGGAACTCTTCTTCGGACGGAAGAACAGCTACCAGAGCCTTCTCAGCCAGAGCACCGTGACCGATTTCACGACGTCCCGGACCACGGCTTACCTTGGTCTCACCTACAGAGTAGGACGGGAAATTGTAGTGGTGCATATATCTCTTACATGTAATATTCTCATCAAGACCGTCGATCTTCTGAACCTCGGAAAGCGGAGCCAGTGTTGTGATCGTACAGATCTGTGTCTGACCACGTGTAAACATGGCAGAACCGTGAACGCGCGGAACAATATCTACCTCAGCAGCCAGCGGACGGATCTGTGTGATCGCACGACCGTCCGGACGCTTGTGATCCTTCAGAATCATCTTGCGGACCGTCTTCTTCTGATACTGATACAGTGCCTCACCGATCAGCGGCAGCCACTCTTCGTTGTCTGCAAATGCCTCCTCAAGCTTTGCGGAGATCTGACGGATGTTCTCCTCACGAACCTGCTTCACATCTGTGAATACAGCTTCTTCCATCTCTTCCGGTGTAACAACCTTCTTCATAGCCTCGAACAGTTCTGCCGGGATTGCGCAGCTCTCATAAGCATGCTTCGGCTTGCCAACCTCTGCAACCATCTTGTTGATGAAATCGATAATTGTAAGGTTCACTTCATGACACTTGTAGATCGCACCCAGCATCACTTCTTCTTTTACTTCATTTGCACCGGCCTCGATCATGATGACCTTCTCGCCTGTGGAAGCAACTGTCAGCTGCAGATCTCCGTTGTCCCACTGTGCCTGAGACGGATTCACGATCAGCTCGCCGTCAACAAGACCCATCTGTGTCATTGCACACGGACCCTCGAACGGAATATCGGAAATTGCTGTGGAAATCGCTGCACCGAGCATAGCTGTCAGCTCCGGACGGCACTCCGGATCAACAGACATGACCATGTTGTTCAGAGTAACGTCATTTCTGTAATCCTTCGGGAACAGCGGACGCATCGGACGGTCAATAACACGGGATGTCAGAACTGCATTCTCAGATGCCTTTCCCTCTCTCTTGTTGAATCCGCCCGGAATCTTTCCTACAGAGTAGAACTTCTCCTCGTACTCAACGCTGAGCGGGAAGAAATCAATACCGTCTCTCGGCTTCTCGGAAGCTGTCGCTGTGGAAAGAACCGTTGTATCACCATAGTGCATGAATGCACATCCATTTGCCTGAGCACCTACACGTCCTACATCGACTGTAAGAGTTCTGCCGGCAAGTTCCATAGAAAAACTCTTGTACATACTTTTCTCCTTTTCTGTTTCTAATAAATTTCTGAACAAAATTTCCGCAATAACAGTAAACGAAAGCGGATTGAAAACAGAGCCGGACCGCTGCAAGAGTTCCGAAACTACTGAAAAAAAGATATGATTGACGATATCTGCTTTTCAGTGGTCTCGGCTCCAGACCTGCAGGACCCGTTCCATTTTTGGTGTGAGCAGATTTTCCATACTCACAAAGCAAGGGCGGATGGTCGTCCGCCCTCTTTTGATTTCATTATTTTCTGATACCAAGCTTTGCAATCAGTGTACGGTATCCTTCCAGATCTGTCTTCTTCAGATAAGCAAGAAGTCCACGTCTCTGACCTACCATCTTCAGAAGACCTCTTCTGGAGTGGTGATCCTTCGGATGTGTCTGCAGATGTGCTGTCAGCTCCTGAATTCTGGCTGTCAGAACTGCGATCTGTACTTCCGGTGAACCTGTGTCACCCGGTGTTCTTGCATACTCGTTGATGATTGCTGTTTTCTTCTCTTTAGAAATCATGATAAATCCTCCTGTTTAATAAACGCCTGCTACTAAGAGGCCGGTCGGAGACTCCATGCTCTGAGTAGTGGCTGAAATTCATACCTGTTAAATATAGCATAAGAACCCTGTTACGTCAACCGGAAAGTGCGGAGAATTTCCGAACTGAATTTCAGAATCGAATTTCAGAACTGAATTCTGGACGCATGCATCAGAAACAGCACACCTCCGAGCACAAAGCTGAAAATGCTCAGTGCATACACACATCTCCCTGCATCTTTCCATTTGTTTTTCCCGAGAATCCGATACTGCTGCGGATCATACGGATCGTAGCAGATCTTCACCCGCTGGTGCAGTTTATACGGACACGGATATGTATCAGACGGATCTTTGACCTTGATCAGCTTTCCGCCTGCATAAAATTCAAATACTGCCGCCTGACGATGGCGGAATTCGGATAAAGTCGCATCACCGGTCCGCGGCTCGGTCACGATCTCCACAACACGCGCCTCCGTTCTCCCCGGATAAACCTCCTGCCGTTCTCCATAGTATTTCAAAAGCATCCCGATTCCCGCGCATACAGCACCAAGTATCAGCAGGATGCAGCTGGCAGTCCATAAATCACTCGACACCGAAAAACTCCTTCCCGGATAAAATATCCAGTTCCATCTGTGTTTTCAGTTCCTCTATACCCGAAAATCTGCGTTCCGGACGGCGAAAGCTGCGGATCCTCACCTCTGCCTCCTGTCCGTAAAGATTTTCCTGTACTCCATACAGATACGTCTCCACACCGAGAAATGTTCCATCCACGGTCGGCTTGTACCCGATATTTGTCACACCGTGACACTGAATCTCCCCGACTGTCACATCACTGTAATAAACTCCCTCCGGAGGCAGCAGTTTGCCCGGTTCCGGAATCATGTTAATAGTCGGCATACCGATGCGGCGTCCCAGCTGTTTTCCATGCTGCACCGTGCCTCTGACGGGATATGGAAATCCGAGCAGTTCCTGCACAAGTGCCATATCAGAAGCTGCAAGTGATTCTCTGATATACGTACTGCTGATCTCCCTGCCTTTGCAACACTCCTTTTCCACAACGATCAGAGTATAATCATACTTCTCCTGAAGCGCCGCCAGCAGTTCCACATCTCCGCTGCGTCCACATCCGAACCGGAAATCAGTTCCCACCACAATATACTTTGCCTTCAGTTTCCTGATCAGAATCTGAGCCACAAACGTTTCCGGTTCCATGCCGAGAATTTCCGGTATATACGGACACCGGATCATACAGTCGATGCCATGTGTCTCCAATATATACCGTTTTTCCTCCACAGTGAGCAGGGCCGGATTGTTTTCCGGTGCTATTGTAAAAACAATCCCGTAATACTGCTCTTTCTGCAGGCGCACGATCTCTCTTATCAGCTTCTGATGTCCGCGGTGCAGACCGTCAAATTTGCCAAGCGTAACAGCCGACGGAACATCAGAATAAAAATCAGTTGTATTATAAATATAGTTCATCTGTCTTTTCAGCCAGCTCCTTGTATTCCATTTTCACAGCAAAGTGAACCGTCCGTTCGGACATTCACACTGTACACTTCTGCCCGTTCTTGCGCATCCGGTGTCCGAACGTAGTGCTACAGAAACATCTTCTCCGCCCGATAGCTTTTTTTCTCTGCATTCCAGCCGTAAACAGCCAGAAATGATCCATCCTGCGCATATACGCGGATCAGCTGTTTCGGATCCGCCAGAGAAAGCTTACACTGCTTCATCTGATCCGATGACAGCGGATTTCCGTTGCGCACAAGCCGCTCTGCCTCCTGCGTAAGCGTCACCTCCGGCAGGTGGGCAAATACGGAATCTGTGCTGTTCAGAATCTCTGACAGCCTGTTCTCATCACGATACTGTTCAATTTCACTCAGTTTCACACTGTCTGCGACTGCAAATGGTCCGACCTGTGTGCGCAGCAGTGACTCCATGCAGCCGCCGCAGCCGAGCTTTGCACCAATATCGTGACACAGTGTACGGATATACGTTCCCCTGGAGCATGTCACGGTGATCGTTACATGCGGAAGCTGTATCTCCTCAATAACAATCTGCTCTATGGTTACTGTTCTTGCCTTACGCTCCACTTCGATACCCTGGCGCGCCAGCTCATACAGTTTCTTTCCATTTATCTTCAACGCAGAGTACATCGGCGGAACCTGTTCCTGTGTACCGACGAACCCTTCGATACAGGCACGCACCTCGTCTTCTCCGCATATCACCGGATGTTCCTCCAATACAGTACCCGTTGTATCCTGTGTATCAGTCATCTGTCCCAGCAGCAGAACTGCCCGATACGTCTTTGTCTTGTCCGTCAGCAGGTCGCATACCTTTGTAGCTTTTCCAAGACAAACCGGAAGCACACCCTGTGCCTCCGGATCAAGTGTCCCTGTATGGCCGATCTTCTTCTGTCTCAGAATTCCGCGCAGCTTCGCGACAACGTCGTGGGATGTATATCCTTTTTCTTTATATACATTGATAATGCCGTCCATGCATTACTCTCCTTTCGCGCAATTCCTCTTTCTGCTCCTAAACAGTTCCGTTCTGTTCCTCTGTATCTTTCTGCTGCGCAGCCTTCAGCTGTTTCTCCATATGCAGTGTAATATTATTCACAACATCATAGATGTTTCCCTGCATTGTACAGCCGGCTGCCCTGACGTGTCCGCCGCCTCCGAAGAATGCCGCGATCTCACTGACATCAATGATCTCTTTGGAACGCATGCTCACCTTGTACTCGTGCGGCTTTGTCTCATAGAGGAAAATAGCCGCCTCCACACCTGACGTTCCCATCAGGATCTGCACGATTCCATCAAGATCAGACGGTCCTACTCCGTAAAAATCCATCTCTTTTAACCGGATAGCACTGAAAATGACTCTGCCATCCATCAGAAGAATACTCTCGAGCAGTGCTCTTCCGAGAATCTGATTCTGATAATAAGTCTTCTCATAATACGTCGTATTGATGATCCGGGAACAGTTAATGCCGCGGCGCATCAGCTTCGCAGCCACTTCCATTGTCTCCGGAGCCGTACAGGAATGCCGGAACACACCGGTATCATGCACGATTCCCATATAAAGCGCCTCTGCTGCATGGAACGGGATCTTCTCCTCCTCAAGCAGACCGCATACCAGTTCAGAAGTGGAACTGGCCTCCGGCACGATATAATTCACATCCGCATATCCGCTGTTGCTGATATGATGATCAATACAGACTGTATGCCCCGCGCTCTGACGATACCGGTCAGCATCGCCGAGACGTTTTGTATCTGCGCAATCCAGGCAGAAGAACACATCAAAGTTCCTCTCCTGTGTAAAATCATGGCTGATCTCATCAATACCGTAAACCCTGCTGTATGCTTCCGGAGTCTCTTCCAGATACACAACAGTCTCGATTTCCGGATAATTTTCTTTCAGATACAGATACAGACCGAGACAGGAACCGATGGCATCGCCATCCGGCCGGATATGTCCTGCAATACCTACCGTTCCGGCCTGTTTCAATTCTTCCGCAAGATTAATCATCAAGCTCATTCCCTTCTTCACTCTGATGGGTTGCTATAACATCGTCGATCATTTTCGTCATTGTTACACCATACGCAATCGACTGATCCAGAATGAAGCGAATTTCCGGTGTATTGCGCAGGTTGATGCTGCGGGCAAGGGCACGGCGGATGTATCCTTCCGCGCTCCTGAGTCCTGCAAGTGTATCCTGTGCCGCTTTTTCATCCCCCAGTACAGAAATCCATGCCTTGCACGTCTTCAGATCCGGTGCTACCTCAACAGATACCACCGAAGTCATCGGAGCTATCCGCGGATCCTTAATCTCATTCTGGATGATCATGGACAGCTCTTTCTGAACTTCACCGTTGATTCTGGTATTCTTAATGCTGTTCTTTCTCATGCTTATTTTACCTCTTAATGCTCCGCCGTGCAGAGCTCCATTTCGCTTCGCTGCATGTCGCTCACGGGCTTTCGCCCTATAAAAATGCCGCCTGTCTCAGCTGGCTGCAAGCAGCCTGCTGTGCCATTCGGCATTTTTGCACGGCTCATTGCTAACGCGGAACTTCTACCATAATAAATGCTTCTACTTTGTCTTCTTCTTTTACATCGTTGAATTTTTCAAATACGAGACCGCATTCGTATCCTGCCTTGACTTCCTTTACATCGTCCTTGAAACGCTTCAGGGAGGCAAGGGCGCCCTCAAAGATCACCTTGTCTTCGCGGGAGATACGTACGGAGCATCCTCTCTGGAATACACCGTCTGTTACGTAGGAACCTGCGATCGTACCTACACCGGATGCCTTGAACAGCTGGCGCACTTCCGCGTGTCCGATCACCTTCTCCTCGAAGACCGGATCGAGCATACCCTTCATTGCTGCCTCAACATCTGCGATCGCATCGTAGATGACACGGTACAGACGGATATCCACACCCTCACGCTCTGCTGTAGCTTTTGCCATAACGTCCGGACGGATATTGAATCCGATGATGATCGCATTGGAAGCGGAAGCAAGGATAACGTCAGACTCGTTGATCGCACCGACACCTCCATGGATGATCTTGACTACTACTTCCTCATTGGAAAGCTTCAGAAGACTCTGCTTTACTGCCTCTACGGATCCCTGAACATCAGCCTTGACGATAATGTTCAGCTCTTTCAGATTGCCTGCCTGAATCTGTGAGAACAGATCATCCAGAGACATTCTGGACTTCGTTTCCTCAAGCATGCGTTCTCTGCCCTCACTGATGAAGGTCTCTGCAAAGCTTCTTGCCTCTTTCTCATTGTCCATAGCCATGAAGATCTCTCCTGCATTCGGCACATCGCTGAATCCAAGGATCTCCACCGGAGTAGACGGACCTGCCTCTTTTACACGGCGTCCCTTGTCATCCATCATGGCTCTGACCTTACCGTAGCAGGAACCTGCCGCGATCGGATCGCCCACGTGAAGTGTACCCTTCTGAACGAGAACGGTCGCCACCGGACCCTTGCCCTTATCCAACTCTGCCTCGATTACGAGACCTCTTGCTTTTCTCTTCGGATTTGCCTTGAGCTCTGCCACTTCTGCCGTCAGAAGAATCATCTCAAGAAGTGTATCAATACCCTCATGTGTATGAGCGGATACCGGTACGAATACAGTGCTGCCGCCCCAGTCCTCCGGAATCAGCTGATGTTCGGAAAGTTCCTGTTTTACACGGTCAATATTGGCACTCGGTTTATCAATCTTGTTGATGGCAACGATGATCTCGATACCTGCTGCCTTTGCATGGTTGATCGCCTCTACTGTCTGCGGCATCACACCGTCATCGGCTGCTACTACAAGGATCGCAATATCAGTGGAATTTGCACCACGCATACGCATTGCAGTAAACGCCTCATGTCCCGGAGTATCAAGGAACGTGATCTTCTGTCCGTTGACTGATACCACATATGCACCGATATGCTGTGTGATACCGCCTGCCTCTTTGTCGATCACATGTGTATTTCGGATCGCATCCAGAAGGGAGGTCTTACCATGGTCTACATGACCCATTACACAGATAACCGGTGAACGCGGTACAAGTGTCTCTTCCGGATCATCTTCTTCCTTCAGAAGCTCTTCCAGTACATTGACCTTCACTTCTTTCTCACAGATGCAGTTGAACTCCAGCGCGATCTCCTCTGCTGTATCGAAATCAATTTCCTGATTTACAGTAACCATAGTTCCCTGAAGGAACAGTTTCTTAACGATAGCGGACGGCTGCACCTTCATTGCCTCAGCGAGTTCCGATACAGTCAGCTTCTCCGGAATTGTGATATTCTTGATCGTCTCTTCCGGCTTCTCTGCAGGCTTCTGTACCGGAGCCTTGGACTGCTGACCCTTCTTCGGAGCTCCCTTCTGATTCTGGCGTACATTCTTTTCCATTCTGTCGAGCTTCTCACCCTTGTCAGCACGGTTTCTGTCTCCACGCTCCGTACGCTTTCTGCTCTCTTTCTCAAGCGGCTTGGACTCTACCGGCGCCTTCGGGATGCTCACACCGCGTCCGCCCTGCTGACCGCGTCCCTGGCCGTCCTGGTATCTTCCGCCGCCCTGCTGGCCGCGTCCCTGGCCGTCCTGGTATCTTCCGCTGCCCTGCTGTCTTGTGCCGGCCTGACCCTGCGGACGTGTTCCTGACTGCCCCTGCGGTCTCGCAGCAGCCTGGCTCTGAGCCTTTGTCTCAGACGGTTCTGCAGTCTTTACCTGCTGTGTATTTGTCTCCGGAGCTTTTGTCTCCGCTGCCTTTGTTTCTGGCGCTTTTACCTCTGATGCTTTCACCTCTGTCTGTGGCTTCACTGCCTCAGCTGCCGGTGTATTCACTGCTGTATTCTGTGCTGTCTCTGCATTCGGAGCTGACTGCGTTCTTGCAGTCTGCGGCTTTGTACCTGCCTGGCTCTGCGGTCTTGCTGTACCCTGGCCCTGCGGTCTTCCCGCACCCTGGCCCTGCGGTCTTCCTGCGCCCTGACCCTGCGGTTTCGCACCCTGCTGTCCCTGCGGTCTCGGTCTTCCGCCCGGTTTTACCATTCCTGTCTTACTGTTCTGAGGACGGAACACCTGAATAATATTTTTCTTCTTTGGCTGTGCACCCTGCTCCGCCGCAGCCTTCTTTGCATCTGTATCTGTATTCTGCTGCATCTGCTCATCCTCCCTTATCTTTGCCGTCCTGCGGCCAAATGCTGCCCGGACTTTACCGGCATCTGTTTCTTCCACATTGCTCATATGACTCTTTACTTCTATTCCCATCTTCTGCAACTGCGTGATAATCTCTCTGTTCTCTTTCCCAAGTTCCTCTGCCAGTTCATGAACCCTGATTCTTGCCATCTGCATAACCTCCGTCCTTTTCACTGTCCTGCGGACATTTTTCATCCGCCGTACATTCCCGGGCATCTGCTATTTCCATCGCCCCGAAATGTTTCTCCATTGCTGTCGCAAAGCCCTGATCCATCACAGCAACAGATGCCCGAAATTCACATCCGATCGCTGCTCCCAGTTCCACCTTGCCGCCGTAGAAATACACAGGCACTTCGTAGAAGGTACACATATTCCGGAATTTCTTCTTCGTATTACCCGAAGCTTCGTCCGAAACGATCACGAGACTGGCTTTTCCCGATTTCACCGCATTTTCCGTCTGAAACTCACCGGCCGCAATCTTACCTGCTTTCTTTGCAATACTGACAAGCGATAATACGCTATTTCTTTTCAATCGATTCAATCTCCTTCTTCAGACTCTCGTACGTCTCTTCCGGCACCTTACACTTCAGCGAACGCTCCAGTCCCTTGTTCTTCACTGCCTTTTCAAAGCATTCCATGGAACAGCAGACGTATGCGCCGCGCCCGTTCTTACGACCGGTTGTATCCAGGATGATATCACCCTCTGATGTACGGAGAATCCGCATCATTTCCTTTTTGCTTTTCATCTCCTGACATCCCGTACATTTACGCAGCGGGATTCGTTTCACCTGAACTGCCATATGACCTACTCCTGTCCGCCCTCGGAACCGGCGTTTTCTTCCTCAGAAATCTCAGAAGCGGAAGCTTCGTATTCGCTGCTCTCTTCTTCGTAACCCTCGCCGTCCTGATATTCTTCCTGTGAGTATTCCTCTTCATAATACTCACCGTCTTCCTCATAATATTCGTCGCTGTAATAATCTTCCTCATATTCCAGAAGCTCACCGGACTCACGCGCCTGTGTCTCACTCTTGATATCGATCTTGAAGCCGGTCAGACGTGCCGCCAGTCTCGCGTTCTGTCCCTCCTTACCAATAGCAAGGGAGAGCTGATAATCCGGAACAACTACCTTTGCTGTCTTCTCATCGCCATCTGCAATAACGGTAATGACCTTCGCCGGACTCAGTGCATTCTCGATCAGAAGCGCCGGGTTCTCATCCCAGTTGATGATATCGATCTTCTCGCCGTTCAGCTCTTCTACAACAGCATTGACACGTGCACCGTTCAGACCGACACATGCACCAACCGGATCAACATCCGGATTATTGGACCATACAGCGATCTTGGTTCTGCTTCCGGCCTCTCTGGCAATGCTCTTGATCTCCACGGTACCATCTCTTACTTCTGTCACCTCTGCTTCGAACAGACGCTTCACGAGCTCCGGATGTGTACGGGAGACAAGGATCTTCGGTCCCTTCGGAGTATCCTTTACTTCCAGAACGTACAGCTTCACACGCTCAGTCGGACGATATGTCTCACCCTTGATCATCTCTTCGCTGTTGAGCATTGCATCCACCTTGCCCAGATTGATGCTGACATTTCTGCCCACATAACGCTGAACGATACCTGTTACGATATCCTTTTCCTTCTCATAATATTCATTGTAAAGCACCTTACGCTCTTCTTCTCTGATCTTCTGGAGAATCACATTCTTGGCATTCTGTGTTGCGATACGGCCGAATTCCTTGGACTTGATGTCGACGCGCACTACATCGCCCAGCTCATATCTGGAATCCTTCAGTTTCGCATTTGTAAGACTGATCTCAGCGAGTTCATCCTCGACCTGCTCTACTACGGTCTTCTCCGCATAAACCTCGAATTCACATGTCTGCGGGTCAATATTGACAACTACATTGTTCGCTTCCGTTTTTCCATAGTGGTTCTTGCATGCCTGCAGCAGAGACTGCTTGATCGCATCGAGCAGTGTATCCTTGCTGATGTTCTTTTCCTTCTCAAGAATCGTCAGTGCCTCAAACAATTCGTTATTCATGATCGTATCCTCCCTGTCAGAAATCAAACGCCAGTCTCACCAGCGCGATGTCCGCACGCTGAAACTCCATTGATTCCTCGTTCTCCAATTCAATTACAATTTTCTCTTTGTCATATTCCTTCAGAATACCGGTGAATTCCTTCTGATGCGCGATCGGGCGAAACGTGCGGACCTCAACCTCTTCCCCAATACTGCGTGCAAAATCCTTATCCTTGCGGAGCGGACGTCCCAGTCCCGGAGAGCTGACCTCCAGAATATACGTATCTTCAATATAATCATGCACGTCCAGCAGATCGCTGAGTGCACGGCTGACCACCTCACAGTCATCGACTGTAATGCCGCCCGGCTTGTCAATGTAGGCACGAAGGTACCAGTTGCCTGCTTCCTTCACATACTCCACATCCACCAGTTCAAACTGATGCTGTTCCATAAGCGGGATCAGCAGCTCTTCGGTCTTCTGCTCATAAGTTTCTCTTTTACTCATCCACAACCCTCCCGGTTCTGTTTGGTTCCTGACTTTATAAAAACAGAAAATTTTTACTTTCTGTTTCACAAAGAAGAGTGGACCGTCGGCCCACTCTTTATCAGTAACTGTTATTTAATTCTCAATCATCATAGCACCATTTTCTGCTAAATGCAAGCGTTTTATTCAAATGCATTACTGCAGGTCACTTCAATTACTGTATCTTTCGGGAAGTTCCCGTCTTCCTTTGTATACACAGTGACATTGAAACACTGATCATATTCCTTCTCATTATAAACATAATAAGTGAAGCTGTCGCTTTCGTCCACCTCATACTCCAGACCGTTTTCCTCAAGCACTGCAAGGAACTCTTCCTGTGTCATACCGATTGTGACACCTCCCGGAAGTGCACCTTCCGCCTCAAGTTCAAATCCACCGACCGTCAGTTCCTCGATCCAGCAGTTCTGCGGAACTGTTGCATAGCGCTCGTTGTTCACTACAGTCTGATGGATCTCCTGACCACCCTTGCGCAGTGTCACCCAGCCGTAATATCCTGCATAGATCTCAGCGTCGGAATCATCCTCCACCAGTTTCCATCCGTCTGCTACCAGTACGCTGACCGGAACCGGAAGTGCGTATACCTCGCCATCCACAGAAATCTCATACGCAGTCGGATCCTCACTCAGAGCTGCCGGCTTCTCATATGCGGAAACAGATGTCGGAATTTCTGCACTGATCGTACCCGGATCGTAGCCCTCCGGCTCAACGAAATTCTCCACTCCAATGTCCTCCAGCACACCGCTCTCAACGTATACAGACATTTCCACGCAGCTGTTGTAATCTGTCTCATAAGTGAGCTTTGTATACCTTTCTCCCTCATAAGTATCAGACGGTGTTCCATATACTTCCTGAATAGATTCCACCGTTGCCTCGCCTCTCACGATACCGCCCGGAAGTGTGATCGTATCTGTACCCATTTCCCAGTCGTAGGAATCAACAGATATACCGGCAACGATACAGTTTTCAATCGGTTCCACATTCTTGCCGAGATTCAGCATATACACGGTACAGGTCTTATCATCCTTCTCAAAGCGATAGAAGCTGTACTGATACGGCTCCAGCTCTTCGCCTTCCAGATCCTCCGATGTCCAGCCATATGCAAGGAACTCCTCATACATCATCGGGAACTGATATACCTGATCATTTATCTGCAGCTGATAATCCGCCCAGTCATCGGACAGCACTGCCGCACCTGCGTCCTCAGCAGCCGCCTCTGTCGCTGCCTCCGTCGTAACCTCTGTCTCCTGTGCACCTGCTGTCATGCTCATCATCGCCACAGCAGCAAACAACAGAGAAAACCTTCTCATTTTCATACTTTTCCTCCATTCTTCACCGGAATAGCCGGCTTTGCTTTCACACATTAACGTAACATTATGATATGTGCCCTATTTTAGCATCGTATTCCGTATTTCGCAAACGTTTTCTTTACAATCGGCTTTTCTCCGAAAAAATTTGGCTTTTTTGCTAATTTTCTTTACAAAAATGTGGGTTTTGATTAAAATATTACCATATATTGACCAGATAAAAATGTATGGAGGTTAAAGATTAAAAATGAAAATAACTGATATTCGTCTCGGCATGATCTCCGTGCCGCTGCGTGTTCCATTCAAAACAGCCCTCCGCACCGTGAACAGCGTTGAAGACGTGGTAGTCGAAATACAGACTGATACAGGTGCTGTCGGCTACGGCGAGGCTCCGCCGACCGGTGTTATCACAGGCGATACTACCGGTGCCATCATTGGAGCAGTCACGGATCACATCCGCAAAACCCTGATCGGCCGCGACATTGATGATTTTGAAGATCTGATGATCGCTCTTCAGGGCTGCATTGTGAAGAATACAAGTGCAAAAGCTGCTGTGGACATGGCGCTCTGGGATCTTTACGGACAGCTCTACCGAGTTCCGGTATACAAGCTGATGGGCGGTGCCAGAAAGTCGATCACGACTGATATCACGATCAGCGTAAACGATCCTGATGAGATGGTCCGTGATTCTCTCAATGCCATCGAACGAGGCTATGACTGCCTGAAAGTAAAAGTAGGCAAAGAACCGGAAAAGGATATTGCACGACTGTCTGCGATCCGTCAGGCAGTTCCGAAGGAGACCCTGATCCGTATTGACGCAAATCAGGGCTGGACTCCGAAGGAGGCAGTCCGCATTCTGAACGGAATGCAGGAAAAAGGACTGGACATCGAGTTCGTCGAACAGCCGGTCAAGGCACATGATTTCGAAGGTATGAAATATGTAACGGAGCGCTCCTACGTTCCGGTACTTGCAGATGAGAGCGTATTCTCTCCGGAAGATGCCCTGAAGATCATGCAGATGGGCGCTGCTGACCTTGTAAATATCAAACTGATGAAATGCGGCGGTCTGTACAATGCGCTGAAGATCGCATCTGCAGCTGAGGTCTACGGCGTTGAATGTATGATCGGCTGTATGCTGGAAGCAAAGATCAGCGTGAATGCGGCCGTACATCTTGCGTGCGCAAAACAGATCATTTCCAAGATCGATCTGGACGGACCGGTGCTCTGCAGCGAAGATCCGATCATCGGAGGTGCCGTGTTCAATGAGCAGGTCATTACAGTGTCGGATGAGCCGGGACTCGGCATCAAAGGAATTGAAGAGGGAAAGATCCGGTATCTGTAGAAACGTACGCTGCCGGATACCTATTTAAAACCTTACCCTTCCCATTCAAAACTTATCTTTCAAAACTTATCTCAGAAAGACATTTACAGAAAATTTTTACATGATTCAAAAATCCGTCCGCAGAGAATACGTTTCTGTACTCTTTGCGGGCGGATTTCTGTTTTCTCTGATTATCTTTCATTGCGCTTATCTTCCGGGACACCGCCGATAACAGGATCTGCTACTTCGCGCCGCCCTGAAGAGAAACAAGTCCGAACGGAATTTTCTCCTGAGGATGTCAGAAAACACCGGACGGATGGTTTTCTGCCAGGTGCCCCTGTCTGACGATCAGTGCCGGTGCCAACACAAACAGGACTGCCGAAGCAGTCCCGTTCTTTTATACCCTATACACCCATTTTCGAAATACCCATTGAATACTTTTTTATACTTTGTTGAGATGCCTGATCAAAATCCCTGACATCCTGATCTACAGATCAAATCCGAAATATCTCACTGCATTATTGTAGGAAATACCTTTAACGATCTTCTCCAGAGTCTTGTAATCTGCCGGATACTCACCGTTCTCTACCCAGCCGCCGATGAGATCGCACATGATTCTGCGGAAATATTCATGTCTTGTATAAGACAGGAAGCTTCTGGAATCCGTCAGCATACCGATGAAGTTGCCGAGCAGTCCCAGGTTTGCCAGAGAAGTCATCTGCTCGATCATACCGGTCTTGTGGTCGTTAAACCACCAGCCGCTGCCCTGCTGAATCTTGCCGATCGCGCTGCTGTCCTGGAAGCATCCGATGATGGTTCCGATAGAAGCATTGTCGTTCGGATTCAGAGAGTACAGAATTGTCTTCGGCAGCTCATCTGTAGCAGCCAGAGCATTCAGGAAGTCTGCCATCTCAGATGACGGTGCAAAATTGTTGATGCAGTCGATGCCCGCATCCGGTCCCAGCTTGCTGAAGATTGCGTGGTTGTTATCACGTTTTACACCGTAGTGTACCTGCATGGCCATGCCCTTCTTATTATACTCACGGCCAAGTGCGATCATCATTGCAGTCTTGAATTTCGCCTCTTCTGAAGCAGTCGGAAGTTCTCCTGCAAGACGCTTTGCAAAGATCGCTTCGATCTCTTCGTCTGTGGCCGGTGCATACATTACATATGCAAGACTGTGATCAGAAATCCTGCATCCAACGGATACAAAGAAGTCCAGACGGATCTTCAGTGCTTCCATCAGAGCTGCATAGCTGTTGATCTCCACACCGCTTGCAGCACTGAGCTTCTTCAGGTAATCCAGATAATCCGGCTTTTCCGGGCTCATAGCCTTCTCCGGTCTCCAGGTCGGAAGAACCTGAACATCAAATGTCTCATCAGCTGCAATCTTCTGATGCCATTCCAGAGAATCGGCCGGATCATCTGTAGTGCAAACAAGTGTTACATTTGACTGCCTGATCAGACCGCGTGCAGACATACCTTCCTCGGCCAGCTTTGCATTGCAGAGATTCCATACTTCCTCTGCTGTATCGCCGCAGAGGTGTCCCTCGTATCCGAAGTATCTCTTCAGCTCCAGATGGCTCCAGTGATACAGTGGGTTTCCGATCGCCATCTCCAGTGTCTCGGCCCACTTCTGGAACTTCTCACGGTCTGTTGCATCACCTGTCACATATTTTTCCTCTACACCGTTGGAACGCATCTGACGCCATTTGTAGTGGTCACCGCCCAGCCATACCTGTGTAATGTTTTCGTATTTTCTATCCTCGTAGATTTCCTGCGGATTCAGATGGCAGTGGTAATCAAGAACCGGCATTACCTCTGCATACTCATGATACAGCTTCTTCGCTGTCTCTGTACTCAGCAGAAATTCCTCATCCATAAATGCTTTCATTGTTATCGCTCCTTTTTTATTTACGATTAGCCACGGATTTCCTTTACGATCGCAGCAGCTTCCTTTGTCAGCTCTGTAATCTTTGCAAAGTTGCCTTCCTTAACGAGCGCTCCGCTTACCATCCAGCTGCCTCCACATGCGATGATACGGTCATATGCCAGGTAGTCTCTTACATTTGCGGCATTGATTCCGCCTGTCGGCATGAACTTCACACCCACGTATGGAGCTGCCATAGCCTTGATCATCTTCAGACCTCCTGCCGGCTCTGCCGGAAAGAATTTTACTACTTCCAGACCATTCTCAAGAGCCTGCTCGATATCACTCGGATTGGTGCATCCCGGTGTGATCAGGATTCCTTTCTCCACGCAGTATTTCACGATACGCGGATTCAGTCCCGGGCTGACGATGAATTTTGCACCTGCTGCCACTGCACGGTCTACCTGATCTGTCGTCAGAACAGTGCCTGCTCCGATCAGCATATCCGGGAACTGCTCTGCCATAATACGGATGGATTCCTCTGCTGCTGCTGTACGGAATGTTACCTCTGCACACGGAAGTCCGCCGTCGCACAGTGCCTGTGCCAGCGGGGCTGCATCTTTTGCGTCGTCCAGAACTACCACCGGTACAATACCGATCTCCTGAATTTTCTTTAATGTCTCATGCATGATTGTATCCTCCTCGTCGATGTTGTTTTCATACGTATTTTTCCAGTGTTGCGCGGACTGCACCCGGACCTGCGATCAGCTCTTTGAAGTACCGGCATACGGTATCTGCCATTCCGACTTCATACAGATTCACACCAAAGATCTTGTCATTTTCCAGAATCGGCCGGATCACTTCTTCCACACCGTCCGTCTCGCCAAGTCTGATTCCTGCAACGACCGGACAGACAGTATCCAGCAGCGGATCGGCGCTGAGTTCCATCTTCTCGCCCTTGTCATCCACACCCATAATATAGCGCACCCAGCCTGCAAATACAAGCGGGACCAGCTTCAGGTCTGCAACGTCCAGTGTCTCGGAAGCAGCATAAGCCTTCACAGTTTCACCGAAGCGGATCGCAAGCTTCTGCGAGGTATCTGTGGCAATACGCTGCGGAGTATCCGGCATGAACGGATTCGGAAGACGTGTGGTCACTACCGCATCAATGAATTCCTTCGGATTCAGAACACCCGGATCAACCACTACCGGAAGTCCCTCTTTGTAACCGATCGTCTCTACCATCTTCTTCAGTGTCGGATCTCCCATTTCCTGAGAAATCTTCTCGAATCCAAGCAGGCATCCGTATACAGCCAGTGATGTATGAAGCGGATTCAGACAGGTGCAGACTTTCATCTTCTCAACTTTGTCAACCGTCTCTCTGTCTGTGAAAATAATACCGCCCTTTTCCAGCTCCGGTCTTCCATTCGGGAACTCATCTGCAATAACGAGATACTGGCATTCCTCTGCGTTTACGAACGGAGCAATGTAGGTCTTTCTCGCTGTGATGATCGGCTCAAGTCCTTCTGTTCCATCCTGTGCAAGCATTTCCTCCACCTTGGCATCCGGACGGGGAACGATCTTGTCGATCATGGACCACGGGAATGCTACTTTGGCCGGATCAGCAAGGTATGCTGCAAAGCCGGCATCTGCAAGTCCATTTCTCTCCCAGGACTCAGCAAAAGTCATAACAGCCTGTTTCAGCTTATCTCCGTTGTGGGAGCAATTGTCCATACTTACCATGGAGATCGGCTTTGCACCGGCCTGATAACGCGCATAAAGGAAAGAAGTGATCTTACCCATGTAGCTTACCGGCTTCTCCGGGCCGCCAACGATATCAGCCTCCACTTCCTGTGTATAAGCTCCGTCACCCTTTACAAGGCTGTAACCCTTCTCAGTGATCGTGAAGCTGACCATCTGCAGAGAATCCTTTGTGAAGATTTCTCTCAGACGCGTCAGATGCGCATCGTATCCGGCATCTGTTGTCAGAGATTCAGCGATACTTCCGATGATGGTCTTATCCATAGTTCCGTTTGCCTTCAGGGTCACCAGAAGATTGTAATTATCATGCGGATAAAACAGTTTTTCCATCGCCTCGTGTCCGCCTACCGCGATCAGACCGCGATCCAGAACACCCGCATCCAGAAGTTCCTCCACCACGTTTGCCTGGAATGCACGGAAGATATTTCCGGAACCGAAGTGAAGCCAGAACGGGTTCTCTTTTGTCTTTTCGATCATAGCTGCGCGGTCATATTTCGGAAGCTTGTAGCCGGCTGCTTCCCACTGGGCTCTTTCCTGAATTAATCCCTGTTCACTTAACTGCATTTCTTATCATCCTTTCCTTTTATAAAACAGTCCGTTCTTACAAAACTGCTGCAGAACCGGGCTTTTAAATACTTTTCAGGTAAATGCTTATATACAAAGTGCGGCCCCTCAAGACCGCACTTTAAAGTTAGAAACTAATGTCTTATACCAGACCTGCAATCTGCGGAAGCGCCATAGACACTGCCGGAATATACGTAATAAGAATCAGACCTGCAAGGATAGCAACGTAATACATGAGCATGTACGGCATAACCTTCGCAAGAGATGTCTTACCCACCTTGATACCTACGAACAGTGTATTACCAACCGGCGGTGTGATGTTACCGATACACAGGTTGTAAACCAGGATCAGACCGAAATGAACCGGATGCATGCCAAACTCTTTTACGATCGGCAGGAACAGCGGTGTGAAGATCATGATAGCCGGTGTAACATCCATGAATGTACCGGAAACCAGAAGGATCACGTTCATGATCAGCAGGATAATGATCTGATTGTTGGTCACACCGAGAAGAACGTCTGCGATCGCCTGCGGAATCTGTGTGAATGCCATAACCCATCCAAGGATATTGGAAACACCGATCAGGAATACGATCATACCGCTTGTCTTTGCAGAGTCAACTACGATCTTCCAGAAAGATTTCAGTGAGATGTTCCGGTAGCAGATACCAAGGATCAGAGCGTACACAACTGCAATAGCAGAACCTTCTGTCGCTGTGAAGATACCTGCGATGATACCGCCGATAACTACGACGATCAGGGACAGAGACGGAATAGCTTTCAGTGTAGCCTTAAGCAGGTTGGACCAGCTGAATTTTCCCGGTGTACCTTTGTAGCCTTTTTTCTTTGCAAGGATAACTGCAACTACCGCACAGCATATTGCCCAGAGAATACCCGGAATGTAACCAGCCATGAACAGAGCTGCTACAGATGTACCACCGGATACCAGTGAGTATGTAATCAGTGCGTTTGACGGCGGGATCAGAAGTCCGGACGGAGCAGATGCCGCATTGGTAGCTGCGCAGAGTGCCGGATCATAGCCCTGCTCTTCTTCTCCTTCACGAACCATGCTTCCTACAGCTGCTGCAGCTGCGGATGCAGAACCGGAAATAGCACCGAACAGTGCATTTGTACCTGCGTTTGTTACAAGAAGCGCACCCGGAAGTTTTCCGAGAATTGCAAGCACGAAATCAACAAGTCTCTTTGCAATACCGCCCTGATTCATCAGGTTACCGGCCAGAACGAAGAACGGGATCGCTGTCAGGGAAAATTTACTCATACCTACGAATGTTCTCTGTGCTGCTGTCAGCACGGCTACATCCAGGTCAATTACCATAAGAATCGCTGCCAGTGAGGAAATACCGATGGAATACGCAACCGGTACGCCGATGAAAAGCAGCACCAACATTACAATTAAAATTACCAATAAAGCCTTGATTGCCATGTCCATGTTTATGCCTCCTTTTCTAATTCTTCAGCGGTCTTGAGGCTGATCGTACCATTGCAGATGTCAATGATGTTCAGCACTGTGTAGATTACATTCAGTACGCCGCAGACCGGCATTACCCAGTAAAATACACCAATCGGAACGCCAAGAGAAGAAGTCATCTGTCCCATAGCAAGATTTGCAATCTGCACACCACCAAATACGAGAATGATTGCTGAGAAAAGACATCCGATCACTTCGGCAAAGACAGCAAAAAACTTTCTTCCGCCCATACCGAAACGCTCTACCAGTACCGGGATGTTCATATGTCCGCGCTCGCCTACTACGAGAGCTGCGCCAAACAGTGACATCCATGCAAACATATATCCTACAAGCTCTTCAGACCAGGAAGACGGATTCTGAAGAATATATCTGGTAAATACCTGCCAGCATGTCAGAGCTACCATTGCAAGGAAGCTAACACCTGCCAGTACGTTTAAAACGCTGTTTAAAATTTTTCTAAGCTGTGCCATGATACCCTCCTATTATGATTCAGACTCTGCTGCTTCAGATTCTGTCTCTGTAACTGCCGCTTCAGTTTCAGTCTCTGTTTCAGTCTCTGTAGCTGCTGCTTCAGTTTCCGTCTCTGTCTCGCCCGCCTCTGTCTCAGATTCTGCTTCAGCATCTTCTGCTGCATCAGAGGAAGCATACAGTGCGTTGTACTCCTGAATCTTGTCATAGATCGGCTGCAGATCCGGATTCTCTTCCAGTACGGAATCATGAAGCGGAGCTACTGCCTCCTGGAACGGAGCCGTATCCGGGTAAAGGAACTCCACACCCTGCTCGTTGAGTGCTCTGTCTTTTGCTGCCTCTACCGCTTCTGTCCATGCCTCGCGCTGAACAGTATTGATCAGTTCGTAGCCTTCTTCAAAGATAGCCTGCTCTTCTTCTGTCAGACTCTCCATAAATGCAATATTTCCGATAACGATATCCGGAACCATCTGGTGCATATCGTAGGAATAATATTTACATACATCACCGTGTCCGTTGTCTGTCAGAGCCAGCTCGTTGTTCTCGGCACCGTCAATGATATTTGACTGAAGTGCTGTATAAACCTCACCGAATCCCATCGGAGTAGCGGAACCGCCCAGCAGGTTCATCATTGTGATATTGGTCTGTGACTGCTGCACACGGATCTTCAGGCCCTTCAGGTCGGACGGGCTGTTGATCGGTGTATCTACCGTATAGAAGTTTCTTGTACCTGCATCCAGCCATGTAACTGCAGTGAAACCGGCCTTCTCAGAAGCAGTGAAGATCGGATCTGTGACCTCCGGATCATCCATAGCTGCATGATATGCCTCAGCACTTGAGAACAGATACGGCAGGTTGAAGATAGACCAGTTCGTACTGAATGTCTCCAGGATCGCATTACTTGCTACACAGTAATCGATCGCACCGGTCTGTGTCAGCTGAACCATCTCTGTCTGTGAACCAAGAAGCTCACTCGGATAAACTTCAACTACATACTTGTCTCCCAGCTTTTCATTGATAAAATCCTTAAAAGCTGTCAGTCCGATGTGTGTCGGGTGATTCTGTGACTGGTTATGACCGATACGAATGATACGCTGACCATCTGCTGATGCAGTACATGTAGCCATTCCAAACATAGCTAACCCTGTGCAGAGCAGAATCCCCCATTTTTTCATTTTTCTCATGAATCTGTTGCCCTCCTTTTTCTTTACATACACTCTTCTTCCACGCACGAAGACAGTGTCTGCCTCATTTGGTCAAAAAAATAAAGCAGACGTTATTTGTATGTTTTGAACAAATTGTAACACCATATAGTTTAAACAGCAAGCGACATTTTACATTATCATGTCGTTCCCCCTTTCCATATTTCGTCATTTTTAACAATTTTTGTATACATCACTGAGTGTATTTACAATCCCCCGATTCATATACCCTTCCAGTATGACCACCACGTCCTCGAAATTCAGATCCGGATTCTCCGCCAGACTCAGCATGAGGTCGATCATAACAAAAAACGTAGTGCCGACTATCTTCTGTGATTTCGTATTCAACGCTTCTCCGTCAATATGACACACCGCACACAGTCTCTTCATCAGCTCCGTCTTGTAATCCTTCGTAAAATCCGGATGGTGCCGTCCATCCAGAAGTACCCGGAGATATTCATAGTTCTTCATAAAGCTGGTCTGGATATCCCGCACGAGTATTCTCCGGTCCTGCTCCGTGTCCGCCAGCTCACATGTGATCTTTTTCAGCTCCTCCATCAGCTGCGCCTCAATTTCCTCAAGAATTGCATATACGTCCGCAAAATGAAGGTAAAACGTCGTACGATAGATTCCACATGCATCCGTAATTTTCTTCACTGTGATTTTTTCAATACTTGTTGTCTTGTACAGCTCCCAGAATGCATCCACGATCCTTCTCTTCGTCTCTCGTTTCGCACGCTCCTGCTTCAGACATTCTTTTCTGCTGTTTGACAGTCCTGTTATTGCCTTTTTTTCTTTCATGCCTTTCTCATTCATTTTCTCATATTCCCGCATTGCAGCCTCTCCCGTCAATATTGCTCCTGAGTTTGCGCTGTTTTCTCTTTCGTTGTTGCATCTGAGAAAATTATAACTTCCTTTCCTGCAAATTTCTATTGATTCGATTGTTGTCAACATTGCAAAAATTGCTGTTTTATGGTAAATTGTCTACATAAGATGTGCCGTATGGCAAAAAAGTATACGTTTTATACATACATTTTTCTGTATCAGCAAAAATCTATGCACGACACTGTGTGGCAAAATGTCCCATTCAGGAGAACCCGTTTATGAAAAAGAAATTGCAGACCGCGTTCAGTACGCGTCAGTATATGCTCTCGACCGATTTCGAGATCTACTATTACAACGATCCTCAGTTCAAAGCCGTCAGGGATCATACTCATGACTATTATGAATTCTATTTTTTTCTGGAAGGCGATGTAGGAATGATCATCCAGGACATCCTCATCACACTTCAGCCGGGCGACATGCTGCTCATCCCCCCGTTCACACCGCATCACGCAGTCAGTCTCGGTCAGGAAAGACCCTACCGGCGTGTTGTATTCTGGCTGAGTGAAACCTATTCCGGTCAGCTGTGCGATATCTCGGATGATTATACTTATCTGCTGCGGCAGGCATCGGAAAAACAGCGGTTCCATTATCATTATGATATTATCGCATTCAATTCCCTGCAGGGGCGGATCTTCCGGCTGATCGAAGAGATCCATTCTGAGCGTTTCGGAAAATCGACCATGATTCCGCTTCTGGTAAATGATCTCGTGCTGTACCTGAACCGTACTGTCTTTGAGATGGATCATCCCGAAAAGCCTCAGGAGGAGCAGCATCTGTACGAGAACCTCATACTGTATATCGAGCAGCATCTTGAAGAGGATCTGACACTGGAACATCTGGCCGGTCAGTTCTACGTCAGCAAATATCATATTGCGCACGTTTTCAAAGAACATCTCGGCCTGTCCATACACCAGTACATCACAAAGAAACGCCTTGCCATGTGCAGGGACGCGATACTTGGCAGTACCGACATCAGCAAAGCATATCTGATGTACGGCTTCCGCGACTATTCCAGCTTTTTCCGCGCCTTCCGCAAGGAATACGGAATTTCCCCGAAGGAATACCGTGAGCTGCATTCCCTGAGCGAGACAGATGTATACTGAATGCGTTTAACAGAAAAAGCCTCCGGACAGGTGTCAAATACAAATCCGTATCTTCCACACCTGCCGGAGGCTTTCTGTTTTCTCATTTGTACGTTTTACTCGGTCGGTTTATCCTGCAAGCCTGTCACTGCGCCTTTTCACCGGTCATATGATCCTGTTCTGTCTGTCAGTCAATGACCTTCACACTTTCAATAACCGGCTGATTCTCTGCAAGAACGGTTCCGTTTCCGTCTTCCACCGGAGTATCCTCGCAGATCCGGTCTACGATCTCCATGCCTTCTGTGACGGAACCGAACGCTGCATACTGTCCATCCAGATAGGTACTGTCCTGATGAACAATGAAGAACTGTGAACTGGCACTGTCCATCGCCTGAGAACGTGCCATGGAAATGGTTCCTCTCACATGAGAAATACCGTTCTCAACACCATTCTGGGAAAATTCTCCTTTGATCGTCTCATCAGAACCGCCTGTGCCGTTGCCCAGCGGATCTCCGCCCTGAATCATAAATCCGCTGATAATGCGATGAAACGTGAGTCCGTCATAGAAACCCTCTTCTGCAAGTTTCAAAAAGTTTGCAACTGTAATCGGAGCCGTATCTCCGTCGAGTTCGACTTTTATAGTGCCGTAATCTTTCACATTGATCTCAACATGATGCTTTCCGGATGCATCGGCTGTTCCGCTTTCATTGGAAGATTCCTTTTTACCGCTGCAGCCGACCAGAAGACCCATGACCATAATCATGGTGCCAAGCAGACATAATACCTTTTTTAACATTTCTCTACCTCGTCTTTTCCTTCGTACCTCTCTACAGAACTTCGTTCGCTGATGTCTCACCCTTTTCGTAAGTCAGTGCATTCTCCATCGTTGTCTGACTGATGGCGCTGAGCGCTTCCTCTGTAAAGAACCCCTGGTGTGAGGTAATGATTACATTCGGGAAGGAAAGAAGACGCGCTGTTGTGGAATGCTCCAGAATTTCATCAGAACGGTCCTCAAATACGTTTGCTGTCTCCTCTTCGTATACGTCAAGTCCTACTGCAAAGAACTTGCGTGCACGGATTCCTTCGATCAGATCGTCTGTCTTTACGAGTCCACCGCGGGAGGTGTTGACCAGGATCACACCATCCTTCATCTTCTTGATTGTCTCGCGGCTGATCAGATGATAATTCTCCTCTGTCAGCGGGCAGTGCAGGGAAATCAGATCACTGTTTGCAAGCAGTTCGTCCAGAGTCACATACTCTACGAAATCAAGAGACGGATTTTTGTAAACATCATATGCAATGACCTTCATACCTAATCCATGACAGATACGCGCCATTGCCGCGCCGATCTTACCTGTACCGACAATACCTGCTGTCTTCTGATAGAAGTTGATTCCCATCAGTCCGCCTAGACTGAAATCATTCTCTCTTACCTTTACATAAGATTTGTGTACGTGGCGGTTCGCTGCCAGTGCAAGCATCATGGCATGTTCTGCAACTGCCTCCGGTGAATAGCCCGGCACACGGAATACCTTGATTCCCAGTTCTTTCGCTGTATCGAGATCCACATTGTTGAAACCTGCACAGCGCATCAGAACAAGATGTACACCGTGTGCGTGCAGAACCTTCAGTGTCTCTGCACCGACATCAGAACTGACGAATGCACACACTGCGTCATAACCCTCTGCCATGACAGCAGACTTCGGAACCAGATCTCCCTTCAGATAATCAATCTCAATACCCGGATAATTTTTCAGCTGACGATCAAATGATTCACGGTCGTAGTTTTTTGTATCATAAAACAGAATTCTCATAATGCAGGTTCCTCCTTTTTGTGTCTGCGCTGCATGCTTCCAACCTGATACTTTCTGATACTTTCTTCAAAGTACAGAATGCTTTTCCTAGTATTTACATGCAGCAGTTATTTTATGCCATTCAGATCAGAAATGTTTCTCAGCATGATCTGATCACATTTCCGAATCCGGAAGTCTTTATTTTTCTTCATTTCCTGACTTCCTGGATTATTATACCGTCTTGTTAATTTTTTATCAATCGGTATAATACCCAAACTTTGTTATTTTTTTAACATTTTTTTCTACCTTTTCACGATTTGGCTTCACAATCCGACTTCCTGCTTTGACTTCACGATCCGGCAGCATTTTCGCGCGTGATATTTTTCAGCCACTTCCTGCTCTTATAATGCCGCAATACCCACGGCCACTTTACGAATTCATCCGTACAAAGCAGGAAATATACCCACATAGGCGGAAGCTTCAGCACAAATGCCGCAAAAAATCCAAGCGGTACCCCGTATCCCCACATATCAATCGTATCGCAGATAAATCCGAACCTGCTGTCACCTCCGGCACGGAAAATCCCCGCAATCAGTGTCGTGTTCACCGCAGTTCCCATGATATAATACGTCGTGATCCAGAGCATCGTACGCAGATATCCCATAGCGGCATCCGACAGCGATGCATACTTCAGCACGAACGGCATGGCAGCCGCCACAAGCAGACCTCCGAGAAGGCCGCCTGCCACAGTCAGCTTCATCGCGCGGACCGCATCTCTCTGCGCCTCTTCAAACAGATCCGCCCCGATTTTTTTTCCAACCAGAATACCGCTGGCGCTGGCAATTCCATAGCACATGACTGTACCGAAATTGCGCACAACCGTGACAAGTGAATTCGCGGCCACCACATCGGTCCCCATATGCCCCATAATAACGGAATACATGGAGAATCCCACACTCCATACAATGTCATTGCCAAGTGCCGGCAGTGACAGACGGATGAAATCCTGCATCAGCACCCCGCTCTTTTCAAACATGGCCTGCAGACGCAGTTTCACGTCCTTTGAGCATGCAGATACTGCAAAACAGGCAATCAGCTGGACCACTCTTGAAATGGAAGTCGCAAGCGCCACTCCTGCAGCCCCCAGCTTCGGAGCCCCCAGCAGACCGTATACAAATACAGCATTCAGACAGATATTCAGCAGCAATGCGCTGATATTGAGTGCTGTGCTGATCCTGACACGCTCTACACTGCGCAGTACGGACAGGTAGATTTCAGAAATGCCCCAGCACAGATAACTGACACTGATAATACGAAGATAAGAAGTACCGATAGCGATCAGTTCCGGATCGTTTGTGAACAGCTTCATCATCAGATCCGGTATCACAGCCGCAGGCAATGCAAACAGAATCGAAATATCGACTGCGAACCGCAGCGCGATTCCTTCCACTTTTCCAATTGCTTTTATATCTCCTTTGCCCCAGTACTGTGCACAGAGCATGGTCGCTCCCGTTCCCAGACCGTAATAGACCATAAACAGGATATTGGAATACTGAACTGCCAGCGACACCGCCGAGATTGCTGACTGTCCCACTGAATTCAGCATCACCACATCAGCTGAACTGATAGCGGCACTGAAAAGATTCTGTATCATGATGGGAAGTGCCAGCCGCAAAATCTGCACATATGCTTTCCTCTCCTGTACGCTGTCAGCCGCACTGTATTTTTTTCTGAAACTCATAACTTAATCCCCCGTAGTTTTTCTCTTTCTGTAAAAATGCGTTTTTATGATTTATCCAGCCCTGTTTTCAGCGGAGAAACTCCTGTCAGTTCGATGCTTCGCCCATCAGGCTGACTGCAGCCGATATACAGTTCATAATATCCCGGCGCATCCACCCGTTTTCCATCCTCATCTATTACGGTGAAAGCATCCGGATCCACTTCCAGACTGTATGCCCTCTTCTCCCCTGCTTTCAGATGAATCCTTTTAAAGCCATACAGAGAAGTATTCTTCACTGCCAGATCTGATTCCGTATTTTTGACATAGATCTGGAGAACCTCATCCGTATCCATTGCTCCGCAGTTCTCTGCCTCGACTTCCAGTCGCACGGATTTACTGTTCCTGTATGCACCGGTATCCGCTGTATTCCCGGAAGACATACTGTCCATAGCTGCCACACAGGCTGTCCCGTCTGTAATCTTCGCAGACAGCACACGCACATCACCATACGTCAGCCCATATCCGAACGGATACTGTGCTTTGCCTTCCATATAACGGTATGTCCTTCCCCTCATGGAATAGTCGGTAAACTCCGGCAGTTCCTCCAGTGATTCGTAAAAAGTCACCGGGAGCTTTCCGGACGGAGAAACTTCCCCGAAGATCACATCCGCAGCAGCCCTTCCGCCCTGTGCACCGGGATACCAGAGCTGGAGAATGGCATCAAAATGCTCCGACGCATAGCTCATATCGATATCACTGCCGGCCATCAGACAGAGGATCACCGGTTTGCCGGTCTGTGCCAGCCGCTCCATCAGATCACGTTGCACCTTCGGAAGCTGCAGATCATTCCTGTCACCGGATGCATAATTGTTGCCGTCATCTCCTTCCTCACCTTCCAGCGTCTCATTCAGTCCGACACACAGAATCACCACATCACTGTGATCCGCAACAATTTCCGCCTCTGCCAGACGGTCACCGGCACATGCCTGATCTTCCGTTCTGTTCCGCGACAGTTCGCATCCCACGGAAGTCAGGACACGCACGTCTTCGCCCAGATAATCCTGAATTCCCTCCAGGATCGTCACGTATCTGGATGCGGTTCCGTAATAATTACCGATCAGTGCCGCACGGCTGTCTGCGTTGGGACCGATCACACCGACTGTCTTCAGCTCCTCCTTCTTCAGTGGAAGGATACCGTTATTTTTCAGAAGTACGAAACTCTCCGCCGCTGCTTTCCGCGCCAGTGCCAGATGCTCTTCTGATTCCACTTCCGTATATGGGATACTGTCGAATTCACTCCCGTCAAACAGTCCCAGCAGATAACGCGTTGTAAAAAGGCGGACCGCACATTCCGTAATTGTCTCCTCTGTGATCATTCCCTGCTGATACGCATTCAGCACATGAAGATACGTATTGCCGCAGTTCAGATCGCATCCTGTATTCACAGCAAGTGCTGCAGATTCCAGAATATTGCCTGTCACCATATGATTCTCATGAAAATCACGGATCGCCCAGCAGTCCGATACGAAGTGACCGGCAAATCCCCAGTCTTCTCTGAGAATATTCATCAAATACGGACTTGCACAGCACGGCTCACCGTTCGTTCTGTTGTAAGCACCCATCACAGACTCTACTTTCGCCTCCCCGACCAGCGCCCGAAATGCCGGAAGGTATGTTTCATGCAGGTCTTTTGGCGAAACTTCGGCATCAAATTCATGACGGATCGCCTCCGGTCCGGAATGGACCGCAAAATGTTTTGCGCAGGCGGCAGCTTTCATGGTTTCGCCGTCCCCCTGAAGTCCCTTCACAAAGGCTACTCCGAGACGTGAAGTCAGATACGGATCCTCTCCGTATGTCTCCTGTCCGCGTCCCCATCTGGGATCACGGAAAATATTCACATTCGGTGACCAGAATGTCAGTCCTTTGTAAATATCCCGGTCCTCTTTTCCGGAATATGCATTGTATTTGGCCCGTCCCTCTGTGGCTATTACACCAGCTATCTCTCCGAGAAGCTCTGTATCAAATGTTGCACCCAGACCGATTGCCTGCGGAAACATGGTCGCCTGACCGGCTCTTGCCACACCGTGCAGCGCCTCATTCCACCAGTTGTATGCCGGAATCCCGAGACGCCGGATCGCCGGAGCATCGTAGCGGAGCTGGCTCGCCTTCTCCTCCACAGTCATCTGTGCCACCAGTACCTCCGCCTTTTTTCTTGCTTCTTCTCTCTTCATTTTTTATCCCCCATAACTCTTTATTACACCTGTTTTCAGACCGTGTCCGGCCCGACATTTAAATTCAGTATACATGAACAGCAGGGGGAATGGCAACAGATATCTCAAGCTGACGAAAGCGGATAACCATTACCGTAAAATTATGATTATCCGCTTTGTTATCATTCTGTACTTCGTTTTATCCGCGCGCTTTCGTTCCTTTTGAATCGCGGCTTCCGATCCGCAGTTTATTGATATACACCGGTTTGTCGTTGTACATCACTTCCGGACATTCCCCGCCCTCGATCCAGTATACAGACTCAAGCACGTCTCCCTCGGAAAGCTTCATTCCGCGCACACCGATCGCCGTTTTCTTTTTCAGCGGTACTTCAGATACCGGAAAGCGCAGGAAAAATCCAGTCTTCGATGCAAGCACCACATGTGACCGCTCAGTTGCAGCATGTACTGCAATGACTTTGTCTCCGTCCTGCAGTTTGGTCGCAGCAATAGTACGCTTTGTCACATCAAATTCATTACCCTGCACCTGCTTTATCATCGCCTGCTCCGTCACAAAAGTCAGTACCGTATCCCGGATGTCATTCAGTGCCATAACAGAGATAAAGTTTTCCTCACTGCTGTCATAATTGCAGAGGTTATCCACCGGTGTCCCCTTATCGCGGAACTTTCCGTACGGGACATCAAGCAGCTTGAGCAGATGGGCTTTTCCTGTATCGGTAAAGATGCAGACACGGTCCGTATTCAGACAATGCAGCACATACTTGCTTTCCGAATCGGCGGCTTCCCTGTTGCGTTCATAGACAGTCTCATCCATCGTACGCACATATCCGAAACGATCCATCAGGAATACGACCGGCATTTCCTCGACCTTCTGCTCCTCCAGCACGATCTCCTCTGCATTTTCCAGAGCTGTTCTTCTCGGTCTGCCGAATTCCTTTTTCAATGCATCGAGATCCTTAATGATTACGGCTGCCATGGACGCATAGTTATTCAGGATATCCGTATACAGAGCGATATTCCGAAGCGTCTGTTCATGCTCCTTCATCAGCACCTCAATCTCAAGACCGATCAGTTTGTACAGACGCATGTCAAGGATCGCATCCGCCTGCGGCTCCGTGAAATTCAGCTTTGCTGCCAGTTTCCTTGATTTCTCTGTTTTAAATCGGATTCCCTCAGTGATTCCGTTCACAAGGCATTTCTTTACCTGATCCCGGCTCTTGGAACCCCGCAGGATCTCAATGATCAGATCGATCACATCGCAGGCACGGATAAGACCTTCCTGAATCTCTTTTTTCTTTTCTTCCTTGTCAAGCAGATTCCGATATTTCCGTGTGGCAAGTTCGAACTGGAAATCAATATGATGATCCAGAATCTGACGAAGGCCGAGCGTTTCCGGACGTCCGTCCGCCACTGCAAGCATATTGACACCAAACGTATCTTCCAGCCTCGTCTTCTTGTAAAGCAGATTCTTCAGACGTTCAATATCCGCACCGCGCTTCAGCTCCAGTACAATGCGGATGCCTCCCTTGGAGGACTGATTGGAGATATCAACGATATCCGTTGTCTTCTTCGTCTCAACAAGCGCTGCGACATCATTCAGGAACTTTCCGATATTTGCTCCCATCATCGTATACGGAATCTCCGTGATAACAAGACGTTCCTTTCCGCCCTTGAGCTTCTCCACCTCAACCTTGCCGCGGATACGGATCTTGCCCTGTCCCGTCTCATATATCTGCAGAAGATCGTCGCTGTTTACTACAATGCCCCCTGTCGGGAAATCGGGTCCCTTTATATATTTCATCAGATCCGCCGTCGTAAGCCTGTTATTTTTGATCAGGGCTTTAACTGCATCGATCACCTCACCCAGATTGTGAGTCGGAATGCTGGTCACCATACCGACCGCAATTCCCTCGGCACCGTTTACCAGCAGATTCGGGATACGCACCGGAAGCACGAGCGGTTCCTTCTCTGTCTCATCAAAGTTTGGCCCGAAGTCCACAACATCCTTATCCAGATCTGCCAGAAATGCAACCTGCGTGATCTTCTGCAGGCGCGCCTCCGTGTATCGCATGGCAGCCGCTCCGTCTCCCTCGATGGAACCGAAATTGCCGTGTCCGTCGACGAGCGCCTGACCTTTTTTGAATTCCTGTGCCATCACAACGAGCGCTTCATAAATAGAGCTGTCGCCGTGCGGATGGTACTTACCCATCGTATCCCCGACGATTCGCGCACACTTACGGTACGGTCTGTCGTAACGGATTCCCAGCTCGTACATATCGTACAGCGTACGGCGCTGCACCGGCTTCAGTCCATCCCTGACATCCGGAAGAGCACGGGAAATGATAACACTCATCGCGTAATCAATGTAGGATTTCTGCATTATATCAGAATACTCTGCTCTGATAATCTGTTCCATTTGTATAAAACTCCTTCTTCCTATATACCTGTATCGTGTAAACGGCCGGCACACAGCTCCGGCTCATTGCTTTTACACATCCAGCAGCGCATCCTGCGCATGTTCGTAGATAAATGCCTTTCGCGGCGGCACATCGGTTCCCATCAGCATGGAAGTGATACTCGATGCGATTCTGGCATCCTCAATCTCTACGCGCTGCATTATGCGTGTCTCCGGATTCAGTGTTGTCTCCCAGAGCTGTTCCGCATCCATCTCACCGAGACCTTTGTATCTCTGCAGCGTGAACGGTGCCTTGTGTGTCTTTCTGTATCGTTCCAGCGCCTTGTCGTCATACAGATATTCTTCTTTGCCTTTTGACGGGATCACCTTGTACAGCGGGGGCATTGCAATATATACGTGTCCTTCATAAATCAGCTCCGGCATAAAACGATAAAACAGCGTCAGCAGCAATGTACTGATATGGGAACCATCCACATCGGCATCGGCCATAATGATGATCTTATCGTAGCGCAGCTTCGTAATATCAAAGTCATTGCCATAGCCCTCGGAGAATCCGCATCCGAATGCATTGATCATGGTCTTGATCTCCGCATTCGCCAGAACTTTGTCGATGCTCGCCTTCTCCACATTCAGGATCTTGCCGCGGATCGGCAGGATCGCCTGATAATTTCTGTCACGCGCTGTCTTGGCAGAACCGCCTGCAGAATCTCCCTCTACGATAAAAATTTCACACTTACTGCTGTCTCTGCTCTCACAGTTGGCCAGTTTACCGTTACTGTCAAAAGAATATTTCTGTTTCGTCAGAAGATTCGTCTTGGCACGCTCCTCTGATTTCCGGATCTTGGCTGCTTTCTCCGCACAGGAAAGGATGCTTTTGAGCACTTCCAGATTCTTATCAAAATAACGGACGATCTCGTCGCCGGTCACCTTGCTGACCGCTCTCGATGCATCCTGGTTGTCCAGCTTCGTCTTGGTCTGACCTTCGAAACGTGGATCCGGATGCTTGATCGATACGACTGCCGTCATACCGTTTCGGATATCCGCTCCGGTGAAATTGACATCCTTCTCCTTCAGGACTCCGATCTGACGGGCATACGTATTCATGACTGTGGTAAACATCGTCTTGAAACCGGTCAGATGCATACCGCCCTCTGCATTATAAATATTGTTGCAGAAGCCCAGCACATTCTCATGGAATTCATTCACATACTGAAATGCGACCTCGACCTGAATCCCGTCCGCTTCGCCCTGGAAGTAGACCGGTTCGCAGATCGGCTCGGATTCCTGATTCAGTTCACGCACAAATCCCCGAATACCCTCCGGCTCATAATACGTGATCTGCTCCACCTCATCTCCGCGGCGATCTTCAAACTGAATCGTCAGCTCCGGATTCAGATACGCAGTCTCATGGAGACGGCTCTTGAGTTCTGTTGCAGAAAACCAGGTCTTTTCAAATATCTCCGGATCCGGCAGAAAGCTGATTCTCGTACCGGTCTTTCTGGTCTTGCCGATAACCGGCAGCAGTCCCTTCTCCAGTTCAATGACCGGGATACCGCGTTCATAGCGGTCATGGTGAATTTTGCCGCCCAGCATGACCTGCACATCCAGCCAGGTGGACAGTGCATTTACAACGGAAGAACCGACACCGTGCAGCCCGCCGCTGGTCTTGTAGGAAGAATCATCAAATTTACCGCCTGCATGCAGCGTCGTAAATACGAGACGTTCTGCAGACATTCCTTTTTCATGCATGCCGACCGGGATACCGCGGCCATTGTCCTCTATTGTAGCTGAACCGTCTTTCTCCAGATACACCTGAATCTCACTGCAGTAGCCTGCCAGATGTTCGTCGACGGCATTGTCCACGATCTCATAGATCAGATGATTCAGGCCTTTGCGGGACACGCTTCCGATGTACATACCGGGGCGCTTGCGGACCGCCTCAAGGCCTTCGAGGACTGAGATGCTGCTGGCATCATATGTGTTGCTTTTTGCCATTTTACTGCTCCTTATCTGCCCGGGGTATCAGCTGCGGGCGAATCACGCTTCGCCTTTTCCGATATCCCGCTTCTGTTCTTGTTTCCTGTTCTATTTCCTGTCTTGCTTCGTCTTCTATCTCATACTGTATGAATGTTCTGTGTCAGTATTTTATGTCAATACTCTGTAACAGTATTCTGTATCAATATTTCTCTGCCACTTCTCCGCGCTTCTTGTAAATGGAATTGGCCGGCACGACCTCCCGCACAGAAGAAAGCGGATAAATATTGGAATGCGGGCCGATGACAGTTCCCGGATTCAGGACAGAACCACAGCCGACTTCTACCTCATCGCCGAGCATTGCCCCGAACTTCTTGAGACCGGTCTCATAACGTTTCTCACCGTCTTTTACGATAACAAGCGTTTTATCTGACTTCACGTTGGAGGTGATGGAGCCTGCTCCCATATGTGCCTTGTATCCAAGAATAGAATCTCCCACGTAATTGTAATGAGGAACCTGCACCTTATTGAACAGAACTACGTTCTTCAGCTCTGTGGAATTGCCCACTACAGCACCTTCTCCTACGATCGCATTGCCGCGGATAAATGCGCAGTGGCGTACTTCCGCATCCTTTCCGATGATAGCCGGACCGTTGATATACGCGGTCGGTGCCACCTTTGCAGATCTGGCGATCCAGACATTCTCACCCTTTTTTTCATATTCTTCCCCGGAGAGTGTATTGCCGAGCGCAACAATGAATGCACTGATCTTCGGCAGGACCTCCCACGGATACACTGCGCCCTCAAACAGATCCTTTGCAATCGTTTCGTTCAGATTATAAAGATTTGCAATTTTACATGTCTCCATCCTGATCTCCTCCTTTTCTGAGCTGTTACATACTCCTGTCACGATTTCGATTCTCTCGTTCGGTGCCGGATGCACCTGTCTTTCCTGTTTCTGCACGACTGCCCGCCGTATTCGTCTTTCCTGTCTTCATACGGCTGCCGGCCGCCCCCGTCTTTTCTGCCTTTGTGCGGCGGCCTGAAGCAGTTGTGTTCTTCTTTCCTTCCCCGTCTGAACCCGCAGCACTTTTTTTATAATACTTCGCCGCTTCATCAAACAGCGGACGCATTGCATACTGATTATTAATAGAAAGAACTCCCTCGGTTCTGGACCGGATAAAGTTCTCAAGCTTCATCATATATTCGTCTTCTGTGATCGTGCCCTCTGCCACATAATTTAGTCCCTTTTCCCAGCTGGCCGTCAGCTCCGGATTCAGCAGAGAACGAATGGAATAAAATACGACATCATGGATCATCTCACCCTGCAAAGTCGGTGACAGGATCTGTGTCTTCTTATTTAATGCTATGTATTTGTTTGCCACCAGCTTTTTCAGTATCTCGGCACGGGTTGCACTCGTTCCGATGCCGCAGCTCCTGATCTGCGCGCGCAGTTCTTCATCCTCGATGAGCTGACCTGCATTTTCCATGGCCAGGATCATGGAACCGGAATTGTAGCGCTTGGGCGGAGAGGTCTCCCCTTCCTTGATATTCAGCGCTGTTACAGGAAGTTCCATACCCTTTTTCAGATTCTTCAGCACTTCCAGCAGTTCTGTGCCGAAGCTGGTGTCCTCCTCATTTTCAGAGGAAACTTCCCCATCACCCGCCCCGTTCTCCGTGCTTTCTGAATTACCGACGGTATTTCCGCTGCCCTTTGACTTCTTCTCATAAGGATTTCCCGCTACTTTAAAGTATCCTTCTTCCA
Organism: Candidatus Choladousia sp.; assembly: GCA_045119335.1. GTDB lineage: Bacteria > Bacillota > Clostridia > Lachnospirales > Lachnospiraceae > Choladousia. The sequence continues at coordinate 33,965 of JBGVDJ010000049.1, read as the reverse complement.
GAAGCACCTTGAACGAGAAGAAAAATCTTTCGTTCTGCATGGCTGTCACCATACTGATCTTCTGGAACTGGGCCGCCGGATAAAAGATGCTCAGAAAACGGCGCACGATCGCCGCATACACACCAAAGGCAGTTCCTTTCAGCGAGCCGAGCGCACCAAATCCCTGTCCCGTCGGAATGATCGCATAGTGATCCGTGATCTGTTTGTCATTAACATATCTTGTCTTTGTTATATTTTTGTAAGTGCCTGCCGAAAGGACCTCCTCAGCAAATTCCTTTGCCGGTCCGAAATTGCGCAGACCCGATATATTCTTGTATATTTCTTTCGCTACCGCCGTCGAGAGGACTCGTGCATCCGTTCTCGGATACGTGACAAGCTTCTTCTCATAAAGCTCCTGCACGATCCGCAGTGTCTCATCCGGACTGATCTTGAACATGCGGGAGCATTCGTTCTGCAGCTCGGCCAGATTATAAAGAAGCGGCGGATTCTTTTTTTCTTTTTTCTTCTCTATGGAATCGACTACGGCAGTGCCTGCGGTATCCGGCATGAGACGTTTGATCAGCGTCTCGGCATCCGCCCTCTCCTTGAATCCATTCTCTTTATATAATTTCGGAGAAAGATAATAGGAGGATCCTTCCACTGCCCTGAATTCACCTTCCAGTGCTTTTCCCTGTATCTCCACACTCTGGAGCACACGATAAAACGGAGTCTTGACGAACTGGCGTATTTCCCGCTCCCGGCGGACGATCATGCCCAGTACACACGTCATGACACGGCCGACTGATACGACTGCATATTTCGTTCCGAGATAATTGGAAATCACATTGCCGTACTTCAGTGTCAGAAGCCGTGAAAAATTGATTCCCATCAGATAGTCCTCTTTCGCACGCAGGTAAGCAGCCGATGAAAGATTGTCATACTCAGACAGGTCCTTCGCCTCGCGGATGCCTCTGAGAATCTCTTCTTCCGTCTGAGAATCGATCCATACGCGTCTGCGCTGTTTCCCTTTCACCTCAGCCATCTGCTCGACCAGGCGGTAGATATATTCTCCCTCCCGTCCTGAGTCGGTGCAGACAAAGATCGTCGTCACATCCTGACGGTTCAGCAGGCTGCTGACAATCCCGAACTGCTTCTTCACTGCAGGAATAACCTCATACAGAAATCTGTCCGGAATAAAGGGCAGGGTATTCAGGCTCCACCGCCGATATTTCTCGTCGTACACCTCCGGATAACTCATGGTCACAAGGTGTCCGACACACCAGGTCACCACATAGGAATCCGATTCCAGATATCCGTCGCCGCGCCTCATATTCTCTTTTAATGCTTTTGCAAACTCCTGCGCCACGCTCGGCTTCTCTGCGATGAACAGTGCTTTTGCCATTCACTTCCTCCATTACTAACGCGAAAACTGCCGCAGGCAAAAGTCCACGACAGTTCATTATACTTTACTTTCCTTATTTTTGGCAACTTTTTTTTATTTCGCCTGGATATATCCCTTTGCCTTCAGTGTCTCAGCGCAAAGGATTGCTCCGCCTGCCGCACCGCGGACTGTATTGTGGGAAAGTCCCACAAACTTGAAGTCATATACGGAATCCTCACGGATTCGTCCGACTGAAACACCCATACCGTTCTCATAGTCCACATCCAGCTGAACCTGCGGGCGATTGTCCTCTGTCATATAGCGGATGAACTGCTTCGGTGCACTCGGAAGCTCCAGTTCCTGCGGAATACCGCGGAAGCTCTCCAGCTTCTCAATGAGCTGTTCCTTGGTCGGTTTCTTGCGGAATTTCACAAATACAGCAGCTGTATGTCCGTTCAGTACCGGTACACGGATACACTGGCATGTGATCTTCGGCTCCGTCGCCGGCTTGATCACACCATCCTCGATCGTTCCCCAGATTCTGAGCGGCTCCTTCTCACTCTTCTCTTCCTCACCGCCGATATACGGGATAATGTTCTCTACCATCTCCGGCCAGTCCTTAAAAGTCTTGCCTGCTCCTGAAATTGCCTGATATGTAGTAGCAACCACCTCATACGGTTCAAACTCTGCCCATGCAGTCAGCACCGGCGCATAGCTCTGGATTGAACAGTTCGGTTTAACTGCCACGAATCCTCTCTTTGTTCCGAGACGTTTCTTCTGGAACTCAATCACATCAAAGTGCTGCGGATTAATCTCCGGCACTACCATCGGAACATCCGGTGTCCAGCGATGCGCACTGTTGTTGGAAACAACCGGTGTCTCTGTCTTCGCATATGCCTCCTCGATCGCCTTGATCTCATCCTTTGACATATCTACTGCTGAAAATACGAAATCAACTTCAGCGGCTACCTGCTCAACCTCGTTTACATTCATAACAATGAGCTTCTTCACAGCTTCCGGCATCGGTGTGGTCATTTTCCATCTTCCGCCTACTGCTTCCTCATATGTCTTGCCGGCGCTTCGTGCACTTGCAGCTACGACTACCACCTCAAACCACGGATGGTTCTCAAGCAGAGAAATAAATCTCTGTCCTACCATTCCTGTTGCACCCAGAATTCCAACTCTCAATTTCTCGCTCATTTTTCCGTCTCCTCATACGTTTTTCTGTACGCATCTGTTTTTGTATCACGTACATTTGTTTTCCTAAGATACACTTCTTTTTGTGCCCTGTCAAGTCTTTTTTTACAAACGCGCTGTTTCTTCCAGATATTTTCTGTTCTGCTCAATTACCTGCTTCATCACAGCCTCGCCCGGTGCTCCCAGGGTCAGGCGTTTTTCCACACACGTCTTCATGCTGATCGCCTCATAGATATCCTCACCGAATACTGCGCTCTCCTCGCGGAACTGCTCCATCGTCAGATCATCCAGTGCCTTGTTCTCTGCGATGCACCGCAGCACAAGTCTTCCGGAAATACTGTGCGCATCACGGAACGGAACGCCATGGTTTACGAGATAATCCGCAACATCTGTCGCATTTGTAAATCCGTTCTTTGCTGAATCTTCCATAACGCCCTTATTGAACTTCATCGTATCCACCATGCCTGTGAACAGCTTCAGACAATTGACCGTCGTATCGATCGCATCGAACACACCTTCTTTATCCTCCTGCATATCCTTATTATATGCGAGCGGAATTCCCTTCATCGTCGTGAGAAAGCCCATCAGCGCTCCATAGACACGTCCTGTCTTGCCTCGCACCAGTTCTGCGATATCCGGATTCTTTTTCTGCGGCATGATGCTGCTTCCTGTACTGTATGCGTCGTCCAGCTCCACAAAACGATATTCATTGGAGTTCCAGATAATGATTTCCTCGGAGAACCGGCTCAGATGCATCATGATCGTGGCCAGTGCCGACAGAAATTCGATCACATAGTCACGGTCGGATACGGAATCCATACTGTTAAGCGTCGGACCGTCAAATCCCAGCAGCTCTGCTGTATAGTAACGATCCAGCGGATATGTCGTACCTGCCAGTGCACCTGCGCCCAGCGGGCAGTAATTCATTCTGCGATAGATGTCCGCCAGACGGGAACGGTCGCGTTTGAACATCTCAAAATATGCACCGATATGGTGTGCCAGAGTCACCGGCTGCGCTTTCTGCAGATGTGTGAATCCCGGCATAAAAGTGTCAAGATTCTCTTCCATAATGCGCTGCAGCACTGCAAGCAGGTCTGCCAGCAGGCCGTCCGCTGCCTGTACTTCCTCGCGCACATACATTCTCATGTCAAGTGCCACCTGATCATTCCTGCTGCGTCCCGTATGCAGCTTCTTTCCTGTATCACCGATGCGGTCGATCAGATTCGCCTCAACAAAGCTGTGGTTATCCTCATATTCGGAAGTGATCTGAAGTGCACCGCTCTCAACATCGCTCAGGATCCCTGCAAGACCTGCAAGAATCTGGTCACGCTCTTCCTCTGTCAGGATTCCCTGCTTTGCCAGCATACGCACATGAGCCATGCTGCCTGTAATATCCTGCCGGTAAAGGCGCTGATCGAACATAATTGATGCATTAAAATCGTATACCATCTGGTCTGTTTCTTTTGTGAAACGACCGCCCCATAACTGTGCCATCTGTATTCCTCTCTTTTCTTCCTCAGATTTTCAAATTCATTTTCAGATTACTAAAGCAGCCTTAATAAAGCCAATTTATTCAAACATAGAGTTTATCACACGCCTTCTGCTCTGGCAAGAAAAAATGCGGTACTGCGCGATTTTGAGGCGATTCCGCTTGTATACAGCGGGCAAATCCGATATACTGGCTGTAAACTGCAATCCCCTGATTCAGAAAAGAGGCATCTTATGACATCAAATAAACGCAACTATCAAAAAGAAATGGAGCTGCTGCTGCCATCCTCCTGCGGTGAATCCGCGCCGACCCTCCTGCTTCACAGCTGCTGCGCTCCTTGCAGCAGTTATGTACTGGAGTATCTGTCCGACTATTTTGAGATCACTGTCTTCTATTATAATCCGAATATCTATCCCGAGGAGGAATATACTAAACGTGTCGCAGAACAGCGTCATTTAATTGAATGCATGAACTCCCGGTATCCGATTCATTTCATAGAAGGAAGATTCGACACACAGGAGTTTTATGACGCGGTCCGCGGTCTTGAGAAAATTCCGGAGGGAGGAGAACGCTGCTTCTCGTGTTTCCGGCTCCGGCTGGAAGAAACTGCACGCCTTGCCAGTGAAACAGGCTGTGATTTTTTCACTACCACACTCACGATCAGCCCCCTGAAAAATGCCGGAAAGCTGAATGAGATCGGTGAAATGCTGGCAGACCGGTATCAGATCAGATGGCTTCCTTCTGATTTTAAGAAAAAGAACGGCTACAAACGATCGGTTGAATTGTCCGCCATGTACGGCCTGTATCGTCAGGATTACTGCGGATGTGTATTTTCCAGACAGGAGCAGGAGGAACGCCGCCGCTGATTCATCCACAAAACAATTTCAGCAATTTGCTTCAATAATTTTTGATAATGTGCATGGAATTTTCATCCAACACAGCCCGCTTAATCTTGCATGGTCCGAAAAGACGTGTTATAATTTTAACAATATTTCAGAAAAGATTCTGAAAGCATAAAAGGAGGATGTGTTGTATGCAAAATACAGAAGAACACAACAGTAAAATTATTTTCAAAGTGCTTCTCGGTTTTTCGCTCGCATTCATTATCGGTGCGCTGTGTGCCGGAGACCTTGATCAGCTGATCCCGGGCTTTATCAAGATCTGTACCAGTCCTTCCCAGTTCACAATGGACTACTTCGTTCTGGGCGGACTTGGCGGCGCATTCCTGAATACCGGTATGGTCGGTCTTGGATGCTGTGCACTGCTCTATTTCACGAAAGCCAAATGTACCGGTCTGACGGTAGCCGCATACTGGCTGAACGTTGGGTTCGCCACATTCGGTATGACCTTCACCACCATCTGGCCCTTCTTCTTCGGTGTTTGGGTATATTCCAGAATCAAGAAGGTTTCCTTCGGAAGCGTTGCAAACCTCGCCATGTTCAGTACCGCACTGGCACCATTTGCAGGTGAGCTGATGTTCCGTTATCCGAATCTTGAGACCAGCGGATTCTCCATCCCAGGACTCATCGGAGCTATCGTACTCGGCGTATTCGTCGGCTGCGTGATGCCGTCTCTGTGTGCTCACGTTCCGGCATTTCACAAGGGCTACGATCTGTACAGTGCAGGTCCTGCTGCCGGATTTCTGGCATTCCTTGTATACTGCGTACTCTATAAAGCACCCGGTATCGAAGTTCCTACCAACACCAATCTGGGTGAAGGTGAGCGGATGTTCGTCAACATCTTCTTCCTCATTGTATTTGCAGCCTGTCTCGTAGCTGGTATACTGATGGACAAAAACAGCCTGAAGGATTACAAGAACCTCTGGGTAAGTGACGGATACAAAACAGATTATACCGCCAAGTTCGGTATGCCTGTCACACTGATCAACATGGGGGTGTACGGACTGTTCATCCTGCTCTACTACAACGTGGTTCAGGGAATGACCATGGCAGACGGCGAACTCGTATTCACCGGCGCTAAATTCACCGGCGCGACCATGGGCGCGATCATGTGTATGTATGCATTCTGTGCGCAGGGTGCACAGCCGAGGACCGTTTTCCCGATCATGGTCGGATATGCGTTCGCATCGCTCCTTCCGTTCTTTACATACGTAACGGGAGTTACCGATACTCAGAACTGGACACTGACGACACAGGCAATTCTCGTAGGTCTCTGCTTCGCCAGCGGTCTGGCACCGATTTCCGGCAAATGGGGATTCTGGCCAGGTGTCATTGCCGGTGCGCTGCATGCGATCCTTGTAATGAATGTTCCGCTCTGGCACGGCGGTTTCTGCCTGTATAACGGCGGATTTACAGACGGCCTCGTAGCATTCCTGCTCATCCCGGTACTGGAATGCTTCTTCAAATCAAAAGAAGAAAGACTTGCCGCAAAAAAAGCTCAGAACTGAGCCGGCCGAAATCATGGCTTCGGAACAATATCTGAGGACCGTCATCCGTACATAAATACACAAATATAAAACTTTCAAAGACAAAAGCTGCTGCGCCGCAGATTTCTCTGCAGCTGCAGCAGCTTTCTTTTGCCTGTATCTGCCTGTATCAGGCACTGCTCTTTATGTCTTATCTTACGCAAAACTCTGTGCCGCATTTATGCCAGCACGAATTCTCCCAGTTCGGCACTGAGTTTCTCATTCGGTTCCGAATAGATCACGAGACGAATCACTCTTCCGATACCGAGACCCAGTAAACCCATAATGGATCTTGCGTCTATTACAATGCTGCCCATCCATGCATCAGCCTGACAGTCATAACGATCCAGCCTGTTCACCAGTTTGGCTGCATCCTCCATCGAGTTAAGTTTGATCTGAAATTCCATCTCACAGAAACCTCCTTTCAACTACTCCCCAACAGATACGTCCATCTCCCTTACTTTCTTACGTATCTTCAGCACCATGGACGGTGCTACCGACAGTTCATCCACACCCATACGAACAAATTCCTCGGTCAGTTCCGTATCAGCTCCGAGTTCTCCACAGATGCCGGCCCATTTTCCGGCTCTGTGCGCATTCTCCACCACCATACGGATCATCTTGAGAATCGCCTTATGATGTGGGTTATAGAAGTCATCCAGCTTTTCATTCTGCCGGTCGATCGCCAGAGTATACTGCGTCAGATCATTGGTTCCGATGCTGAAGAAATCCACCATCTCTGCCAGCTCGTCACTGATCATGACGGCCGCCGGTGTTTCCACCATAATGCCCTGCTCCGGAATCTTATACGGAATCTCCTCAGTTTTAAGCTCTGCTTCCACTTCCTCCGCAATCCTGTAGATCTGCTGTACTTCCTCTGTGGAAGTGATCATCGGATACATGACAGACAGATTTCCGAAAACCGCTGCACGGAAGAGCGCGCGAAGCTGTGTTCTGAAAATCTCCGGCTGTTTCAGACAGATACGGATCGCACGGTATCCAAGAGCCGGATTCTCTTCTTTTCCAAGATTGAAATACTCTACCTGCTTGTCCGCACCGATATCCATGGTACGAATGATCACTTTCTTCCCGGCCATTGTCTGCAGGACCTGTCTGTATGCCTGGAACTGTTCTTCCTCTGTCGGGAAAGTATCTCTGCCCAGATACAGAAATTCACTGCGGAAAAGTCCGATGCCGCCGGCATCATTCTCGAGCACATACCCCAGATCGCCAACGCTTCCGATATTTGCATAAATATTGATCTTTCTACCGTCCAGCGTGATATTCTCTTTTCCTTTCAGATTCTGAAGAAGCATCTTCTTCTCCTCTTCAATCTGAATACGCGCTTCTGTCTCTTCGCATACCTGCTCTGTCGGCTCGAAAATGACCTCGCCATTGAATCCATCCACGATCACCTGCATTCCGCTGCGGATCTGGTTCAGATCCATCGGAACACCGATCAGCGCCGGTATATTCATCATACGCGCCAGAATCGCGGTATGAGAATTGGTCGAACCGTGAACTGTCACAAAAGCCAGAATCCTGCTTTTGTCCATCTGCACCGTTTCACTCGGTGTCAGGTCATCTGCAATAAAGACAGACGGCTCGATGCTGCTCATATCCACCTCTTCATAACCGGACAGGTTTCTGACCAGACGGTTGGAAATATCCTTGATATCTGCCGCACGCGCCTTCATATACTCATCATCCATTCCGGCAAACATTTCTGAAAAATTGTCTCCGGTCACGGCTACGGCGTATTCTGCATTTGTCTTTTCGGTACGGATAATATTGTATATGGCATCCAGATAATCCTCGTCCTCCAGCATCATCTGGTGCACTTCAAAAATTGCCGCACTGGTCTCACCCACTTCGCCCAATGCCTTTTCGTAAAGTTCCTGCAGCTGCAGTCTGGACTGCTCGACAGCGCGTTCTACTCTGTCGATCTCTGTCTGAGAATCCTCTGTCTTTGTACGCTGGACCTGGCAGTCATCCTTTTTCAGCACTACAACAGGACCCATAGCGATTCCTCTGTAGACCGGCTTTCCGGATAATGTAAACATTCTTTTTCCCCCTTTTTGGAAATAAATTAAAGATTATTTTCAAAAAACAGTTTCATTTCCTCGAATGCCTTATCCTCATCTGCGCCGTCCACGGTCACCTCGATCTCATCGCCGCATTTCACACCAAGCCCCATAAGAGCCATCAGCTTTCTGGCTTCAGCACTCTTGCCAGCCTTGCTCACTGTAATCTTGCTCTCATAGTTCTTTGCCTCTTTTACAAGCAGGCCTGCCGGTCTTGCATGAATACCAATCTCGTCCTTGATCACATAATTAAATTTCTTCATCTCGTTTTTCCTTTCATTCACTTTGTATTTCGTCGTTTGTCACACGCTCAATATGCATTGCCAGATAGCCGATTTCAGTGCAATCCAGTGTTTTCTTCAGACTGTGTCCCACTTCCTCACAGATTTTCTCGGCCATCTGAAATGCTTCCGGAAATTTGATTTCCATATAATCATTCATATTCAGCTTCAGCTTTTCCCCGCTCAGTGCCCGGGCTACCATATAGCGAACATGATTCATCAGACGATTATATGCCAGCGTCATCACGTCAATCTTCTTGCCTGTATGTTCCTCTACAAGCGAAATGCACTCCCGTACTGCGCACGCGATCTGCATTGCCTGCGATACCTTTTCATCTTCTATCGCAGAATGTACATGCAGTGCAATATAGCCCACTTCATGCTCATCAATACGCACACGGAGCTGATCCCAAAGCAGCTGAACCATGCACTGAGCCACCTTATATTCTCTGTAGAAAAGGATCCGGATATCCTCCGTCAGAGGATTGCTGATCTGCTCATTTCTTTTGATACGCCGTACAGCATATTCAATATGATCCGCCATCGGAAACAGGATCGACCGGTCAATTTTACCGAACTCCTGCTCCGCACGATTCAGGACCTCATTGGCCAGCTCCAGACATACAGGTGAAACCGATCTCACAATCTCCCTCGCATCTCCGCGGTCGGTCAGTTCCTGCAGAGAATAGATCGTATCCTCTGCGTGTTTCTCAATTCGTTCACTGACCTTTTTCCCAAAGCCCACACCTTTTCCAAGGATCAGATATTCCTTATTATCTCCCGCTTTCACTGCAATTACGGAATTATGATTTAAAACTTTTTTCACTCTGTACATAATCGGCCCACTATCTTTCATTTACTATGGCTGTACGTTTTCCGGCATGCTGCCGCCGGTCGGTTACTGTTTTTTATTTTGTTTTTATTCTTCTATGATATCAATTGCAAACAACGGCTCTCCTGCCTGAATGCTGCCCTCTTTTAACAGGCGGATTCTCTGATTGTCTTCCAGCTCTGTACAGATCACCGGGGTAACGATGGACGGAGCGTTCTTTTTCAGATAATCCAGATCCAGCCTGAGCATCGAATCGCCCTTCTTGACTTTCTGTCCGTTCTCAACCAGGACTTCAAAACCTGCCCCGTTCAGCTGGACTGTATCAATTCCCACATGGATCAGCATGCTGATTCCGCTGTCTGTCAGAAAACCGACTGCATGTTTTGTCTCAAATACGAAACACACCTCGCCATCTTCCGGAGCTGTCACAATGGAATCTGTCGGTGTTACTACCGCTCCGTCACCCATCATTTTTCCTGCGAATGCTTCATCCGGTGCAGTTGAAAGATCAGCCGCGATTCCGCTTATCGGGCTGGAAATGACAACAGACTGTACCACACTGCCCTGCTTCTCTTCCTGAACTGCTTCCTCTTCTCCTATTTCTGCAGGAACTGCGATCACTTCCTCATCCGGCGCCTTCTCCAGATAATCTTCCAGATTGGACTTGATCACGGTTACGTGCGGTCCATAGATGACCTGAACACCATTTCCCTTATGAACCACACCGGAAGCACCTGTTGCTTTCAGAACCGCATCGTTTACCAGTTCCGCATTGCGAACGGTACATCTCAGCCGTGTCGCGCAGCAATCCACATCGCTGATGTTCTTCTTGCCGCCAAGGCCTCTTGTAATGGCAGCACTCACTGCGTCTTCCTCAGACACACCTGCTTCTGTCTGATTTCCGGCTGCCTTGCGCGCATTCACATCTGCTTTCGTATAGAGCTTTGTCTCCACATCATCCTCTTCGCGTCCCGGAGTCCTGAAATCAAACTTCGTGATCAGGAATCTGAAGATCACATAATAAAGTATGAAATATACAATACCGACCGGGATGATCATCATCCAGCTCGTCTTCTCGTTTCCCTGCAGGATACCGAACAGGAAAAAGTCAAGCAGACCACCGGAAAAAGTGAGTCCTACTGCGATATTCAGAATGTGTGCGATCATATAAGCAGTTCCGGCAAGGATCACCTGTACGACGAACAGTGCCGGAGCAACAAACAGGAAAGAAAACTCTAGCGGTTCCGTGATACCGGTCATCATACATGCCAGTGATGCGGAAAGAAGCAGTCCTCCTGCTGCCTTCTTTTTCTCCGGCTTCGCGCAGTGATACATGGCAAGAGCTGCACCCGGCAGACCGAAGATCATGAAAATGAACTCTCCGGAAAAATATCTTGTCGCATCTGCACTGAAATGTGCCACATTGGCAGAATCAGCCAGCTGTGCAAAAAAGATATTCTGGCCGCCCTGTACCAGCTGTCCTGCCACTTCCATAGTACCGCCCACGGCAGTCTGCCAGAACGGCATATAGAATACGTGATGCAGACCGAACGGAATCAGTGCACGCTTGATCAGACCGAAGATCAGCGTACCGGCATAACCGCTGCCTGTTACAAGACTGCCCAGCGCATAAATTCCGTTCTGTACCGCCGGCCATACAAAATACAGCAGAATTCCGACAAACATGTACACAACGGTGGAAATAATCGGTACAAAACGTGTTCCGCCAAAGAATGACAGCGCATTCGGAAGAACGATTTTGTAAAAACGATTATGAAGAGCTGCAACACCGAGACCAACAACAATTCCGCCGAACACACCCATCTGCAGAGTCATGATTCCGCAGGAGGAAGTAATAGTTCCTTCCAGAACATCAGCAGCTATTTCTCCGCTCTCCAGAATTGCTCCGTTCAGTGTCAGCATGGCATTGATGGCTGTGTTCATAACAAAGTATGCGATTACAGCGGACAATGCAGCTACTTCTTTTTCTTTTCTGGCCATACCGATCGCAATACCGACTGCGAAGAGCAGCGGCAGATTGTCAAATACGGCACTTCCCACCTTGTTCATGATCACCAGCAGTGCATGAAGGATGGTTCCGCTTCCCAGAAGTCCTTCCAGACCGTAGGTGGCGATCGTAGTCTCATTGGTAAATGAGCTTCCGATTCCAAGCAGAAGTCCTGCTACGGGAAGGATCGCGATCGGCAGCATAAAGCTTCGTCCGACACGCTGCAAAACGCCAAAAATCTTGTCTTTCATTTCCTTTTCTCCTTTTCTTTTTACAGGCTGATTACGAAGGAATGTTTTTTGCAGTCCGGACTATATACAAAAAGAGGCATCCCGATACATAAACACACCTGCATGTTATGTATAGTGAATGCCTCTTGCGAGTAACATACTATAATCAATCTGATATTAACATTAAAACACAGATTTGTCAATTATGTTTTGTCATATCCTGTCTGTTTCCTGTTTGACACCATCCTTCCGGAACACTATAATGATGGAAAACAACAATGAAAAATATTCTGTTTTTCTGTTCTTAAGGAGATCATTATGCCCAACATTCCAAATATTATTGAAATAACCGACTTTGCATCACCGGAACTGGATATCTATGCCCGCCTCACGGAGAACCAGCTGCTCAACCGGCATGAGCCGGAAAAAGGACTTTTCATTGCAGAAAGTCCCAAGGTAATTGAGCGTGCACTGGATGCCGGATGCACTCCTGTTTCTCTTTTGCTGGAACGCAGGCATATCGGGAGGCAGGCGCGTGATATCATCTCCCGCTGCGGAGATATCCCGATCTATACTGCCGATTTTGAGATCCTGACGCAGCTGACCGGATTTCAGCTGACCCGCGGTGCGCTGTGCGCCATGCGCCGGCCTCCTCTGCCCTGCGTCGAAGAAATATGCCGCGGCAAACAAAGAATCGCCGTGCTGGAAAATGTCATGAATCCTACCAATGTCGGTGCCATCTTCCGCTCTGCTGCCGCATTGAACATTGATGCAGTCCTCCTCACACCTTCCTGCAGCAATCCGCTGTACCGCCGTGCGATCCGTGTCAGCATGGGAACTGTATTCCAGATTCCCTGGACTTACCTCTGCAAAGAGGCTGATCAATGGCCGCAGCCGGGCCTTCAGACTCTGAAGGAACTGGGATTCAAAACCGCTGCCATGGCATTGAGCGACAACTCCGTATGTATCGACGATCCGCAGCTGATGCAGGAGGAGAAACTGGCCGTCGTGCTCGGTACGGAAGGTGAAGGACTGGCCTCCTGCACGATTGCCGGCTGTGATTATACGGTACGCATCCCTATGTCTCACGGTGTGGACTCCCTGAATGTGGCGGCCGCGAGTGCAGTCGCATTCTGGCAGCTGGGCAGACGGTAATTCGCTGACCCTGGATTCTTGGATATCGGATTCCCGGATTCGGATTTCCGGATTCGGATTCTCGGATTCAGATTCTCGGATTCAGATTCTCGGATACAGATTTCTTTTCCGAATACAGTCGGTGACGCAGCCAGCGGCCTCTCTTTATTAAATTTTCACGCAAATACCCTCCATGCCGGCAGATTTCATCCGGCATGGAGGGTATGTTATTTTTTTGCTGTTCTCTTTACTGTTTTGTTTGCTGCGCTTTTTGTTATTCGTTTTTTCTGTTTTTCCGTCTATTCTTTTTTCCAGATCACAGGTTCATATCGTTTTTTCAGCACATGAACGACACGATTCATATCCCCTTCTTTTATCACCTCGTCATACAGGCCGGGAATACTGCCGAACGTCATTGTCTGTTCAATCTGTAGTTTATTTTTCAGGTATTCCACCATATTTTTTCTGACTGCATCCCTGTGATAGATCTTAATATAAGCATATCCCGGGTAATCCGTGGATTCATATTTCAGAACCTTCAGCTTTTGCACGACTCCCTTCTTTTCCAGGATATGATAGAAATGCTCTGTTACCTCCTTCGGATACAGCAGCATCAGATAAACTGCTTCGGTCCCCTCCGGCGGCTGTCTTTTGACATAATTCCGCAGAGGCGACTTTCTCAGCTGTGCGATCAGCTTCCTGTTGTTCTCATCCTCCGGCTCCTCATAATAAATGATCAGAAGATCATCCACGATCACATTCGTAAAGCAGGATAGCCCGCATTCCCTTATCAGCCGAAGCAAACCTGCTGTATCGTCGGCCGTCATACGATACGTCTTCAGATATCGGTTCTCCCGGATATCATACAGGGCAGCTCCATCCATCGTGATCACCGGAAGCTTCAGTCGGATATCCCGCATCGGCTCCAGAAGCGATGCCGGAGTCCGCATGGTTGCAATCGTAAAATTGGCACCGTCATCCAGCATTCTGTTCAGCTCTACCCTGCTGTAATCGCTCAGACTGCCCTGCCTGTTTAAAATAGTATCATCCAATCCCGAAATGAACAGAATATCCTGGCGCTTCTTTCTCGGCAGAGATATGGTATTTACACCAAGACCGATGACAATTCCGATTACCGTATCCAGAAACCGGTTCCACACAAACAGATACGGCACTGCATCGGATACATGGTTTACAACAATACTCAAAAATACAACACAGGAAAAATAGGATGCCTGCTTCTTTTTTATCAGCACCGTGGTATACAGCACAAGAATGATCATGCCGGAAATCACAGCAGAATTGATCAGTGCACAAGCTCCTCCGGCTGCCGGAATAAAATCTTTGATCAGAAGAAAAAGCAGGCCATAAAGTGCACCGATCACCGTACCGAGCAGACGCTGAGCTGCATTTTTCCGCGTATTTGAGGTGTACATCTGAATACACCAGAGCGCCGCCAGCTGGGAATAGAAAACAATTCCGGTATTTCCGCGCAAAAAAGACACCAGATAACAAAGTTCTATGGCAGCTGCTGATTTCAGAATCCTCAGTCCGACCGGCGGGAACAGGGAACGCGCCTTACTCATCCCCACTGCTGCCGTACGACCTGTGCAATAATATCGGCCGTTCCTTCCACACCAAATCTGGAACTGTCAATCATCAGATGGCGAAAATCCTCATCAGCGCGTACATCGGGACAATACCTCTGGCGATAATAACTCCTTGCCATATCTACCTCCCGTATCATCTTTTTTGCAGTTCGTTCATCCATCATCAGTGTTTCCGTACAGTTCTTTAACCTGGCTTCATACGGTGCATAAATATATACGCTCAGATGATTCGGAACATCTTTCAGAATATAGTCCCCGCATCTTCCGACAATAATACAGGATTCCTTTTTTGCCGCATCGAGAATGATATTTTTCTCTGTTTCGAATATTTCATCATTGATGCTGTATGTAGCAAAGCTCATGCGGTACTTCTTTCGCAGAAAAAAGGAATTTTTTGCCCGCTCTTCCTCATCGCTGATCGTTGAGACGGAATGACCCATCCTTCTGGCAGTCGCCTCCACAATATCTCTGTCCCAGAACTCTATATCAAGTTTTTCAGCTAACCGCTGTGAGATCGTTCTGCCCAAAGATGCAAACTGTCTTGATATTGTCACTACATATTTTTCCATTGCCTGACCCCTCCATGCACTGTTTCATACAATTCCTGCTACGCAGTCTCCTGTATTCTGCGTCCGCTCTGTTTCATGCGCTTCTGCATATAACGCACCACACAGGAAAGTGTGTAATTGATAACAAAATAAATGAGACATGCAAACCCGAACAGTACAAACACATCCGATACATTAATGGTACTGCTTCCGTTATAACGATTGGCTGAACTCATGATCTGCTTTGTCCTTGCCATCAGCTCGATCACTGCGACATTGGCCAGATAAGAGGAATCCTTGATCGTTGTGATTACCTGGCTGAGCAGTGTCGGAATCACATTCCGGAATGCCTGCGGCAGCACGATGTAGATCATGATCTGCACTGTACTGAAGCCCTGGGAATGCCCTGCTTCAAACTGTCCCTCCGCCACTGAATTCAAGCCTCCGCGGATGATCTCCGCAATAACAGAGGATGTGAACAGGATCAGCGCTATCGCTGCCTTGAACAACAGCTTCACATCTGCCGCTGAATTCAGTCCGAACATTTTCCGGTCAAGAAAAGACGGGCACGGACAGAACACCAGACAGATAAAGATCCAGAGCAGCAGCGGTGTATTACGGAAAATTTCAATGTATACCGTCGCAATCCATCGGAAGATCACATTTCTTCCTTTATTACAGTAATTGCGCACCAGCGCCAGAACGGAACCGATCAGAATTCCCAGAACGACTGCTATCACGGAAATGATCAGCGTAAACAGGACACCTTTCATGACATACTGCAGAATCGCCGGATTCTTCAGCATGGAAATACTTCCTTCCAGATTTGTCATAATGTTTTCACTCTCCTTCCGCTCTTTTTACTGCCGGCTGCTGCCGGAACCGCAAGCCGCTGATCTCTGCGTTTCAGGCGCGCTTCCCATGTACTTGCCAGCTTTGACAGCGGATAACAGATGATGAAGAACAATGCTCCGCTCACCAGATAAGCCGGGCCGTACGCGCCGCCTGTCGTAGCACCCGTTACAAAGCTGTAGGTAAGTGAAATAAGATCGGAGCCGCCGATGATATAAAGGCAGGAAGTATTCTTGATCAGATTCACCACCTGGTTTACCATCGGAGGCAGGATGATCTTGATGCTCTGCGGCAGAATAATGTAGTACATCTGTCCCAGATAGCCAAAGCCCTGAGACTGCGCAGCCTCAAACTGCCCCTTCGGTATCGACTCGATTCCTGCCCGGATCACCTCCGCCATATATGCTCCGTGATATATTCCGAGAGATATAATTCCCGCCGGAAGGATTCCGATACTGTGCCCTGAAAACGCCAGTGCATAATAAAGAAAGCAGATCTGGAGCAATACAGGAGTATTCTGTATGAATTCCACATAGATTCTGGCAATCACCCGCAATACTTTTTTCCCTCCGGTCGCAAATAAACCGAAAATAATTCCAAGCAGCATCGCCAGCAATACACCGAAAACTGCGGTCTCTGCCGTGTTTGCAAGGCCCAGCAGAAACGTTTTCCGATAAGTCCATACTTTTAGCCATGCAGCCTCTGAAAAAATACCAGACATGCTTCTCCTCCTCTTTCCCTCAGTTAATCTGATGACGCCGGCCCGGCCAGATACAAAAGCATTCTCTGCAGACGGACTCGCGTCATCAGGTTAGTTCTGCACCGGGATGTTTTCCCGGTGCAGCATCACCTGAAAATCACATATTTTGAAATTACTTATTCCAGACCATTTGCCTCCATCAGGCCTTCAATCGTACCGTCTTCCAGCCAGCCCTGAACGAGCGTATCAACGTATGCGGAGAATCCGGAATCCTTTGTAGTTGCAATACCGTATTCCTGCGGAGCAAACTGTGCATCAATGAAAGAACGTCCCTCTGTCTTATAGATAGCAAGGATGGACTTGTCGACACAGAACGCATCTACTTCACCTGCACTCAGAGCAGTGGAAATAGTCGGATAATCATCGTACTGCTGGAAGGAAACACCCTCCGTCCACAGTGCCGGATCAAAAGTCTCCACATCGAATCCTTCGCCTTCGATAACGCCCTCTTCAATCATCGCTTCCACAAGAGATTTTGCGGATGTGGAACCTGATGACACACCTACCTTTTTATCCATCAGATCTTCCAGGGTTTTGATTTCAGAAGAATCCTCAACCAGTACAGTTACATAATCCGTATAATACGGAGTTGAGAAATCCCAGCTTTCTTTTCTCTCATCTGTAATTGTGAATGTGGCAAGTACACAGTCGATATCTCCGGCATCCAGAAGCTCCGTTCTGGTTGCAGCCGTAACTGCAGTAAATTCTGTCTCTACTCCGAGTTCTTCTGCAATCAGATTGGCAAGATCAATCTCCATACCGGAATATTCTCCTGTGAGTGTATCCTGATATCCAAATCCGACTACTGCATTCTTTACACCGACACGAAGTACGCCTCTGTCTATGATTTCCTGCACATCTTCCGTAATCACAAGCTCTGCTGCTTCTGTTTCTTCTTCTGCAAATGCTGTTCCTCCGCACATTGCAAGTGCTGCTGTAAGTGTGAGTCCCAATACCATCCAGTTCTTCTTTTTCATAATAGTGTCCTCCTTTTCCTGCAGCCGTTCTTTTCCAGCCATCTCTGCCTGCAAGAACAGTCATGCGGTCATTCTATTTCAAGACCCGGTGTTCCGGAGTCCGGAAATCAGTTTATTTCTGTATGCTTTCTCTTATCTGCCGGTTATTTTCACCTGCAGATCATTTCCTTTGCAGATTATTCTCCTTACAAATCATCTTATTTGCGGATGATCTTTCCAAGGAACTGCTTCACCCTCTCATTTTCCGGATGCTCGAAGAAGTGCTCCGGTGTTCCTTCCTCTATGATCTGACCGTCTGCCATAAAAACGACACGATCCGCCACCTGTCTGGCAAATCCCATCTCGTGCGTAACTACTACCATAGTGATCTTCTCATGCGCCAGACGGATCATGACATCCAGAACTTCCTGTATGGTCTCCGGATCCAGCGCAGAGGTCGGCTCATCGAACAGGATAATCTTTGTCTGTGCACAGAGCGCCCGTGCAATCGCAATTCGCTGCTGCTGGCCGCCGGAAAGTGTCGTGGGATACACATGCGCCTTATCGCTGAGACCGACCACATCCAGATAATGATATGCCAGCTTCTCCGCTTCCGCCCTGCTCTTGTGATGAAGCTTCATCGGTGCCAGCGTCAGATTTTTCAGCACTGTCATATGCGGATACAGATTAAACTGCTGGAATACCATTGAGGTCGTATCACGCACAAGCTTTGTCTTGTTCTTGCTGGTCATTTCCTTTCCATCAATGTATACGTGTCCGCTGGTCGGTTCCTCCAGAAAGTTCATGCAGCGTACTGTTGTGGACTTTCCGGATCCGGACGGTCCGATAATGACCAGCTTCTCGCCTTCCTTTACTTCCAGATTCACATTTTTCAGCACATGCAGATCTCCGAAATATTTATTAACGTTTTCCAATTTGATCATAGATACCCTCTTTTCTGTATCATACAGATTTCTAATTTCAATACTAAACGAACCAAAAACTGATGCAGCCCTGCATGGTTTCTGATGATTTCCGGCATTTCCCGCAAAAAAAGAGGTCTGATTTGCATCAGACCTCTTCGTCATGCCCTATGTTAATACGTTAATTTGTAAAAGTCAAGCAGTATTTATTTTGCATGCCAAAACATTTTTTATCCGTTTTTATCATTTTGAATATCAATCTGCATGCCGACGCAGTTTTATCCGTTCATTCTGTTTTTTGTCTCCGTACATTTCCCGGTCAGGGATGCAAAAAAATACCATAAAAAGCAACGATACAGGTAGAAAAAACTGTACAAATGTGATAAATTTATAGAAAAAAATAATGTAAACAATCATGCCTTATTTCCGACAGACGGATCCGGCATCAATCCGGGATCCAGAGCATGAAAAAAGGCAGAACAGGGGGAAAGATGAAACCAAAATATCAAATTGACACAGAAGAAAACAGACAGTTCCTGAAAGAGATCTGCGATAATCTGCTCTCTTTCGGACACAGATTTCCGTCTCCGGCCGGATCCTCTTATTATCTGGGGGATGACGGTACACCGTGGACTGACCGCAATCGCGAGACGTATGTGACAAGCCGTATGGTCCATGCATACAGTATTGGTACCTTCCTTGGCCATGAAGGCAGCGAAGCACTGGTGGATGCCGCATTGCAGGGACTTCGTGCAGAACTTCGCGATACCACAAACGGCGGCTGGTATTCCGGTCTGACGGCAGACGGCACTCCTCTGTCCGGAAAACTGTGCTATGCCCATGCATTTGTAATCCTGGCTGCCACCTCCGGTATTCTTGCAGGAAGACCGGGTGCACAGGAGCTCCTGGAGGATGCACTTGCAGAGTATGACAGATTCTTCTGGAACGAAGAGGAAGGTCTTGCCTGTGATCTCTGGAATACAGAGTTCACGGAAAGGGACGACTACCGCGGTCTGAATTCAAACATGCATACCGTAGAGGCATTCCTGGCTGCAGCGGATGTTGCCGGACGGGAAGAATACCGTGTGAGATGCGGCCGCATCATTGATCACGTGGTCGGATGGGCATCCGGTAACAACTGGAGAATTCCGGAGCATTTCACAAAAGACTGGGTTGCCGATTATGAGTGCAACAAAGACCGTCCGGATGACCAGTTCAAGCCATACGGCGCTACTCCGGGACACGGTCTGGAATGGGCAAGACTGATTACACAGTGGGCACTTTCTACATACAAAAACGACCTGGCTGCGGCTGCACATTACATTAATGCTGCCGAGAGTCTGTACAACAGAGCTGTTGCAGATGCATGGAATGCAGACGGCGCACCGGGAATCGCATACACGACAGACTGGAACGGCAATCCGGTCGTTCATGACAGAATGCACTGGACACTGGCAGAAGCGATCAACACTGCTTCGGTTCTCTTCCATGTGACAAAGAATCCAAAGTATGCAGCGGATTATGCAGAGTTCATGCAGTATCTTGACGAAAAGGTGCTGGATCACGTAAATGGTTCCTGGTTCCACCAGCTGGATCAAAATAACAACGTGATCGGAACCGTATGGCCGGGCAAACCGGACATTTACCATGCACTGCAGGCAACACTGATTCCGTACAACACTCCGGATGTTTCCATTGCACTGGCAGTGAAGAACGCAGTAACTGCTGAAAAATAAACAGATCCAGACAGATTTTCGCTCCGGCCTCAGCAACCGGAGCGATTTCTTTTTTCTTCTGTTCCGCAGTTCTGCTTCGATCACGGCACCGCTTCTGCCCCGTCGCTGCCCTCTGTTCTATAGATTCACGGCACTTCCGGCTCTTCCTTCCGCAGATTCCGGTAATCCAGATATTCCATGAACCGCTTTACCGCCAGCGAAGCATTTTTTCTGCTTTTCAGCACAAATCCGATTTCCCTGTATGCCGGAACATCCAGCTCCTTTGCCAGTATCCTGTAGGGCACGCGCCTCAGAATCAGCTGAGGCAGGATGCTGACCCCCAGTCCGCTCTCCACCATGGACATCACCGCATAATCATCCCACGTTGTAAAATGAACATTGGGTGTGAGATTATTTCGTTCAAAAACCGCCGATATTTCTGCTTTTGCGCCTTTCTCCAACAGCATAAAGGGTTCCCGGCTCAGTTCGGCTATCGGTACTCTGTCGCAGTGTGCCAGCGGATGATCCTCCGGAATAACAGCCATCAGATTGTCCCGCTCCAACGGAATACATTCAAAATCAGCATACGTCGGCAGCCGAAGGAAGCCGCAGTCCACCCTTCCCTCTTCGATCCAGTCTTCAATTTCCGTATAATCTCCCAGCAGCAGTTCATAGTCAATGTTCGGATAATCCTTCTGAAATTCCCTGATAATGTTGGGCAGCCAGTGAGTAGCCACACTGGAAAATGTCCCGATCCGAATCAGTCCCGAATCCAGTCCGTTAAGAGCATTCACCTGCATCTGCAGTTTCCGGTATTCTTCGCACACGCGCTTTGCACAGGGAAGCAGCTTGCAGCCATCCGAAGTCAGCCGGACACCGAACTTGCCGCGTTCCACCAGACTGACTTTCCATTCCGTTTCCAGATCGTGAATCATCCGGCTGATGCCGGACTGCGAATAGTCCAGCGCCGCAGCAGCCTTCGTAAAGCTTCCCAGTTCAATTACTTTGATAAAAGCCATATACTTCTGTATATTCATATCCATAAACGTCTCTTCCATCTGGTTTTGTAATGAATGTAATGACAAACATTCGTTTTTTTCATTATTATCCGTATGATACAATACGTTTCAGGAAAAATCAAGGAAAGGACACTTGTAAAATCAGACATGAAACCAGATATAAAATCAGATATAAAATCAGATATGAAATCAACTGTAAAATCGAATATGAATCCGGATACCAATTCAGCCTGTCTGAAATATGTCTCCGCATTATTACTGTTCGGAACAAACGGACTGGTCGCCAGCTGTATCCATCTTTCCAGCTATGAGATCGTCTTTCTTCGTACCATGATCGGAAGTATTACATTGATCGCATTATTTCTGCTTACCGGGCAGAAGTTAACTTTTCTGCAGAACCGAAAACAGCTTTTCTTTCTGCTCCTGTCCGGAATGGCGATGGGACTGAGCTGGATGTTCCTGTATGAAGCCTATCAGCAGATCGGAGTGAGCATCGCTTCACTTCTCTACTACTGTGGACCTGTTATCGTTATCCTGTTTTCACCGCTTATCTTTAAAGAAAAACTGACTGCTCTGCAGATACCGGGATTCCTCTCGGTCCTGATCGGACTTTTTCTGGTAAACGGCGGCCTGATTCAGCAGAACTATCGTATATGGGGACTGTTCTGCGGTGCAATGTCTGCCGCCATGTATGCACTGATGATCATTTTCAATAAAAAGTCAAAGGACATCACCGGTCTGGAGAATTCCATGCTGCAGCTGACTTTTGCATTCCTGACAGTTGCTGTTTTTATGGGCTTCTCGCAGAGGTTTGTCATTCATGTCGATCCGTCCGACCGGTTCCCTGTTCTGTTTCTCGGAATCATTAATACCGGATTGGGATGTTATCTGTACTTTTCTCCGCTGTCGAAGCTGCCGGTACGGACCGTGACCGTTTTAGGATATCTGGAACCATTATCCGCAGTAGTATTTTCCGCACTGCTCCTCCATGAAACAATGCGGGGCAGCCGGATCGCGGGAGTGTTCCTCATTCTGGGCGGCGCCGTATTTACAGAATACAGCCAGTCTTTTCAATCCAGAAAGAAATCATAATGCCAAAAGATGCCGGGAAATGTCCCCGGCATCTTTTTCTCTTCTGTCATTCAGGAATACTCCTCCATCTCTGCTGCAGCGTATTATCATGCAGCACATGGCAGAATTCAGCTTCTACTGTACAAGCACCATAGCGGAAATCGGAGCCACCTCTGCGTTTCCTTCTACTGTTTCCAGTACCTCAGTACCAGCCTGGTCTCCGTTGATGCATACGCTCCATTCTCCCTCCGGAAGCGCTACCTGTGTGCTCTCTGTGTTCGGATTGAAGATAATGTAAATGCAGTTCGCTGTTTCACCCTCTGCACCGCCCTCGATGCAGAATGCAGTTACATTTTCATCCAGTCCTTCCACTACCGTAATATACTCTGCCACATCTTCTGCTGTGGTCAGTCTCAGAGCAGCATGTGCTTTACGGAACGCGATCAAACCTTTGTAATACTCATACGTATCCATATAAGTCTCATCATCCAGGCTGTCCCACTTCAGACTGTTGACCTCATCGGAAGATGCATAGCTGTTCTCATCAAATGTTCCATCCTCTTTTACCTTGGTGCGAAGCATTTCCTCGCCGGCCTGCATGAACGGAATACCTTCTGCAGTCATGTAAATTGCTGCGGAAAGTTTGTTCATCTTTACCAGATCTTCTTCACCCGCATCCGGTCTTGACGACTGAAGCCTGTCATACAGAGTCATGTTGTCGTGGCAGGATGCATAGTTCACAGACTGTGACGGTGTCGTACACCACGGTTCTGACAGACCCAGGAAACAGGATTCAATGATGTCTTCCATGCCGTCTGCGCCGGATACATATCCGGTCTCACTGTTGTTAAAGATGTTTCCTTTCATACCATCGCGAATCGTATCGCTGAAGAACGCAAATTCCGGAACCTCAGTCGAATTGGTCTGTGTGGTAAGGGTATAACCGCTCTTCGTCATAGTCGTTTCCAGTGTCCAGCCTTCTCCATAGAAGATGACATCCGGATGAGTCTCATGCACTTCCGCAATCACTTCATTCATTGTCTCTGTATCGATCAGGCCGACCAGGTCGAACCGGAATCCGTCAATGTGATATTCATCTGCCCAGTAGGTCACGGAATCCACAATATATTTCTTCACCATAGAACGCTCCGATGCTGTATCATTACCGCAGCCTGATCCACTGGAATAAGCTCCGGTCGCAGCATCCACACGTGAAAAATACTCCGGAACGATCTGATTGAAGCAGAAGCTTTCCGCATTCTGCACATGGTTGTATACAACATCCATTACCACACTGATATTATCATTATGTAAGGACTGGATCATCTGTTTCATCTCAGCGACACGGACTTCTCCGTTATACGGATCTGTTGAATAAGATCCCTCCGGTACATTGTAGTTCACCGGATCATATCCCCAATTGAACTGATCACTCTGTGTCTCATCCACAGAACCGAAATCATACATCGGAAGAATATGCAGGTGTGTGATTCCAAGTTCCTTAATATGATCCACACCTGTTGCGATGCCGGATTCCGTTGTTGTTCCATGCTCCGTTAAGCTCAGGAACTTGCCGGCATTTTCCACGCCGGAACTTTCGTCTGTTCCAAGATCGCGAATATGCAGTTCATAAATAACAGCATCATTGATCGTAGCACCCGCATTCGGATTGCTGTCTTCCTCCCAGCCTTCCGGATCCGTTGAATCCAGATCAATTACCATTGCACGCTTGCCGTTGACCCCTGTTGTTCTTGCATACGGATCGCATGCCTCTGTTTCCTCTCCGTCTCTGATCACGGTGTACGTATAATACGTTCCGTTCAGATCGCCTTCTTTAACAGCAGTCCAGGTTCCGTTCACATCAGCAGTCATCTCGATCTGCTCGATCAGATCATCTGTGCCTTCCGTTCCTGATTCATAAAGATTGACCTTCACTGCCTCCGCCATCGGTGCCCACACCCGGAATGCAGTGGAATCCGCGGACCATACCGCACCCAGATCATTCCCTGCGTACGTATATTCCTCTTCAAACTCCGCTGTGGAATAATAAGACGGCATCGCCACCTCATATTCCTCTCCGGCGAAGGTAATCGTATAATTTTTTGTTATATCCAGCTCCTCCGCAAGGCTGATCACATAAGTATCTCCTTCCAGTGCTACATCCTCGATCGCGACCGAAGCCTCTTTTCCCTGCACCGTAAAGAGATCTTCCTGCTCCTCCGGAGTTCCTGTAATCTGTACAGTGATCTTCTGATCTTCGTATGCTGCAGACAGAACCTTGGCTCCTGTCGAAACATCGTCCCCGTATTCCATCGTAAAGCCCTCTACCTCGGACTCCACATAAACATGAACTGTACCGGAAACACACTCGGAAAGATCAATGAACTGATCCATATTGACATCCTTGGTCCAGTCCGGCTTGCGGACAATAAAACCTACGGAAGTCGTGCCCGGTGTAACCGTCATTGTAGCGACCATCTCACCGTCTTCCTCTGCAAATGCATAATCTGCGCCATCGCGGCCTGCTTCCCAGAACCACACGGACCATTCATCATAGACAGCGTCTTCACGATTATAGTGCAGCTTCAGCACCAGATCAGCCGCCCTCACCACTGTGACACTCTGCAGTGCTGCTGTCATCATAACGAGCAGCATGCATGCAGTCATAAGAAATGACTTCAACCCTCTTTTCATCTGTTATTCCTCTCTTTTCTGTATTTTTGCAGCGTTATCTCCATAAAATAATGCCACATGAGAATTTTATTATGAATTTTCACAGTGGTAAATTGTTATTTTCGCAGGTTTATCGAAATTTTTCGTGTTTATGAACAGTATTTCTTTTCCTCATTCCCAGACTTCGTTGACAATGCATTTTGCCCATGCTATAGTTTCAATAATTGAAATTGAGAATTGAGAAAAGAAAGAGAGGTTGTATGATGGAAAAGTATTTTAAGCTTTCCAAAAACGGGACTACCGTTCGCACTGAAATTGCCGCGGGAATCACCACCTTCATGGCCATGGCCTATATACTGATGGTCAATCCCGGAATGTTCTCACAGCTCGACGGACTTTCCTATGGCGCTGCTTATATCGCCACAGCAGTCCCGGCAGTGATCGGTACCTTGCTGATCGGTCTGATGGCGAATCTGCCTCTGGCTCAGGCACCTGGTATGGGACTGAATGCATATTTTGTTTATACTGTATGCTTCGGACTCGGTTTCAGTTATGCAAATGCGCTGCTGTTCGTACTGGCTGACGGACTTCTGTTCGTACTGCTGACGGTCACCGGTCTGAGACGCACCATTTTTGAAGCCATTCCGGAACCGGTAAAAAAGGCCGTGCCTGCCGGTATCGGTCTGTTCATTGCATTTCTCGGACTGCAGAATGCCGGCCTCGTGGTAAATGATTCTGCCACCTGTGTAAATCTCGCTTCCTTCAATCTGCTGGGAGGTGCCAACTGGGGAGATATCATGCCGAGACTGGTCACCATAGCTGCTCTGATCTCTATTGCAGTAATGTCCAAGCGCGGAATAAAGGGAGCGATCCTGCTCAGCATTCTGGGTGCGACCGGCATATATTACCTGCTCGGCTTCACTGTCCCTGGATTTTATGACGGTTTCCTTTCAGGCATATCTCTGGATCCGTTTGCCGCCTTCCAGGCTTTTGGTCAGGAATCTTTCGGAAAAATCTTCACACAGGGATTCGATTTCTCCGGTTATCTTTCCGCAGAAGGCCACAGTGTGAGCGGACTGATCATTGCGTTTGTTACCACATCGCTGGCATTCTGCATGGTGGACATGTTCGATACCATGGGAACGCTGTACGGTGCATGCCGCGGCGGCGGGATGCTGATCCGGACAGAAGACGGCCGTGAAGAAGTTCCGAATATGAACAGGGCCATGCTGGCTGATGCACTTGCCACCTGTACCGGAGCCGTCTGCGGTACTTCCACAGTTACCACCTTTGTAGAAGCTTCAGCAGGTGTGGCTGCCGGCGGACGTACCGGTCTGGCTGCAATCGTAACTGCTGCTCTGTTCTTCATCAGTATGTTCCTGTCTCCTATCGCAGCATTGATTCCGGCCTGTGCCTACTCTGCTGCCCTGATTTACGTGGGTATTCTCATGATCGGCTGTGTCAAAGATATCAACTGGGAAGATCCGGCCATTTCCCTCCCGGCTTTCCTGACTCTGACCATGATGCCGTTCACTTACAACATCTCCTACGGTATCGCATTCGGTATGATCTCTCATATTTGTGTAATGGTATTTACCGGAAAAACAAAGAAGATCTCCGCAGGAACCTGGATCATCGCGTTCCTTTTTGCAGCGATGTTTTTCCTGACCCATTAACCGACCGGTGCAGCACCATATCTGAAATAACATGGAAGCCGGGACGCTCTGGTTCCCGGCTTCATCTGTTTCGTTATGATTTATTATGGTATGTCTTATTGTATGATAGTGATATCCTGAAGTCACGTTTTTGGGCAAACTGGATTTTCCGGCTGCTATATTTGCAAGAAAATTCCTGGCCAGGCTTCCTGCAATATATTCCATTGCATTTTTATCTCTTCATGTGTCATATTGTCCAACATGATAATATCCGCTTCTGCTTCAACAGCTTCCTTCACCATGTCAAAGTTTTCAATCTCAATCCTGCGTACAAATGGAGCATAGCCTTGGCCCATTTCGACGGCCGGTCTGACTCCGCCTGCTGCACCCATATGATTGCATTCTGCAGAACACTGTTTCCCTTTATATTCCCTTTGCGATTCCTTTTTATGGTTTCCCTGTCTATTGATTTTCTCTGTCGAAAGTGCTACATTTGATAATATATTTGTTGAAAAAGATTGGGGTATGTTTTTATGAAAAAAATACTGAAAACGATTCTGATAACAATTGCAGTTTTTTTAATTACTCTGCTCATCAGTGTGATACCGCTTCTTATCTGGGTATCCAAACAGCCTCCTGCATCGGAGGATACTGTGATCGAGCAGACGATGAATCAGGACTGCTCTGAACTTCTTTATGACCTGTAATCTGTAATCTGCAATCCGTATCATGCAACAGCAAGAGCTTCCGTCTCTGAACTTATTGTTCGGGAAACGGAAGCTCTTATCCTGATCACTGTCATTTTTTTATGTCTGCTATGCTTACTTTTTTCTGGAATCTGCCTCTTTCACAGACTTCGTAACCAGTCCGGTCAGCGCAAACAGGGCAAGCGCATTCGGGATGACCATCAGATAGTTAAACGCGTCTGTCAGCTCCCATACCAGATCATTTGATACCATTGTTCCAAGGAAAATGAATGCCAGCGCAATTACCGTATAGACCGTTGTGCCAAGCTTTTCATTCTTCTGTCCAAACAGATAAATTACATTGATCTTTCCAAACATATTCCAGCTGAGGATCGTGGAGAATGCAAAAAAGAACAGACATACCGCTACAAAAATTGATCCTGCGCTCTCACCGAACACAGAACCGAATGCAGTCTGTGCCAGGTTGGTTTTTGTGATCGTTGCTGATGCGGCAGCTGCTCCGCAGTCAGCCAGAGGTCCGTCTACCGTATAGAGCGCGGAGATGATTACCAGCGCATTCAGAGTCAGAACCACAAAAGTATCAATAAATACACCGATCATTGCTACGATCCCCTGATCATGCGGATGCTCCACATTAGCCTGTGCATGCGCATGCGGTGTGGAACCCATACCGGCCTCATTGGAGAACAGTCCGCGCTTCGCACCCTGACTGATCGCTGCCTTCAGTGCTGCACCGAATGTACCGCCAATGATTGCCTGCGGCTGGAACGCATATCTGAAAATCATACCGAACGTTGCCGGTACATACTGAATACGGCAGACCAGAACGATCAGACCGCCAAGCAGAAAAATAGCTGCCATCACCGGAACCAGCTTCTCACAGACTGCCGCCAGACGCTTTACACCGCCCAGGAAAATGAATCCGCAGATTACTACAAGGATCAGTCCTACCACCCATGCAGGAATACCGAATGCCGTTTCAAAGGTAGAACCGATGGAATTGGACTGAACCATACAGCCCATGAAACCAAGTGCCAGAATGATCGCAACTGCAAAGAATCCTGCCAGAAATCTGCCAAAGCCGCCCTTGAAAGCTGTTGTGATGTAGTAGACCGGGCCGCCGTAAATATTGCCTTTTTTGTCAACCACACGGGTCTTCTGTGCCAGAGTCGCCTCTGCATAAATAGTCGCCATACCAAAGAATGCAATCACCCACATCCAGAAAATAGCGCCCGGACCACCGGTCAGGATCGCACCGGAAGCACCGATGACATTACCGGTACCTACCTGAGCAGCGATTGCTGTTGCCAGTGCCTGAAAAGAACTCATACCCTGTTTCTGACTGCCGCCCTTCAGAGAAAGGTTGCCGAAAACCTTTTTCATACCCGCACCGAAGTAACGGATCTGAACGAAACGGGTCTTTACTGTATACCACAGACCCACCGCGATCAGCAGAAAGACCAGGATATAACTGGATAAGTAATTGTTGATGTTTACCACAACAGGGTAAAGTGCGGCTTCAATAGATTCTAACATAATTTTCCCTCCTGAAATTGTTTTGCACGATCAGTCCGCCTGCCTGCATACATCCATGCAAAAATGTATTTCGCGCAAACGAAAACGGAGCAGCCAGTGGCTGCTCCGGAGAAGATACTGCAATGCAAGTGTACGCAGACCGCTCAGGATTACCCGGCATCTCTGCCCCGGGGTCCGCATCATGCAAAGCATGACATGATTCATCTGTGTAAACTTCCTCTGTCCTTTTACCTGAGAGATTCAGCAGCTGCTGCCGCCTTGCACCTTCGGTACTCATTCTGAGCTTCTCCAGAGACACATCCATTCCTAGTCCCCGTCCGCTATCGGACACCTGAGAGTTTCACTCCTTCGGTAGGCTTTTGCCATTCCCCTAAGAACTTCGTCTGCCGTTGTTAAATTTAGTCGTAGGATACAGACTAGCACTCCTGTCATATTTTGTCAATATTATTTCAGAACTTTTCATTCTTTTTCATTCTTTTCAATTTCAGGGGGGGGACTCATTCTTCCCTGCAGAGGCTTTCATTCTTTCCCCTGTTCTTCTATATGTACTCCGTTATGCAGAGAGCGGAACAGACGGATCACCAGAACAATTCCCACTGCCAGCGCAGCTGCAGCCATAACAGGAGATGCCCACAGGATATATTCCAGTCCGAATTTTTCTCTGATCACAAAGAACAGTACAATATCCAGAGAGCCTTTGTGCAGCAGAGACAGCAGGAAAGGTTTGACACTCTGCCCCACAGCCTGAAATACTGCAATAATAACAAACAGGACCGGATAGATGGATACGGCAATGCAGAGGATGCGCAGGAACCTGGCTCCATAGAAAATCGTATCTGCATCATTGATAAAAAATCTGATCATCTGCGG
This sequence comes from Candidatus Choladousia sp., assembly GCA_045119335.1. GTDB lineage: Bacteria > Bacillota > Clostridia > Lachnospirales > Lachnospiraceae > Choladousia. The sequence goes on along the minus strand of JBGVDJ010000049.1, from coordinate 4,030 downwards.
CGCAAACAGATAGGAACCGATGCTGCAAAGCAGCGAAAAACCTAACGTGCATACCGAAGAAAATGCCACCACAGACTTCATTCTGGAAACACGCCGCGAAGCATAGCAGTAGGCCACGATAGGAAGCATGCCCTGTGTAATCCCCTGATTGACTGCATAAGCCAGAGAATCGATCTTACGCACAACACCGATGCCTGCCACAGCTGCGCTCGCACCCATCTCCGCAATCATTCCATTGAGGAAAAAATTGGAAATCTGTCCGGCTGCCAACAGGAAAAAGCTGGGGATACCACATTTGAGAATATCCAGCAGAGTATCTCTGATCTCGCCTCCCTTTTCCAGCGTAAACCGGAAAAAAGCAGTTTCCCGGCTGCGAAGGAGATAGACGATGAAGTATATCATCGAAACACCGTTGGAAACAGCAGTGGCAGCAGCTGCGCCCACAACTTCATTCCCCTCCGGAAGAAGGACAAACATAAACAGAGGATCCAGTACCATATTTAAGATCGCGCCCAGAGTGATCCCGAAACTGGCGGCTTTAGACTGCCCGGTACTTCGGATCAGATGAGCGAATACTGCTGACAGTATCGTGGGAATACCGCCGATGACCATTGTGATACGCGTATACCAGACAGCGTAATCAATGCTGTCTGCATCACCGCCAATGCACAGCAGGAATGGCCTTGCAAAAATAAGAAGCACTGCTGCATAGGAAACAGCTGCTATAAATGCCCCTCTGACAGCCAGCGAAAAAGCTGCCTGCGCACGCTTCTGCTGTCCGTTGCCGAGTGCTCTTGCAATTACACTGGAGCCCCAATGCCAAAAAGATTTGCAAATGCGGTCATGATATTATACACCGGCAGACACAGGGAAATCGCTGCAACCGCCGCCGCATTTCCAGTCAGACCCACATACCAGGTATCCGCCAGATTGTAAATGACCGTAATGATCTGGCTGATGATTGTGGGTACCACCATGGCCGCCACTGCTTTCGGGACCGGATATTCAGCAAAGATCTGCCGCTCCCTGGCTACTATTTCCGATTCTTCATCGACTACATTCTCCATAATTCATCCGACCTTTCCACACTTCCGATGCTTTCAAAGCGGGGAAAATAGATTTATTTCTGATTAATATACTGCACAGAAATTTTTAAGGGGCATAATAACCCGGTCACCATTGTACAGCTTAAACCTAACTTTAAGTCAAGAGCAGAAAAATTTTATTACTTACCATCTGTTTTGCAGCATAGAAAGATAAGATGTTCTTATGATTTCTTCCGTTTCATATTCCAGTTCATGCAGCAGCGAAATAATCTTATTTAAAGCAGCTGCCTTTTCATTCTCCTGCGGAACAATGATCTCCAGCTCAAGGAATTCTCCCAGACCATCCACCCGGTCCAGACAGGCGGTAAGTTCCCCCATATAAAAATGCTGTCTGAGTTTTAAAACCGGATAAACCGCTTCATATCCAAGCGATCTCAGAATTTCTTTTCCGGTTTCTGCGTTTTCTATTTTCATCTCCACTTCTTTTCTTGTCATGGATATATCGTCCATTTTAGGGCCTTTGAACGTCATGAAATTCTCGGACGAGTTCATCGTAAGATTTTCACAGCTTCGGATACGGAGTGCCATATCCTTCTCTTTCAGATTATTATATTTGCTTTCAAAATAGAAATCCGATTCCCTCAGCAGCTCTCCTTTTGAAAAGCCCTTCTGCAACAGTTTTTCTTCTGCCTGCTTTCTGTCTTTAACAGAAACTTTTACCTCAACTTCTATCATTTGACTGCTCCCGATACAATTTTACAGTTTCTCAGCTTTTCTATAGTGCAATCCGCGTTATCCATCCGAGTTTCAATAACGTTTGCATACTTTTTATATCATCAAAATGGTTTCTAATATACTTTTCGCTCATTACCAGGCAATAACATCTTATATTATCCAGATATTCTGTCAGGTCTTTGTCATTACTCATGAGAGTAAGCGGAGTATGTCCGCTGCGAATCAGTCCCATTTTCAGATGATCTATTGATAAATACGAATATCTATATTTCTCAAGCACTTTCTGTGCAAGAGCTGTTTTGCCTGTATGCGATGCTCCTGTTATTAAAACAATCATTTTAGCGCCTTTCTTATGAATCAGATTCCGGAAACTCTTTTTCAGTCATTCTGATTCATCCTTTCCTATTATACTCGGTCTTCCCTGTAAAACAAAGCCGTAAAATCAATTTCTCCGACTTCCTGCAGATCCATTTGACCAATGCATTTCCATCTCAACTCAGGCAACTGGTAACTCTTATGGGAGATTCACCTCATTTTTCCATTTCCGACAAAGAATAAAGATCTGTTTTTGCGGCATACTGATCCTATATCTGAAGCAAACAATGGAGGAAATAAAATTATGGCCAAGGCAGGCATGAAACGACCCGATTCCAAAGAACCTCACGGAACAGAAAGCAATCACAAAACCCATTTTCCCAAAAATGAAACAGCTCCCGTACCTGAGATTCAGGGAAAAGCAAAATCCGGTCACAAAAAAGCAAAACCGATTTAAACGACGGTCTGAGAGCCAAGCAGTGTAATACACTGGCTGGCAAAATAAAAACAAGAACCGGTGAATTTCTTCTCCGGTTCTGCGACTCCAGCTTAATTTCACACTTATCTTTATATTTATCCCGGAGAATTTTTACATCTCCTGCTCTTTATTGCTTTCCCAGCTCCTTCTCCGGCTTCACCGCAAAGTCCCATGACTCCGTTGATCAGGATATAATCTGCACACAAAACAGTTGACAGAAACCACAGCTAATCTTATGATGGAGCAAACAGCACTGATAAAATCTATGACAGATCGTGAGGATCGAAAGTATTATGAATATTAAAAATAAAATTGATCTTCATTTACATATTGACGGCTCAGTAAAACCGGAAACCGTGTATGAGCTTTCCAGAAAGTATAATATTGAACCCGAATGCAGGCTGACGCTTGAGGAAATCACAAAATCAATGGTCATTCCGGAAAATGAGTATGACCCGGATTTTCTGACATTCAATCCGCCTCTGCGTGTGATGCAGAATTATGAAGGCCTCTCCCGGATCACGAAAGAACTGGTCGAACGCCTTGAATCAGAAGGACTGATTTACGCTGAGCTTCGATTTGCTCCTCAATATCATCTGAAGAGCGGCATGTCTCAGGAAGATGCTGTCATTGCCGCCATTCATGGACTGAATGAAGGACTTAAAAACTGCAGCACTCTGACTGCCGGCTTGATTCTGTGTACTATGAATCACTGCGATCCGTCTGAAAATCATGCAGAAAATATAGAAACCGTATATCTTGCAAAAAAATATCTCAACAAAGGAGTGTGCGGTATTGATATGGCCGGATATGAGGAGCGAATGCCTGAATATTCCGACATTTTTGAACTGGCTCATGAGCTTGGAATCCCTGCTACCACACACAGCGAGTTCACCGTAGGCGATGCATTGAAATACGGTACTCCCCGCATTGGTCACGGATATCAGGCTGCGCTGCTGCCTGAACTGACAGAGGCAGTGCTTTCACAGGGTGTTACCCTGGAAATGTGTCCGGACAGCAGTCTGTCATATGAATATGGACTGACCTGTGATGAGACTCACCCTCTGTATGTATTATACAAAAAAGGGGCACGGGTAACCATAAATACAGATAACCTGACCGTACTGAACACCAGTCTGGAACAGGAGTATGCCTTATGCCGGAAAATGGGGTTTACGGACGAAGATATTATAAGAATGAACAACTATGCAATCGAGGCATGTTTTGCCGATGAAAGGACAAAAAAGGCTCTGTTAGGAGTGCAGGATTTGTCTTTTTGATAGTTTTAATAGTTTTTTATTTACTACTGCTTTTTTGAGTGTGTGAAACTTTTTCTGTAAATTAGCAAATAGAGGTTCTTCTATGATAAAATAAAAAATCATAGGAGGGCCTTTTATTATGGCAAGACAAAAGAAACCGGTACATCGAGTACAAATGACAGAAGGAAAAAGAAATA
>JBGVDJ010000048.1:0-4225 GCA_045119335.1 Candidatus Choladousia sp. | reverse complement strand
GGTATCAACGGTTCCGGAAAATCCACGCTTTTGAAGGCGATCAGTGGTATTATGAAGCCGTATAAGGGAACGATAACCGTGAGGGGAAGTATTTCGCCTCTCATTGAGCTGGGAGCCGGCTTTGATCCGAATATGACAGCCCGGGAAAATATTTATCTGAACGGCGCGGTGCTTGGTCATTCCAAAAAATTTATGGCAGAACATTTTGACGAGATCGTGGAGTTTGCGAATCTGAAGAAATTCCTGGATTCTCCGATCAAGAATTTTTCATCCGGTATGAAGGCAAGACTGGGATTTTCAGTTGCAACTATGGTCAATCCGGATATTCTTGTTGTGGATGAGGTGCTGGAGGTCGGAGATATGCGTTTCCGTCGCCGCTGTAACGAGAGAATGCAGAAGATGCTCTCTGACGGCACGACGCTGTTGTATGTATCTCACAATATTGCATCGGTCAAGCGGCTCTGTGACAATGTAGTGTGGCTGGACGAAGGACGTATACGTATGGTGGGTCCGGCAGAGGAAGTCTGTGAGGCATACCGGGAGGAACAGGAGCGGCTGTTCCGTCAGAAGAAGGAAGAAAGACGGGAAAAATTGAGACAGATGGGCAAGAAATACGATTATCTGATCGTTGGTGCCGGTCTGTACGGTGCGGTCTGTGCATGTGAGCTGACCAAGAAGGGAAAACGCTGCCTCGTTATTGACAAGCGCAGCCACATTGGAGGAAATATTTACACGGAAAATGTGGATGGAATTCAGGTGCACCGGTATGGTGCGCATATTTTCCACACCAGCAACGAGCGTGTATGGAGGTATGTGAGCAAACTGGCTACATTTAATAATTATATTAATTCTCCGGTGGCGGTATATAAGGATGAACTGTACAACCTGCCGTTTAACATGAATACATTCAGTAAACTCTGGGGTCTGCGCAGACCGCAGGAGGTTAAAGACAAGATTGCGGAGCAGATTGCAGATCTTGGTATCACAGAGCCGAAGAACCTGGAGGAACAGGCACTGTCTCTGGTGGGAACAGATGTCTATGAGAAGCTGATCAAGGGATATACGGAAAAACAGTGGGGAAGAGACTGCAAGGATCTGCCATCCTTTATTATCCGTCGTCTGCCGCTGCGTTTTACGTATGACAATAACTATTTCAACGACCGGTATCAGGGCATTCCTGTCGGCGGTTATACCGCGATAATCGAAAAGCTATTGGAAGATGTGGATGTGATGCTGGATACAGATTTCTTTGAGTATCGCAGGGAGCATCCGGATACGTTCAACAGAGTGATCTATACCGGCATGATTGATGAATACTTTGATTATTGCTACGGTCATCTGGAGTATCGTACTGTGCGCTTTGAGACAGAACGCCTGGAGGAGGAGAACTATCAGGGCAATGCAGTAGTCAACTATACGGAGCGTGAGGTTCCGTATACAAGAATTATTGAGCATAAGCATTTTGAACCGGATGAGGAGAAAGCGAATCCGAAGAATTATACGATCATTTCACGGGAATATTCCGCGGAGTGGAAGCCGGGCATTGAGCCGTATTATCCGGTCAACGACGAGAAGAACAGTGAACTGTTCCAGAAATATCAGGAGCTTGCAAAAAAGGAAAAGAAAGTGATTTTCGGCGGCCGTCTTGGACAGTATAAATACTATGATATGGATAAGGTGATCGAGGCAGCGCTGAATGATGTAAAAAAAGAACTGAAGGCAGCCGAAAAGCGCAAGGCCAGAAGTGCGCAGAAGAAAGCACAGCAGGCGCAGAGTGCACAGCAGAACGCATAGAGGAGAATAGGAATGTTCCGTATAAAACAGTATATCAAGATGCTTCTGCAGAATATTTTGCTTCCGCTCCTGTACGAATGGTTCCGCCGTTGTCCTGTCCGGAAAGGGACTGTGATCTTTGCGGACGCACATCATGAGCAGATGCCGTTTTCCATGCAGCGGATGTATGAGGTGTTGGAGGAACGCAGGCGAAGCGAGGCAAAGGAAGTCGGAAATACTGCAAATGGAACGGAATCCGGCGGAAAAACAGGAACGAAATCCGGCGGAAGAATGGGAACGGAACCAGGCGGAAAAACAGAAACGAAATCTGGCGGAAAAATGGGAACGGAACCAGGCGGAAGAATAACAGACATTGAGCTGTTTATCTGTGATTTTTCAAAGCTGTCATTCGGGGCAATGGTTCGCTTTCTGTTCCGCTTCATGAAGCAGTATGCAACGGCAGAGTATGTGTTTATCTGCGACTACTTTCTGCCGGCATCCTCCTGCCGGAAGCGGAAAGAGACGAAGCTGGTACAGCTGTGGCATTCCTGCGGACTTATGAAGAGGATCGCGTTCGACGCGGGGGATGACATTCCGAAAAATTATCATGGAGATATGTTCGGCAATTATTCGTATCTGACCATGAGTGCACAGATCTGTGTACCGGTTCATGCGAGGGCGCTGCGGATTCCGGAAGACCGGATTCAGGCAACAGGAATCAGCAGGACGGATTACTATTTTGATGAGAAATGGAACAGGGACTGCCGGGAGCGCTTTTACAGGGAGCATCCGGAGGCGGCCGGAAAAAAGATTGCGGTCTGGGCTCCGACGTTCCGGGGAAATGCCGCAATGCCTTATCTGGAAGGCCTGGAGGCAGTCAGACAGGCTGCACAGAATCTGGCAGATGAGTGGTTTTTTATAATAAAGGCGCATCCGCATGTGGATGCGCATGGCAGAGTGTCGAACAGCCGGATTCCGACGGAAGAGCTGTTTTCAGTGACGGATGTATTGATTACGGATTATTCTTCGGTACTGTTTGATTATCTGATCTATCAGAAACCTGCGGTATTGTTCGCACCGGATCTGGAACAGTATGTTCAGAACCGCGGATTTTATCTGGATTATCGGGAGGTGCCGTTTGCACAGACGAGGACGCGGGAGCAGCTGGAAGCGGCAGTGTGCGGCGGAATGCAGTGGTATGAGGAGCACAGAAACGAGATTGATGCATTCCGGGAACTGTATACCGGTGCGTGTGACGGGAATTCCACGCAGCGGATACTGGAGCTGGTGGGTCTGCAGAGGTAAGTGTTTGGATGTTCCAAAGGCAAGGAACGATATGGAAACCGTGCAAAGAGCTGTTCAGGATGGGGAATAGCAGGCATGATATGGAAGTTAAACGGAGGACTGTTCAGAAAGTCTGAGTGCTGGATGGAAGAGCAGGTATGATATGAAGCCAAGCAGAGAATCGTTCAGAAAGTCTGAGTGCTGGACAGAAGAACAGGTATGATATATAGAAGAAACATAAAAAAGGTGCACAATGCCTGAGCGTCGATCAGAGAACAGGCATGATATAGAGGGTGTGAAAAACGGCAGGTATGATCAGTCAGGTCAATCTGCGGACAGACAGGAGGATGACAATGAATATTGCAATTATTTTTGCAGGCGGAAGCGGTGTTCGAATGGGAGCGGGTGTGCCGAAGCAGTTTCTGGAAATTAACGGAAAGCCGATTCTGATCCATACACTTCAGCTTTTTCAGGAGCATGAAGAGATTGATAAGATCTATCTCGCCATGAGTCCGGACTATATCAGGTATACAGAGCAGCTGGTGATAGATTACCATATTGACAAGATGGCAGCTGTCGTACCGGGTGGAGAAACGGCTCAGGATTCCATCTACAATGCTCTGAAGAAGGCGCAGGAGGAAAACGACGGGGACTCTATCGTTCTGATTCATGACGGAGTGCGTCCGTTTGTAGAGTACAGTGTCATCAGCGACAACATCGAGAGTGTTGAGAAGTACGGAAGCGCGATCACATCGACACTCTGCTATGAGACCATCCTGATCAGCAAGGACGGAAACACGGTAGACAGTCTGCCGCTGCGCAAGGAGAGCTATTCCGCGCAGGCTCCGCAGAGCTTCCGACTGAAGGATATCATTGAGGCTCATGATACGATCCGTGCTACCGAAAACCGCTATGAGAATATGGTAGATGCGTGCACAATCTATCGGGCAATCGGCAGACAGCCGCATATGGTGATCGGAAATCGCGGTAATATCAAGGTGACGACACCGGAGGATGTATATATGTTTCGTGCTCTGATTCAGTACAAGGAGAATGAGCAGGCATTTGGTTTCGGTCTGACCGACCGGTTGGCGGCGAAAATGAACCGATATCGGAAGAAGGATAAAAAAGAGCAGTAAACAGAACAGTACGGCAGAAAAAGCAAGTG
>JBGVDJ010000047.1:0-20147 GCA_045119335.1 Candidatus Choladousia sp. | reverse complement strand
GCAATTGCAGAGCTGGAGAAGGATTATTTGGAACTCAGCGGATTTGAGGTGGAACTGGAGGCAGATGGGGAGACCGGACTGAAGCGTGCTTTAGAGGAAAATTTTGACATGTATATTCTGGATTTGATGCTGCCGGGAATTAACGGATTCGATATCTGTAAAAGAATCCGCGATGAAAAAAATACACCCATTCTTATGGTTTCAGCCAAAAAGGATGACATTGATAAGATCAGGGGTCTTGGCCTCGGGGCCGATGACTATATGACAAAACCGTTCAGTCCCAGTGAGCTTGTGGCGCGTGTAAAGGCGCATCTGGCACGGTATGAGCGTCTGGTCAACAGTAATGTCCAGGAGAACGACATCATTGAAATAAGGGGCATCAGGATCGACAGGACAGCGAGACGGGTATGGATTGAAGGGGAAGAGAAGAATTTCACGACGAAGGAATTCGATCTTCTGTCTTTCCTTGCACAGAATCCGAACCATGTATACACGAAGGAAGAACTGTTTCGGGAGATATGGGATATGGAATCGGTAGGCGATATTGCGACAGTGACGGTTCATATCAAGAAGATCAGGGAAAAGATTGAGAAGCAGTCCTCGAAGCCGCAGTATATTGAGACCATATGGGGAGTCGGATACCGTTTCAAGATGTAAGCAGCTCAACAGATCAATCTGAGTGTTATTCAGGAGAGCAGAATGCGCAATCCGACTGGAAGCTGGTTTCCAAAACAGGAGAGCAGAATGCGAGATCCCACTGGAAGTTGGCTTCCAAAACAGGAGAAAAGGAGAACACAGGAAAGAGTGAGAGTGAAAATCCTGTGTATACTGTGGAAAACGGATACAAAAAAGAAAAGTGTGGTGAAAAACTTATGAGGCAGGCAGATATGATTCTGTATGAGGATAAAGATATTATCGTTTGCCATAAGCCGGCAGGCATTCCCGTGCAGAGCGCCAGACTGGGACAAAAGGACATGGTGAGTATCCTGAATAATCATCTGGCTGAGAAAGAAGAAAAAATTCAGGTAAATGTCGTTCATCGTCTCGACCAGCCGGTAGAAGGTGTGATCGTATTTGCAAAAACGAAAAGAGCGGCAGCGCAGCTTGGAAAACAGATTCAGCAGGGAAGCATGAAAAAAATCTATCATGCAGTGTGCTGTGTAAACGGCGAAACCGGAGCAGACAGGAGTGAAGAGAACGGTGAAGTGCAGAAAATGAAATCGTCTGATCAATCCGGAGAATCAGAAGGCTGGAGACGCAATACAAGATATCAGCTGACGGATTATCTGCTGAAAGACGGCAGGACAAACTCTTCTTCTGTTGTAAACAGGAATGTCAGAGAGGCGAAAAAGGCAGAGCTTGAGTTTGCAGTCATCGGGGAATATCAAGCGGAAGGCGAAAAGAAAAATACCGCTGAAAATAGCAGCGGAAATGAAAAGATAAATATGGCTCAAACCATATCAGAAAATGAACCTGAAAAGGGACTCGAAAGCAGGATCGCAGAAAGAGCTGCGGAAAGAAAGTACGTGCTGGCGGAAATAGAACTCAAAACAGGGCGGCATCACCAGATCCGTGTTCAGATGGCACATGCGGGACTGCCTCTTTACGGGGATCAGAAATATAATCCGTACTGGCAGGAATATCAGCTGGATCAGGAGAAGGAAGAAAGAAAAACAGGACTCGGATTATGTGCGGTTTCACTTACGTTTGAGCATCCGGTGAAGGGGAAAAAGATGACATTTCAGGTAAATCCGGAGAACGCTGTATTTCAATTATTTAAATAGAATTATTAAAATAGAATTATTGAAATAAAATATTAAAATAAAATATTAAAACAAAATATTAAGGCAAATATTAAAATAAAAAGAGTAAGACAGTTCGAAGGGCATTCAGAAACGGATGCCCCTGTTTTTTTGAAAACAGAATAGAATAAACGGAACGAAGCATACTAACGGTATCGTTACAATGGAAGTACGGCATAAGATGAGGAGAAATCCGGTAATCACAGAACAGGATGGAAGGAAGACAGTATTGCTGTGGAAAAGATACTGCATCTGTGGATTACAGTGCAGAAACGCGGTACTTCTGTGGAAAGTGGAGGTACAAAAGTATGACTGAGGGAAGAAAAATTCTGAACGCACTGGGAATCACACTGGCAGTTTACTTTACATTAAAGTATCTGCTGCCATACGTGATTCCCTTTTTGATCGCCTATATTCTTGTTCATGTGCTGAATCCCGTCACGGAGGCAATTCGCAGGAAGATTCCATGGAAAAAGGAGGTCATTGTCTCTGTACTGCTTGTTATTATTCTGGGATTGTGTTCTGTCCTCTTCTACTGGGTGTACTGCGCTCTGATGGAGCAGATACGCAAAATAGCAGCAAATCTGGATTATTACTACTCCTGTTTTTGCGGATGGATCGACGACTGCTGTTATCTGGCAGAACGCAGCTTCGGCATCAGAGTGGATGATATGCGGGAATTCGTATATGCAGGTCTGGATCAGATGACGGAGCATGTTCGAGTGTATATTGTTCCTGAGGTGCTGAACAATTCGGTACGCTATCTGAAGAAGGTTTTTGATGCCGGTCTGTTCCTGTTGATGATGTTTGTGGCAGTCATCCTTCTGATGAAGGATTACGATGAAATGAAGGAAAAACTGCAGCAATACACCTGGTATCAGCATTTTCACAATATCACTTCACGGATCTGGAAGCAGGGGGGAATGTATATGAAAGCGCAGGGAATCATTATCCTGGTGGTGATCGTTCTCTGCACAATCGGTCTTTGGGCACTGGGCAATCCTTATTTTCTTGTGCTTGGTATTATCATTGGTCTGGTGGATGTGCTTCCTTTCATCGGAACGGGAACGATCCTGATCCCCATGGCAGTATTTCTCCTGTTCCGCGGAAACTTTCGGCTGGCTGCCGGATATGCGGGACTGTTTCTGCTGACCTATATCGTCAGGGAATTTCTGGAACCCCGGCTCATTGGGGCAAAGCTGGGAATTTATCCGTTTGTGATGATCGTGCTGGTCTATGCGGGACTGTATCTGTACGGAACAGCCGGTGTGATTCTGGGACCGGTGACACTCCTCGCCGTGCAGGAAATTCTGAGAGAAATGGATGGCAATGCAGATATGGAGCAGACTGCAGAATAATTCCCGGTAAATTCTGTACCGTTATGCAGTGATTGCAAATAAATTTCCATATTTTACCCTGATAAACAAATAAAGACTTTAAGAAATTATTGACGAAAAACCAGAAATAGTCTATGATTAGAAAGTGCATATTCTTGCATCTTTTTCGGATTCTATACAGATCTCAGGAGAGAGACGTATAAGAATCGAAAAAATCTTAATAATAAGAGGAGGAATTCTATTATGAAAAAGAAAATGATGAGCGTTGTTCTCGGCGCAGTTATGGCAGCAACTGTTTTCTCAACAGCAGTATCTGCAGAAGAGAAGACTTATGTGATCGCTACAGACACAACATTCGCACCGTTTGAGTTCGTAAACGATGAGGGTGAAATGGTTGGTATTGATATGGATCTGCTGGCAGCTATCGCTGAAGATCAGGGATTCGAATATGAAGTTCAGGCACTTGGATTTTCTGCAGCAGTAACAGCTCTGGAAGCAAAGCAGGTAGATGGTGTTATTGCAGGAATGTCCATCACAGATGAGCGTAAGGAGAAATATGATTTCTCAGAAGCTTACTATGATTCAGGTGTAGGTATGGCTGTCAAGGGTGATTCCGACATCGCTTCCTACGAGGATCTGGAAGGACAGACTGTTGCAGTAAAGATGGGAACAGACGGACAGAAGTTCGCTGAGAGCATCGCAGAAGAGTATGGATTTGAAATCAAGGTTATGGAAGGCTCTGACGAGATGTACCAGGATGTACTGGTAGGAAACTCTGCAGCATGTTTCGATGATTATCCGGTACTCGGATTTGAAATTTCAAGAGGAAAGAACCTGAAGCTGCCGCTGGAGATGGAAGCCGGCTCTCAGTACGGTTTCGCTGTAGTAAAGGGCGAGAACGCAGAGCTGATCGAAATGTTCAATGCCGGTCTTGCAAATCTGAAGGAGAGCGGAAAGTATGACGAGATCCTCGGAACATACATCTCTACAGATGCAGAGGCGGAGACAGAGACTGAGGCAGTTACAGAGTAACTCCGGGAAAAAGAACATTGCCAGTGGGATGCCAATGTCGATTGTACCGGCAGCATTTCACTGGCATTTTAATCTTATCAGGGAAGTTTTTTATGTATGCTCCGGAAACGCTGGGGAATGGCAGGGACTTGCCTGTGTCAGGTGAAAAGGATGATTTTATGAATGTAGTTGAGTTGTTTATAAAGTACTTTGATGTATTTCTGAAAGCTCTCGGACTTACGCTGAAGCTGACCGTACTTTCTCTCGTATTTGCCACGATCATCGGTATTGTTGTGGGTATGCTTCGTGTGGCGAAAGTAAAGGTACTGAATCAGATCTGTCAGCTGTACGTCTGGATTTTCAGAAGTACACCGCTTCTGGTACAGATCTATTTTGTTTATTTTGGTATTCCGATGGCAACAGGTATCCGACTGACTCCGTTTGTGGCAGGTATGATCACACTCAGCCTGAATGCCGGTGCGTATATGTCGGAAATTGTCCGCGGAGGTATTGAGGCAGTGGACAAAGGTCAGATGGAGGCTGCAAGAAGTCTGGGTCTGTCTTATGGAAAGGCGATGAGCAAGATCGTCCTGCCGCAGGCACTGCGTACGATGCTTCCTTCTATCGTAAATCAGTTCATTATTTCACTGAAGGATACTTCTCTTCTTTCTGCCATTGGTGTCAGCGAGCTGACGAACAACTCCAAGAACATTGTGGCAAATACGGGAGAGGCCATGGCAATCTGGGCAATCTGTGCAGTGTATTATATTTTCATGATAACAATTCTTTCCAGAATTGCATCCGCCCTGGAAAGGAGGACAAAGTATGGCAGATAGCAAGATCATTGTACGGGATCTGAAGAAAAACTTCGGTTCTCTGGAGGTTTTGAAGAGCATCAGCGTAGATGTGGAAGAGGGAGAAGTGCTCTGTGTCATCGGACCGTCCGGTTCCGGAAAGAGTACGTTTCTGCGCTGTCTGAACCGTCTGGAGAAGATCACAGGCGGAACAGTTATCGTGGATGGTTATGAGATCACCGATAAAAAGGTTGATATCAATAAGGTCCGCGAAAATATCGGAATGGTATTCCAGCATTTCAATCTGTTTCCTCATAAGACGGTAATCGAAAATATCATGCTCGCTCCGGTAGAGCTGAAGAAGATGACGAAAGAGGAAGCGAAGGAAAAGGGAATGGAGCTTCTTCGCCGTGTCGGACTGGAAGACAAGGCAGATGCGTATCCGTCCCAGCTTTCCGGCGGACAGAAGCAGCGTGTAGCAATTGCACGTTCTCTGGCAATGAATCCGGATATCATGCTGTTCGATGAACCGACCAGTGCGCTGGATCCGGAGATGGTAGGAGAGGTACTGGCTGTTATGAAAGAGCTGGCTTATCAGGGAATGACCATGGTGGTCGTTACTCATGAGATCGGATTCGCAAGGGAAGTGGCAGACCGTGTGCTGTTCATGGACGGAGGATATATCGTGGAAGAAGGTACTCCGGAGGCGATCTTCACCAGCCCGAAGGAGCCGAGAACCATTGATTTCCTGAATAAGGTACTGTAATTGTGTGGGACTGTTGCAGATGGCAGCAGTCTCATTTTTTATTTATGAAAAATTTGACATTTCTGACGTAAGTGTCGGGCAAATTGCATTAATAAAAGGTTTGCTTTCCGAGCAAAATTATAATAAAATGATAAAAGGTGTGGGACTTTTTATTTATATCCAATATTAGGATATAGACAATATTAACAAAATAAATTAAGATAGGAGCATGAATGATTCTATGAAGAATAGGAATGAAATTGTGCGTTCCCTCGCCATGGTTACACAGCTGGGACTCAGTATGCTGGCACCGATCGTGCTCTGCGCTTTTGTGGGAGTCTGGCTGGATGAGCAGTTTGGATGGTCTATTACGGCAGTCCTTCTGGTGCTCGGAGTTATGGCCGGAGCAAGGAATACCTGGATCCTCGCAAAGCAGGTTCAGGCATCGGGTATATCAGGTTCAAAGAGGAGACAGAAGGATGAGCAGGAAGATAAATGAAACTCTGCTGGAGCTGATTACAGGAATTGTGACAGCAGGTGTATTGATACAGATCATTGAGATTCTCGTGTCTGTAGCATATCCGGAACTGGCCGGTTCCAGAATGTCTTTTGCCCTGGGATTATGGATCGGTGTGGTGACGAGTGTCGGACTGTCGGTTCATATGTACTGGTCTATTGACCGGGCTCTCGATATGCAGTCCGGTGATGCGGAAAAATACATGCGCAAGGCATATATTATCCGTACTGTGGCAATATTTGTTGTAGCAGGTATTGTCACCTATTTTAAACTTGGCTATGTAATGGCATACTTTCTTGGAGTGCTCTGTCTGAAATTCGGAGCATTTCTGCAGCCATTGATGCATAAAATCCGGGAGAGATTCCGGAAATAGATAACCGCGGGCAATTATTTCTCAGTTGAATCCGGAGAGATGAAAGGCCAGACGGTTAAAGAAATACTGCCCTGCATCAGCAGGAGATTCTGAGGAAAGGAGGAAAAAACGTGGAGACTGCGAATTTGCTGGCATCTTCAGGATCAGACGTGGACTTATATGCCCATGGTATATTCAGCTATGAGTTGTTTGGCCAGACTTTCTGGATCACGACGACTCACATATCGGTATTGGTTGTTATGCTGGTGATTCTGGTTTTTGCGATAGCCGCCAGAATCAAAATGAGCCATGCACAGGAGTATCCGACCGGCTTCCAGAATGTTGTGGAGCTGATCGTCGAAATGCTCGACAATATGGTCAGGAGCAGCATGGGCGGACATGCAAAGCGATACCGCAATTACATTGGTACAATTTTTATCTTTATCTTTATCAGCAATATTTCGGGTCTGTTCGGACTCAGACCGCCGACAGCAGATTACGGTGTGACGCTTCCGCTTGGTATTATTACGTTCTGTATCATACAGTACAACAATATCAAGTACAACAAGTTCGGTGCTTTCACGGATCTGTTTAAACCGCTGCCGTTTCTGTTTCCAATCAACCTGATTGGTGAGATTGCAGTTCCGTTCTCACTGTCACTGCGTCTGTTTGGTAACGTCCTGTCCGGCACGGTAATGATGACGCTGATTTATTCACTGCTGTCCAGATTTGCAATTGGATGGCCGGGAATCCTTCACATCTATTTTGATGTATTTTCAGGCGCGATTCAGACATACGTATTCTGTATGCTGACGATGGCGTTTACAATGCAGAAAGTTCCGGAAGAATAGGGGACTCATTAACGAAAAAGAAAATTTTAGGAGGTTATTACTTATGGAAGGTATTACAAACGAAGGTTTAGTATTAGGTTGTTCAGCAATCGGTGCAGGTCTTGCTCTTATCGCAGGTATCGGTCCTGGTGTAGGTCAGGGTATCGCAGCAGGTCACGGTGCGGCAGCAGTAGGAAGAAACCCGGGTGCAAAGGGCGACATCATGTCCACGATGCTTCTCGGACAGGCCGTTGCCGAGACAACAGGTCTTTACGGTCTCGCTATTGCGTTTATTCTCTTATTCGCAAATCCGCTTCTCGGAAAGCTTTGATGCAGACAGGTTTTTCTGAATATGCACTGCAAAGCAGAAAGAATATAAGATAAAACAATGCGAAAGGAGGCGAAATCTTGGAACGACTGTTTAATCTTGACGCACAGCTTCTTCACGATGCGGCACTGCTGGCGATAGCGATCTTTGTGATGTTCACACTGCTGTCCTATCTCCTGTTCAATCCGGCGCGCGATATGCTGAAAAAGCGTCAGGAAAAGGTGAAGGACAATATCGATTCAGCTGCAAAGGCGAAGGCGGATGCAGAGACATTGAAGGCAGATTATGAGAACAAGCTTCGCAACATCCGAAAAGAGGGCGATGAGATCCTCAGTGCTGCGAGAAAGAAAGCGCTCGAGAATGAGGCTAAGATCATTGACAATGCAAAAGCAGAGGCTGCCGGAATCATTGAAAGAGCACACAGGCAGGCTGAGCTGGAGATGAAGAAGGCTGAAGATGATATCAAAAAAGAAATCATTACGGTTGCTTCTCTGATTGCAGGTAAGGTAGTCAGTGAAAATATCGATATCAATATCCAGGATTCGTTAATTGATGAGACATTAAAGGAGATAGGTGATCAGACATGGCTAAGCTAGTATCCAAGACTTATGGGGATGCGTTGTTTGAGCTTGCCGTGGAAGAGAACGCGACAGACAGTCTGATGCAGGAGATTCAGATGATTCAGGCTGTGCTGAAAGAGAATGCGGACTTTGAGAAGATCCTGATTCATCCGGAGATCCCGAAACAGCAGAAGCTTCAGGTGATTGAGGACGTTTTCAAGGGCCAGATATCCGACGCCCTCACAGGTTTTTTGAGAATCGTGGTAACCAAGGGAAGATATAAAGATTTACCGGATATTTTTGCATATTTTATTGCAAGGGTGAAGGAATACAAAAAAATAGGAGTTGCAGAGGTGATCTCAGCGATTCCGCTCAGCGGGGAACAGCAGAAGAAGATTGAGAAGAAGCTTCTTGATACGACCCGCTACGAAACAATGGAAATCAAATATAAGGTGGATAAGAGTCTGATCGGCGGCCTGATGATCCGTATCGGGGACCGTGTTGTGGACAGTACGATCAAGAGCCGTCTGGCCAGTCTGACATCCGGCCTTATGAAGATTTCACTAGAAAACGGGAAAGAAGGTGTGCAGGCCTCATGAATTTAAGACCAGAGGAAATTAGTTCTGTGATCAAAGCGCAGATTCAGAGATACGCTTCTGAAATTGCGGTGTCTGATACAGGTACGGTTATCCAGGTAGCAGACGGTATTGCCCGTATTTACGGTCTGGAGAAGGCTATGCAGGGTGAACTTCTCGAATTTCCGGGAGAAGTTTACGGCATGGTGCTGAACCTGGAGGAAGACAATGTCGGAGCCGTACTGCTCGGCAGCAGCAATGACATTGCCGAGGGCGACATTGTAAAGACTACGGGACGTGTAGTAGAGGTTCCGGTCGGTGACGGAATGCTGGGCCGTGTTGTAAATGCACTGGGTCAGCCGATCGACGGCAAGGGACCGATTCATTCAGATAAATATCGTGTAATTGAGCGTGTAGCTTCCGGTGTTATTGCAAGAAAGAAAGTAGATACACCGCTTCAGACCGGTATCAAGGCAATCGACTCCATGGTTCCGATCGGACGTGGACAGCGTGAGCTGATCATCGGTGACCGTCAGACAGGTAAGACAGCTATCGCAATCGATACGATTATCAACCAGAAGGGCCAGGGTGTAAAATGTATTTACGTTGCAATCGGCCAGAAAGCATCCACAGTAGCTTCTGTTGTGAATACACTGGAAGAATTCGGTGCAATGGATTACACCACTGTTGTAGCTGCTACAGCCAGTGAGCTGGCTCCGCTGCAGTACATTGCTCCGTATTCCGGATGTGCGATCGGTGAAGAGTGGATGGAAAACGGAGAGGACGTTCTGATCATCTATGATGACCTTTCCAAACATGCTACTGCTTACCGTACCCTGTCTCTGCTTCTGAAACGTCCGCCAGGACGTGAGGCTTATCCGGGTGATGTATTTTATCTGCATTCCAGACTTCTGGAGCGTGCAGCAAGACTGTCTGATGAACTGGGCGGCGGTTCTCTTACCGCACTTCCGATCATTGAGACACAGGCAGGCGACGTATCCGCATACATTCCGACCAACGTTATTTCCATTACGGACGGACAGATCTATCTGGAAACCGAAATGTTCAATGCAGGTTTCCGTCCGGCTGTAAATGCAGGTCTTTCTGTATCACGAGTAGGAGGTTCTGCACAGATCAAGGCCATGAAGAAGATCGCAGGCCCGATCCGTACCGAGCTGGCACAGTATCGTGAGCTGGCAGCATTCTCTCAGTTCGGCTCCGAGCTGGATGCAGATACGAAGGAGAGACTTGCGCAGGGTGAAAGAATCAAGGAAATCCTGAAACAGCCGCAGTATCAGCCGATGGCAGTGCAGTATCAGGTTATCATTATCTATGTTGCGACCAGAAAGCATCTTCTGGATATTCCGGTAGATGATATTCTCCGCTTTGAGAAAGAGTTCTTTGAGTTCCTGGATACAAAGTATCCGGAAATTCCGGAGAGCATTGCTGCAGAAAAGCAGATCTCCGATGAGACAGAAACAAAACTGCAGGCTGCTATTGCAGAATTCAAGGCAAGTTTCAAATAGGATGACAGGAATCGGCATATCCCCAGGATATGCACGATAACTGAGAAAGGGTGATAAAATGGCCTCAATGAGAGACATTAAACGGCGCCGCAACAGTATTGCCAGTACCCAGAAGATCACCAAGGCGATGAAACTGGTATCAACGGTAAAACTGCAGAAAACAAAAGCGCGTGCCGAGAACTCAAAGCCGTATTTTGACAAAATGTATGATACGGTGACCTCCATGCTGGCCAAATCCGGAACGATTGAGCATCCGTATTTGAAACAGCAGGGTTCCAGCAAAAAGGCTGTCATCCTGATCACTTCCAACCGCGGTCTTGCAGGAGGATATAACTCCAACGTGATCAAGACCATTACCGGTTCGGATCTGAAGGCGGAAGACCTTGTGCTGTATACGGTTGGAAATAAAGGAACAGAATATTTCCAGCGCAGAAATTATCATATTGAGAAAGAGTACAATGAAGTAATCGAGAATCCGATGTTCTCTGATGCAAAAGAAATCTGTGATGAAGTTCTCGGAAAATATGCATCCGGTGAGATCGGTGAGATCTACGTTGCTTATACGTACTTCAAGAATACGGTTGTGCATGAGCCGCAGCTTCTCAAGCTGCTTCCGGTAGAAATATCCGAGGCAGATGTGGAAGCGGCAAAAGAAAATGCTCTGATGAATTATGAGCCGAAGGAAGATCAGGCTTTGGATATCATCATTCCGAAATACATTACCAGTATTCTGTATGGTGCACTGGTGGAAGCTGTAGCCAGCGAGAATGGTGCCAGAATGCAGGCAATGGATGCGGCAACGAGCAACGCGGAAGAGCTGATCGACAGTCTTACTCTGCAGTATAACCGTGCCCGTCAGAGTTCCATTACGCAGGAACTGACAGAGATTATTGCGGGAACAAACGCTATAAGTTAATTAAAAGATAAAGGAGTGTATTACAGAAATGCAGAATATAGGTAAAATCACTCAGATTATCGGTGCAGTACTGGACGTTAAATTCACGGAAGGCAAACTTCCGGCTATTTATGAAGCGATTGAGATTACGAGAGCAAACGGCGAAGTGCTTGTTGTAGAAGTTGCACAGCACCTCGGCGATGAGACGGTAAGATGTATCGCGATGGGATCAACAGACGGACTGATCAGAGGAATGGATGCTGTGGCAACCGGTTCCCCGATTTCCGTGCCGGTTGGTGAGCAGACACTGGGACGTATCTTTAACGTAACCGGTGACCCGATTGACAATAAGCCGGCGCCGCAGGGCGTAAAGCATATGCCGATTCACCGTGAAGCACCGTCATTTGAGGAACAGTCCACTTCTCAGGAAGTACTGGAAACCGGTATCAAAGTCGTTGACCTTCTCTGCCCGTATCAGAAGGGTGGTAAGATCGGTCTGTTCGGCGGTGCCGGTGTAGGTAAGACCGTACTGATCCAGGAGCTGATCCGTAACATTGCGACTGAGCACGGCGGATATTCCGTATTTACGGGTGTAGGCGAGAGAACTCGTGAAGGTAACGAGCTTTATAATGAAATGCAGGAATCCGGCGTTATCAATAAGACTACCATGGTGTTCGGACAGATGAACGAGCCGCCTGGAGCGAGAATGCGAGTTGGTCTGACCGGACTTACGATGGCGGAGAATTTCCGTGACGAAGGCGGAAAAGATGTTCTTCTGTTCATTGATAATATTTTCCGTTTTACACAGGCAGGTTCAGAGGTGTCCGCTCTTCTGGGACGTACTCCTTCAGCAGTAGGTTATCAGCCGACACTGCAGACAGAGATGGGTGCTCTTCAGGAACGTATCACATCAACAAAGAGAGGTTCCATTACATCCGTACAGGCAGTCTATGTACCGGCCGATGACCTTACAGACCCGGCTCCGGCTACGACATTTGCTCATCTGGATGCGACGACCGTTCTTTCCCGTTCTATCGTAGAGCTTGGTATTTACCCGGCGGTAGATCCGCTTGAGTCCACATCCCGTATTCTCGATCCGAGAATCGTAGGTGAGGAGCATTACGCAGTAGCGCGTGGTGTACAGGAGATTCTTCAGAAGTATAAAGAACTGCAGGATATCATTGCAATTCTTGGTATGGACGAGCTTTCCGAAGACGACAAGCTGGTCGTAAGCCGTGCGAGAAAGGTTCAGAGATATCTGTCCCAGCCGTTCTTCGTAGCAACACAGTTTACCGGTATGGACGGAAAATATGTACCGATTGCTGAGACGATCCGCGGATTCAAAGAAATTCTGGAAGGCAAACATGATGATATTCCGGAAGGTTACTTCCTGAATGCCGGAAGCATTGACGAAGTAGTTGCCCGCGTAAAATAGGGGGTGACGGAAAATGGCAGATGAAAGATATTTTGATCTGGAGATTATCACACCGGATCGTATATTCTGGAAGGGGCAGGCATCAATGATTGAACTGACCACAACAGAAGGCGAGGTCGGTATCTATAAACGTCATATTCCGATGACTATGATCATCAGTCCCGGCATTATGACGATCCATCTGGAGGGAGAGAATAAAGAGGCTGCAGTTCATGCAGGCTTTATCGAGATCCTTCCGGAGAAGATTACTGTTATGGCTGAGGTTGCAGAATGGCCGGAGGAAATTGATGTGAACCGTGCAAAGGAGGCGGAAGCCCGCGCGCTGCGCAGGCTGCAGGCTCATGATCCGAGCATCAATATTTCCCGTGCAGAGCTTTCTCTGAAGCGTGCTCTGGCGCGTATCGAGGCAGCAAAAGTCAGATAACAGTTGCTCAGATAAAATAGCAGAAGTAAAAAAGTCGTAAAAGTAAATTACAGAAGTAAATTGCAGAGGTAAACTGCAAAACAAAAAGGTCTGCCATATCACCGGGTGAATCGGTGTGCGGCAGACCTTTTTATGTGAATGCACGTTTATTCCTGTATTATGCAGTTCACATGCAGTTCTGAAAAATTATTCTTTTACAGCTTTTTCTTCATCATATCCGGATTTGTGCAGTATCCGAGCGCTGTCTCTGCGGTAATCTTCTTACTGCGGTACAGGCTCAGCAGGCTGTTGTCCATCGAAATCATATCGTCCTTCGCAGAGGTATAGATGATTCCCTCTATCTGATGCGTCTTGTTGTCGCGGATCATATTGCTGATGGCCGGGGTCATCACCATAATTTCAAAAGCCGGAATCATGCTGCCGTCAACGGCCGGAACCAGCTGCTGTGAAACAACGGCACGCAGTACCATGGAAAGCTGAACCGCGATCTGATGCTGCTGAGACGGCTCAAATACATCAATGATTCTGCTGATCGTATTTGCAGCTCCGATCGTATGGAGACTGGAGAGAACGAGATGGCCTGTCTCTGCGGCAGTCATGGCAGTCTGGATAGTCTCGTGGTCACGCATCTCGCCAAGCAGGATAACGTCAGGACTCTGACGCAGAGCAGCGCGCAGAGCTGTCAGATAATTGTCGGTATCGGTGGAAATCTCACGCTGGCTCACAATGCTCATCTTATGACGATGCAGGAATTCCAGGGGATCCTCCAGTGTGATAATATGGCTCTGTCTGGTGGAATTGATCCGGTCCACAAGACAGGAGAGCGTGGTGGATTTGCCGCTTCCGGCAGGCCCCGTCACCAGGACAAGTCCCTTTGTAATGGAGGTAAGCTGCAGAACAGTCTGCGGAATACCGAGATCCGTCGGATCAGGCAGATCAAATGCAATAATTCGAATGACTGCAGCAAGAGAACCTCTCTGCTTGTATGTGCTGACGCGATATCGGGAAAGGCCGGGGATGGCAAAAGAAAAATCGTCATCTCCGCAGTCGAGAAAATGCTGGATCGGCCGGTTGGCTGCCAGCTGAAAAATGTCCCGGATGAGACACTCCGTGTCGGCCGGCATCAGCCGGTCACCTTCGGAATGCAGGACGCCGTTGACCTTGTAGGACAGAGGAAGACCTGCAACAATAAATATATCTGAGGCGTGCGCATGAGTGGCCGCCTGAAGCAATTCCGTAGCATTCATATTTGAGTTCTCCTTGAGGAAGGATTCTGCCAGACTTTTCATTTGGTCTGTCACAGATAGATTTTACGCGCGTCAGCCTGCTTCTGTCAACCGATAAAGATTCTGAGAGGTATCCGGATTCCATTCATCCGTATTTACGACCTGCCAGGCTGTGATCTCATACATGGTATCCGGGGAATTTTCCGGATAGCGAATGACAAGTTCTGCCAGGAGAACCTGTCCGTCTG
This sequence comes from Candidatus Choladousia sp., assembly GCA_045119335.1. Lineage (GTDB taxonomy): Bacteria > Bacillota > Clostridia > Lachnospirales > Lachnospiraceae > Choladousia. The sequence continues at coordinate 5,542 of JBGVDJ010000047.1, read as the reverse complement.
TGACCGGAACAGTGAATGAGAGCAAAACAGAATCAGTATCTGGATCAGAAGAACGATTGGAGGAACTGCAAGAGTTCCAGTCTGCTCCCGGAATCTGTCCGGTGATCTGTGCTGCGTTTTCCAGAAATGCAGCCTGCGGGTCATCCTCAGTCTCTGCTTCTGTCAGGCACAGAGCCAGCTGTTCATCAATCAGAGCCAGCAGGCGGTTGCCTTCAGTGACTGCTGCATAATATTCTGTGGTGCGGTCTGCTGATTTCCTGCTGAGGCGTTCGTCTGCGCGTGCACCGGAGAGTGACAGCAGGGAAAAGGTTATCAGGCAAAGAGAGAGAAAAATAAGAAGCATCAGGGAAATCCCGGTGGTCTTTCTCATTGCAGCACCTCCTCTCGTGTAAGTGGGGTATGGTATGATACAGAGAGGCTGTACAGAATCTCTGTATTATTATCGCGGATGACGATATCCGCATTTTTTTCTGTGACAGGATCGATCATTTTGGTAGCTGTTTCCTTATCGTCCGAAGACAGAGTGATCGTCATGGTATAGTGACTGTCTGATTCCGGACAGGGCTGAAACTCTCTGTCATAATTCATTACCAGAGTATTTTCCAGAACAGAGGCTTCCGGAAAATATGCAGCCATCTCTTCTACAGAGCCATCCGATACAGACAGCAGTTCTGCAGCAGAGGCTGCAGCAGCCTGTGCATGTGAGAGTGCATCTGCACGGTCTGTTACGCTGTGCGCGCAGGCGAACAGCTTCAGACATATGGTACTGACGATCAGAAAGAAAAACAGAACGATCAGGAATTCAATAAAAAACAGACGGGATTTCCGGTCTGTATGCTGCATGGCGATGCCTCCTTTTGGATAGGGTGGATGAATCAATTTGTAAATTAAGCAAAAAGATTCAGTGATTGATTTCAACCGGCAGAACCGGATGATCCCGCCTGAAGATGAACGGTCATGGAAAGTTCATTGCCTTCCGGGCTTACAGCAGTAATACAGAACAGCTGCGGTTCCGATTCCCGGATCTCGAATGATGACAGCTCGACCAGTCGGCTGCCCAGTGCGGCCGAGGGTTCGCTTTCAGCGCGAATGAACAGTTCACACAGGAAACCGTCGTAAAAATAAATGTAGGTGATAAATTCTGCTTCTTCTGCTGTGGTGCGCAGTGCCAGTGCAGGATGCTGTTCCACATCGGTCAGCCAGATACTGTCAGAGAGGTCGTGCTGCCGGATCTTTTCCGCTACATAGGCAACCGCAGTACGGGAGGTATAGTTTTCCTCCAGATGAGCAGCACTGTTCTTATAAACAGCGGCACCCGTTCCTGCCAGTATCAGCGTGAACATGGAAAATACGATCAGCAGAAGAAAAGTGAAAAGAGAATCAATGGAATGACGTTTTTGTCTCAGATGCATCAGAATCCTCCTTGCGTGATAACAGTCACAGTCGGCATCATATTGGAACCGAATATTTCATAATCCACCGTATATTTTTCAGGATCCCATTCAATTCCATAGTGTTCCTTCAGATAATCAAGGCTTTCCGGGTAGCGTCCTTCCATTGCATAGCAGTGAACGGCGCTTCTGGTAATGGAGAGGCGCAGACTTTCTGCCTGGCTGCTTTCGGCAGAGTCCGAAACAGAAGAAAGTCCGAACATCAGGACTGTTATCCCGGCAGCAAATATGACACCCGAGGATAAGGTCCGTTTCAGATTGGAATGCTTTTCTTTTGGCTGATTAAAACGGTTCATAATTACTCCTGTTATTACTCAGAAACCGAAAATGTCAGCGAATGGAGACGTTTTGCTCCACGTCCGCTGATACCGGCACCTGAGAACGTATGATTTAGCCGATATTTGTCATTACGCCGAGCAGCGGAAGCATTACGGAGATCAGAATCAGACCGGTCAGGATGGAAAAAACTGCGGTAAGTGTCGGCTCCAGTGCACCGACAGCGGCCTGTACCTGATCGTCTGCCTCCTGCTGGCAGGAAGCGGAAATCTTCTCCAGTGCATCTTCGGCCGAACCGGTGCGGAATCCGATGGAGACCATACGGGCGTTCAGGCCGGTAAAGACACCTGAACTGCGCAGGGATTCTCCGAAATCATTGCCCTGTTCGATCAGTTCGCCTGCGGCGGTGATTTTCTTCAGAAACTGTTCCTGCGTGACCAGTCCGGCAGCCATTTCAAAGCTTTCCCCCATATCGAGTCCGCTGTGAAGCGCCAGTGCCAGCGCGTTGGAAAAACGGGAGCAGGCCAGCTGATCGCTGATGCGCTTTACGAGCGGAATACGGCTGATCACGGAAAAGAGAGCAGTCCGTCCTTTTTCAGAGCGAAGCGCCGGAATACAGCACAGCAGTGCAGCGACTACCAGTATAAGTACGGCCACGGCACTGTTCTGCATAATGGAGCTGATCCGGAAGACGGTATCCGTGATACCGCTCACTTCCACACCGAGCTGGTCAAAGACCTGACGGAAGACAGGCATGACCTGCGTCATCAGGACGATCAGCACAGCAAACAGCATTCCGAGCAGTATCAGTGGGTACGTAAGAGCGTCCCGGATGCTGCGGATCAGCAGATACTGACGCTCATAATATGCGCTGAGGGAGGTCATGACCTCCTCCAGCGTACCGGATCGGTCACCAATTTCTGTCATTTTCAGAAAGTATTCCGGGCATACTTCACTTTTGCGAAGGGATTCTGCCAGATCACCGGTCTCCTCGAGGGATTCATAGACCTGATCCAGAATCTGTCGGCCTTCACCCTCCGGAAGATCATCACGGAGAATCGAGATTCCTTCCAGCGCAGAGATTCCGGAATGAAGTATCATGGCGAGCTGTCCTGCAAAAGCAGAGAGCTCGCTGTCATTTAACATCTGTTTCATTGTGTTCCTCCTGGAATATAGAATGTACGGTCTGTGCAGTTTTAAAACAATAATAATGCCGGTCAGCGCACGTACTGCAGTGCATAGTTGGATCCGTCTCCTACATATTCGCGGATCAGATCTGCGTCCTCTATGGCAGCGGCAAAGGTCGGATCCATCAGATTCCATTCATCGCCGTTGAATTCGATCGCGTTTTCCACCCAGCCCATTGATTCAATGTAGATATCCACCCATGCGTGGCGGACATCCCCGCTGTAGCCGATCTCCAGACGTGTCGGAATGGAAAGCGAGCGGAGCATTGCTGCAGTCAGCGCGGCATAATCAAAGCAGATGCCTGTGCCGGTCCGTAGTGTCTCATCAATATCCGGAAGATATCCGGTCTCAACAGAGGCAGCCTTCTCATCATCATAGGTGATATGAGTGGTTACATACTGATAAATCGTATTCAGTGCATCCAGATCCGTTGCAGCGTCGGCAGAGAGCTCACCTGCCAACCGCACTGCTTCGGAATCAGCAGTGAAATTCACATACTGGTTCGGATACAGGAACGGAAGAAATTCATTTTCCAGATTAACTGTCATGGAATACGTCAGCAGTGCGGCATACTGGTCGTTCCCGATATTTTCAAATGCAAGCACTACATAGGAACCGCTGCCTGCAGTAAAAGGGAACACGGCACTGGAACCGGGCGTATCCAGAAAATATTTGTATACGACCTGATCCGGACCGGTCACCTGAATATTGACTTTGGTTCCGGATGGGGACAGAGTTCCTGTAAAATAGCCCTGATCTGCAAATGAAAAGTCGAGCGTCAGCGCACCCGCACTGACGGTCACATCCTGTCCGGTTTCGGGGACAAGTACACTGGTCTGCCCCGGTTCATAGTGAAAGCTTTCCAAAGGGGACCGGGTGGAAGCAGAATTCTGATTTCCGCATCCGCAGATCACAGATGAGATCACTATTATAAGAAAGACTGCCGGAAGTACATGGCAGATACGTTTCATAATCTAAAAAGCTCCTTGTTCAGAATCAAAATATCCATATCAAAATACGGATCAGAAATGTCTGTAAAAATCTTCATAAAACTATCCGTAAAATACGGATCAGAATACGTGAGCACCTCTGTGCACCGATCCTGCAAATCATATTATCATCAGTATATCAGATTCGTAAAAAAAAGAAAGAATAATGCGAATTTTTTTGTTGGAAAAGCATTGACAAAATAACAAAATGTGATTAATATGAAGGTATGAAAAATATCTGATATAAAGGGCAAACCCGTTGAAAGACGGGGACGCAAAGCCAAGGGTCTAAGGTCTGTGGACTATGACAGCCGGTTGCCACATTTCTGCTACAGGTGTGTTGCAGTTTATTTGTGATTTTCAGACTGCAATCTAAGAAATGCGTATTTGGTAACCGCTGATTTTTCTTTTGAAATCGAGCGGTTTTTTACGTCCTGGATTTTGTATCAGAAGGGGAACGGTTTTTGATTCAGGAGGAGAAGAAAATGAAGGGAGAAAAAGTTAGAGAGTTATTCAGAAAGACAACAGTTAAGGCCGGAAGCATTGTATTAGCAGCAGCCATTCTGGCAGGCAGCAGTGTATGGTATGAGAGCACACAGCTTGTGACACCGGAGCTGGTGACATTTGTGGATGTGGATGAGAGCGTTTCTATCACAGAGGATGAAGTTCCGCTGGCGACACCGCAGGTTACAACTTCTACCAAGACTCAGAAGACAACAAAGAATGTCAAGATGAAGACCGCTGCGAAGAAGACCTATACGCAGACAGGCAAGACGACAAAGAAGACAAGCACCAAGAAGGCAACTACTACAGCAGCGACTACTACGACCAAGACTGTAACAGCAACGACTGTCAGCAATAAATATACAAAGAAATCCAAGATCAGAAAGCAGACTACAACAGTAAAGACAACTGTTACCAAGACTGTAGTATCGAAGACAACAGCTAATGTATCAAACGGAACAGTCAGTGTTTCTGCAGTTGCTCCTAAGGTTGACAAGAGAGTGGCAAATGCATTCGAAAAGCTTGGATTCAAGATCAATGTAAACTCTAACGTTACATATTCGGGACTGTTTGACGCAAGAAGCCAGTCCATTACCCTGAAAAAAGCGGATGCCACTGTTTACCATGAGCTGGGACATTTCGTAGCATTCGTAGCCGGAAATGTGGATACTTCATCTTCTTTCATGGCAGTGTTCAATAAAGAGAAATCAGCGTATACAGCATATAATAAGGCATACGTTCTTTCTAACAGCTCCGAGTACTTTGCAGAATCCTTCAAGAACTACGTAGAGAACCCGGCAGCATTACAGGCATCCAGACCGGAGACATACAATGCGATCGTCGCTGCACTGAACAAGATCACAGATGCACAGGTAAACAAGATTGCAGCTGTATATAGTTCCATCTGGGGATAATAAAATTGCTTAAAAGTTTCAAAATATAAAATATGTAGCAAAAAGGGGCTGTAAAAAAACAGCTCTAAAGTAAAGTACTCTGTCGCGATTTTCGCGACAGGGGCTTTTTGTTACCATGAATGTATTCTAAAGTCCTTTTGGGGCATATCTTAATAAGCCTATCTCCAGATAGACTTCTGACATGGATCTAACTGTCTCAATATCAAGCTGATTTTCGGAA
>JBGVDJ010000046.1:0-1634 GCA_045119335.1 Candidatus Choladousia sp. | reverse complement strand
ACAGATTGGACCGGAACATACTTGGAAAAGAAGCATAGTGCATCCGGCGGACGATACCCTTTTCCTCCGGAACATATTCCACGGATACGTTGGAGAAGGCCATCCACTGGTCCTTTCGTTCTTCGTCTTTGCTGAAGAAAGAATCGAATTTCTGGGAAAAGCCTTTGGGATTTCTCGAAATATCCTCATCTTCCAGAGATTCCACCAGTGGGATCAGCGCCTGCCGGAAGTCCCGGATGCCGAAGCCCAGCTGGGCTACCAGACACATTGCCTGGATAAATAGTTCTCCCTGTTCCTTTTTCCGCTCTGTGTATGCTTTTGTGACCTTCTCCGTCGCAAATACTTTGGGCAGATTTTCGTCCAGCCAAGTAAAATCCTGACTTGCAAAGGGTGGTACCTCCCGCAGAAGATCCACCACCCAGAAGACATTTTTGGATGCGGTCATCATCCTGCTCAGAGTTTTGTTATCTGGATTCCTGTGTTTGTTCAAATAATCCACCAGTTCCATCATAGGTTCTGTCAGTTCCAGAAGGTCTTCCAGAACAGGATCGGGAAGATTCAAAATATCCAGTGCGATATTTCCGGTATCGGAAGATTCACGGCAGGTGCCGTAGATTTCCTGTTTTTCTTTATAGGAAACTGTCAGAAAGCGCATATTGAGCCGTTCCTGCAGATCAACTTTCTTTGCCATGGCGTCATCCCTCCTTTATTGGGGTGACTGTATTGTAACAAATATTCTGTCTGTTTTGATGGACTGATTCTCTGCGCGTCAAACAGGCTGTTTCTCTATAAATCCGGTTTAGATTGAAACTTTTTTAGTCTGTCAGGTTTTTTGATTTTAGCTTGTCAGACGATTAGACCGTTTTTTACGGATTTCCACATAAATATAGTAGGAAGGAAAAACGATCTTCGATGGTGGGATCGTTTGAATTCCAAAGAAACTATATTTTTGGAGGTATTAAAATGAACCTGTATCAAAGAATCAAGGCAGCTGTCACGACCAGAATGGCTGCCGAAAACTACGGGCTAAAAGTAAGCCCGTCCGGAATGACATTATGTCCCTTCCACGATGACCACCACCCCAGTCTGAAACTGGACGAGCGGTACTATTGCTTCGGCTGCGGAGAACAGGGGGATGTCATCGACTTCACTGCCAGGTATCTGGGGGTCAGTCCTCACAGCGCCGCCATCCAGCTTTCCCGGGATTTCGGAATCGATCCCCATCCCCCTGCACCGCTATATCTCCCCAATGAAAATGCAGAGCCAAATCCTGATGCGGATGCGCTCTGCATTTTGTCTTTGTCCCGGGAGGTACAGAGGCTTCGCCGGTGGAAGTGGGAATTCGCACCCCAGAACGTCGGCGATCTTTGGGATGACAGATTCGTGGAAGCCTGTTTGAATCTGGACGAGAAGGAATACCAGCTGGACCTGCAACTGGATCCTTCCGCCTGGAGGCCTTCTGCATGAGTAACACACCGAAACAACAAATGCCAGAATGGTTCGACGGAAAGAAGATCAATGAGATCCTGTTCTGCGAAGCTTTCCGGAAGGAACACCCCATAATCTGTATCAATGACCAATTCTTCACAGTGGACGGTCTGATTGCAGACCCCGGGAAACTGGAAGCGGAGATT
>JBGVDJ010000045.1:0-40211 GCA_045119335.1 Candidatus Choladousia sp. | reverse complement strand
AACATCCTCAACGCTCTGCCTGTCATATTCAAACGCAACGGAAACCATCGGGGCACGATCCATCAACATCATTGCAGGCCAGATAAAGCTGTACTGTGCCCGAAGCATATCGTCAATACTGCTGTTGTCAACAAACTTCAGTCCGATCTGTTCAGCTGTGATCGTCTCAGTTCTGTTCTCACGCTCCTGAATCGCAAGCACATACTGATCGAGCTTTTCGCCTACTTCCTGCTTGACCTCTTCCACCGTCATCTGACTGCAGTCGATTCCATAAATCACTGTGCCTTCATAAAAATGAAAGCTGAAATACACCGCCACTGCAATATAAACAACTGCGATTACACCAAATGCAGCTCCCATCGCTCTGCGGACACGTTTTCTGCGGCGCTCGTGCATTTTCTCCTTCCATCCTCCGATGGACTGCGGCTCCCTGTTTTCTGTTTTCGGGGATCTGGAACGAACCGGTTTGTGTTCCGCTGAGCGGTTCCGGCTTGTGCGTCCGGTCTGCTCTGCCACACTTTTTTGCGCTGTGCTGTCAGTTCGAGCCTCTGCTACCCGGTTCCGATCCGTGCGCGCAGTCTGCTCTGCCACACTGTTTTGCACTGTGCTGTCAGTTCGAGCCTCTGCTGCCCGGTTCCGATCCGTGCGCGCAGTCTGCTCTGCCACACTGTTTTGCACTGTGCTGTCAGTCTGCGCTACTGCCCGATTCCGGCTTGCGCGTCCGGTCTGCTCTGCCACACTGTTTTTCACTGTGCTGTCAGTCTGCGCTGCTGCCCGGTTCCGGCCCATGCGCGCGGTCTGTTCCAACACACTGCTCTGCATCCGTCTTCCTGCTGTGCGCGCACCACGATACTCCGGTTCCTCTTCTCCGTATATCGTCTGCGTCAATCTGCCGATCCTGCGCTCGCCGTTTCCGGAATAATACACCCTGCCATTCCCGGAACGTGTTTCGGATAACACGGACTGTTCCTGTTCACGTCCGTTTCCCTCTCTATGTTCTGAATCCCTCATCGTTATACTCTCTCCCGATTTACATTGACATCAATACATATGCCTGCCCTGCTTCCCAAATAACGGCATTATGTCCTGATTATATACGATTTTCCAGACTATGGCAAGCTGTGTACCTGCAGAAACAGGAGCGAGGAATATCAAAGTATATAGAATTACATAGAATAAGGAGACTGCCGCAGCAGCCTCCTTTAATACTTTCCTTAATCCACCGGATTTTCCTCTGTTTCACTTTCTTCTGCTCCCTCAGCATCAGATGTCTCCGTCTCACTCTCCGCCTCTGCTCCCTCAGCAGCAAATGTCTCCGTCTCACTCTCCGCCTCTGCGCTCTCAGCAGCAGATGTCTCCGGCTCATTCTCCGGCTCTGCAATCCAGTCAGCCGAAGCTGTGCTCATAAATGCACTGAGCACATCCGCTGATATCGTATGCACTTCCTTTGAGCCATCCAGCTGTACGTAATAATCTCCTGCAGAATCGGTATCTCCGATCATAAATCTGAGTGTCGCAACCCGGTAGGACTCCCCGGCTTCCGTTTCATACTCTTCTGTTTCCGCGACCCCGGATTCTTCCGTTTCAGAAGCAGCCGCTGCCTCCGCTTCCGTATCCGTTTCCACATCTTCCTTATAGCTGATCGTCAAGACTGCGGATGGATCCTCCAGTCCGTACGGAGAAAGATCGGTACAGTTATGTTCCAGATATCCGGTATAGGTCACTGCGGCGAAAGCCGCAAGCGCATCATTCACCGCATCGGCATCTGCGTCACTCACGTCTGCTGCATCTGTATCATTCACGTCTGCCGCAGCCGCTCCTGAAGCATCCGCCACTTTCCAGACTGCATCCTCCAGATACAGACGATATCCGTCGCTGTCCCGCTCCACATCAACACCGATAATATCCGCCGCGGAAAGTACCGGGAGTTCCTCACTCAATGCGACATCATAGAGATCTGACGCAAAAGCAGTTCTCAGTGCAGCATCAACAGTATATACAACCGACTCATCTCCGTTCAGCATCAGATAATCATTTCCTGTACCATCATTTGTTGCACCGATCGTCAATACAGTCTGCTGCTGTTCTGAATCCGTCAGGGTAATGACATTCTGCGGATCATCCAATCCATATTCTGAAATATCTTCCACTTCTGTCAGTGTACGTTCTGAATGCAGTGATTCCAACTGCGACAACGGCGAGAGAAGCGCTGATTCATCCACAGGGAAGGTCTCATCGGATTCCAGTTTCCAAGTATCATCCGCCTGAGTAAAGAAGTATGTCTCCTCTCCGATCCGGAACGAAAGCGCTGTTATCTCATCCGGATCCACCTCCAGAATAACCTCTCCCTGTGCTGCTTCCGCTTCCTCCTCTTCTGCCTTCTCATTCTGCATCTTCAGTGCCAGATATGCCCCTGACAGGCAGCCTACTGCCAGAACCCCCAGCAGCAGTCTCATTCCTTTTTTCTTCATATCCTGAACCCGTTCTTTCTTTTTATTCTACTACTTCTGAACTATCCTGTAATCTGCAATGCCCACAGGAACTTTCCGTTCCTGCACTGTACAGGCCTGCCCGATAAAATTTCTGCGCCGGCGCAATTACTGTTTTCTTCTGCGCAGCCAGATGAACAGGCCGCCCAGCAGGAATGCTCCCGGAATGACACCGATCGTCACAATACTCCAGAAACTTCCTGCTGCTGATGTCACCGTCAGATAATCCATGGAAAGGCTCTTGGACGGTATTGATACGGATACAGTCTGACCGCAGATCCAGCTCAGCGTATTCATGAACAGGCTCTGATTTCCACCGGAAACCATCTGGTTCGCGGAATCATCCAGCAGTGCGGAAGAAGTAAATACGGCCAGCTTTGTCTCTGCTGTCTCTGCTGCTGCCGCAGACTCCACAGTTTCATCCTCTGTGTCTGCATCATCCGCTTCTGTTACCGCCTCCGCTGCACTTGCATTATCTGCTTCTGTTGCGGCCTCTGCCACCGTATCTTCTGTCTGTGTTCCTCCGATATCAACTCTGCCGAGGCTCTCTTCATCCACGGACGCGGATGTTTCCGCCAGCAGCTCATCAGTCAGCTCCACTGTTTCTGTCACAATCATACCAAGGCTGAACGGGCCGTCAATATCTCCGTCCTCCTTCTGATATGTGGTCATATTCTCCACGTCTGTCTTGGAATATGCCTGACTTGATGTGGACAATACAGATGATACACTCACCGTATCACGCAGTTCTTCTGACGTTTCCAGTCCCTGCGCAGCTGCAAGAAGGATGTATGCATTGCCACCCGCAAGGTCTTCTGACACTTCCGTACTGTTGATATCCGGAACCACATAATATGGAACCTGTACGTAATAATTGCTGTCTCCTTCGATCACAATGCCGTCTGTCACTTCCAGACCGTAGTATGCAAGCACCGAATCCAGATTTGGCATTTCTGTACCGGTATAATCTGTAATAATGACAGCTTTTCCTCCGGTACGCAGATAATTCAGAACCTTCTGCGCCTCTGCCTCAGAAAGATCGGAGGTCGGTGAAATAATCATCAGGCAGGCTGCATCTTCCGGAACGCTCTCTGCCGTGACGAGATTCAGAGACTCAGTCTCAATATTCTCTTTTTCGATTGCTGTCTGCACGGTATCACTGAGGGTCATCTCGTTATGGCCGGTCAGTGTATAGACCGTCGGAGTTTCCTCCGCTTCAAGTGATGCCAGCGCGCTGGTGATCTGTCCCTCTGCATCGAAACCGGTAGTCTCATACGAATAATAGTAATAGCTGAACTCTGTTTCATACATATCCTCGTAACTGATAATGCGGCTTCTGTCACCGCAGACTGCAATGATGCTGTTTTCAGAGAGCGATTCATCCGTATACTGTGAAACAAATTTCGGATACAGCACCGGATCTTTCTCCACAACTGTAATATGTGAAGACAGATCATCGTAACGCTCCAGCAGTCGCGTCACATACGTATCACGGTTTGCATCCTGTACGATATAATAAAGTGTAATATCCTCCGTCAGCTCAGACACAAATTCCTTCGTCTGATCACTCAGAACGGAAAGCTGCATCCCGCTCATGTCGATCTGCGTATACTGTGACGGAACCTCCGATGCGATCAGGTTCAGTATCACAGCCCCTGCTACTACAACTGCCGTCAGACCGACACTGTATGAACCGTATTTCATTCTCCGGATTCTTCCGCTGCGGGTCAGCAGTGCCTCCGCCGCCTTTTCCGCTCTATTTGAATGATGCCGGCCCCATCCCGGCTTTTTGTTATTCGTTTTCATGTTCTTTCCTTTCTCTGACCACACTGCAGTTCCGGAACACCTTCCGGTATTCCTGTCAGATACCATTTCCAGTCATATTCTTTTTCTGTTCCTGCCGTTCGCTTCCGGCTCCGGTCCTATTTATTTCCGTTTTCTTCCGTTCGCTTCCGGCTTCGGTCCTATTTATTTCCGTTTTCTTCCGTTCGCTTCCGGCTCCGGTCCTATTTATTTCCGTTTTCTGCCGTCTGCCTCCGGCTCAGGTTCTATTTATTTCCGTTTTCTGCCGTCTGCCTCCGGCTCAGGTCCTATTCAGTTCCGTTTCCCGCCTAACTCCAGCGTCTCTTTTGAATCGACTGGACCGTCAGGAACAGGAATACCACGATCACGGTCAGATAATAAACGATACCGGTCATATCAAGGATACCATTTGCAAACTCGGTATAATGTCCGGTCAGATCAAAGATTCCGAGAATATTCTGAATCAGGCCTTCATAGACCGCAGGTTTCACCACATACAAAACAATAAGGACTGCTTCTGCTGCCGCACCAAAGATCACGGAAATCATCACATTGCCCAGCATCATATAGAGCAGCACGGCAAGAAGTGCCATTGCTACCAGCAGTGTATAGAAGGAACCATCTGCCGTCTCCGGGAAGAACGATGCAATTCCTTCCATTACATAACACAGGAACAACGCCAGAAATGTAAGTACCGCTGCAATGACCTGACTCTCCGTAACAGATGAAATATAAAGACCAATTGCCAGAAAAGCACATCCCAACAGGAAAAACCCAATCAGCGCCGTATATGACTCGGAATAATAAATGGTTCCGAACTGACTGAGTACAAACGGATAAAGTGCCAGCACCAGAGCGGCAATTAAAAATACCGTTACCAGTGCCAGGAATTTACCGAGAACGATTTCTGTCACGGACACCGGTGCAGTCAGCAGCAGCTGATCTGTCTTCTGTCTGCGTTCCTCTGCCAGAACACGCATGGTCAGAATCGGTACCGCAATCAGAAATACAAACAGAACTGACTGCAGCGTGTACGCAAACTGCGGATAAGCCGCCTGCAAATGATATGCAGTAAAATAGATTCCGCAGATCATGAGCAGAAATGCAATAAAAATGTAACCGACCATTGAGGTCATAAATCCTTTTACTTCTTTTTTATACACAGCAATCATGAGGCTGTACCTCCTTTCTCAGCAGAATCCGCAGGATTGTCTGCCTCGCTGCTCTCACGCTCATTCCCGTCATTTTTAACGTCGCCGTTACCGAATCTTCTGTCGCTGTCAGTCTCCGGACCGCTGTCATTTTCTCTGCCGGCAGCGCGCCGTGCTCCGAACCCGCGCAGTCTGCCGCGCGCAGTACCATGTGTACGCTCTTCTTCCGGTTCACCTTCTCCCGATGCATTCCCTTCCCCTGTCAGTTCGAGGAATACATCCTCCAGTGATACGTGTGTCTGCTGCATCCGCAGAATCGGCAGTTTCCGTTCTGCGCACTGACAAAACAGCTGCTCGCGCAGATCTGTATCACCTGCTGTCCTGATCGTCATATCCCAGGCTCCCTTTTCCGGTGAAGCAGTCACTTCAACAGAAGTCGTACCATGCATAGCTTCTGCCAGCATCCGCACAGACGACTCACTGCCTTTCACTGTCAGCTCAAGTGCACCGGAGCTTTTCATGAGACCGATCAGATTCTCCGGTGTATCACTGGCTACCAGCTGCCCGTGCGCAATGATCATGATATGATCACAGATGGCACTGATTTCTGAAAGAATATGAGAACTGAGGATCACTGTATGCCGCTTACTCAGGTTGCGGATCAATTCACGGATCTCAATGATCTGTTTCGGATCAAGTCCTACCATCGGCTCATCCAGAATAATGATTTCCGGATAGCCGAGAATCGCCTGAGCCAGACCGGTACGCTGCCGATAACCTTTTGACAGGTTGCGGATCAGGCGATGCCGCATCTCTGATACTCCGGTGAGTTCCATCGCCTCCTCGATCATTTTGCTCCGTTCTGCCTTTGCAATCTTTTTGAGCCCTGCCGCAAATGTGAGATACTCCTCCACTGTCATTTCCGGATAAACCGGTGGTATCTCCGGCAGATAACCGATACATTTGCGCGCCTCCTCCGGCTCTTCGAGAATATTGTGTCCGTTAATGAGCACCTCACCTGATGTAGGTGCGATATAGCCGGTCAGAATGTTCATAGTTGTGGATTTACCGGCACCGTTCGGGCCGAGGAATCCGTAGATCTGTCCTTTTTCTACGGTAAAAGAAAGGTCATCCACTGCAGCCGTGCTGCCATAGCGTTTGACAAGATGTGAGACTTCAATCAAAATTTCCACTCCTTCCTCATATACAGAATGTTCCGCCGTCGAATACCTGCAACGCACTTCGGATATTTGAAAAAGCTACCCTTTTCAAACTCTTCGTATTTATGGCATTCCGCCAGCGGAACTGTCTTCTGTATTCTGCACGGATCAGGCATCCGCACCGTATCCGTTCTTATCATCTCCATGATTTTACAGGAAGAATGTGTTCATTCTGGGATTAGTTTGTGTTCATTCTGAGTTGAAACTGTGTTTTTTCTGTGCCCTTTTTACTGTATGGATTCGGCAATCTCGCGGCAGATCTCCTCTGCACTGCGTCCGTCTGTCGCCACCGTAATATCCGCAGCCGCCAGATACTTCGGCAGCCGTGCATCCATCAGTCCGCTGATGTACTCTACATTCATATTTCCCTCCAACAGCGGTCGAGTATGGAAATGGCGTACTCTCTCGTAAATTGTCTCAGGCTGCGCGCTCAGATAGACAATCTTTCCGCTCCTTTTCATGATATCCACATTGCACTGGCGCATAGGTACGCCACCACCGCAGGATACGACCGTATTATCCTGCTGCAGCAGACGTTCCAGCAGTTCTGTCTCCCGGCAGCGGAAATACTCCTCTCCCCTTGCAGCAAAAAGTTCGGAAATCTTCATCCCTTCCTCAGCCTCGATCTGCTCATCCATCTCGATCAGCTGCATGCCGTACTGTACTTTTAATGTGCGGGCGATCGTTGATTTGCCTGCACCCATAAAACCGATCAAAAATATATTTTCCTTCATCTGTAAACAGCTCCTCCGATTAAAAATGGAATACTGCCATCTTACCATAATCTGTTTTTTCTGAACAGCCAAAACCGCGACAAAATTTGTTTTGTCCTTTTCCACAGCGCAAAGGACCACCCGAATATAATCCGGATGGTCCTTCTCATTATCTTCTATTCTGTTTCTGATCTCTTTTAATCCGTAATTTCTGCCTGCAGTCACTATCTGTAATATACAGAATTCCATTTCAGCTCATTCTTGAAATTGCGGATCGTGGTATCCTTGTCAATATAAACAGCCTCAATACCCATAGCTGCCGCCCAGTCACCCATCTGCTCTGCAGTCAGGTCGTAGGAGAAAGCAGTATGATGAGCGCCGCCTGCCAGAATCCATGCCTCTGCTCCTGTTGCCAGATCCGGCTGCGGTGTCCAGAATGCAGTCGCTACCGGAAGCTTCGGCATCGGTTTCTCAACCTTCTTGCAGTCTACTTCGTTGATGATCAGACGGAAGCGATTGCCCAGGTCGATCAGAGATGTAGCTATGGCCGGTCCTTCTTTGGATGTAAATACGAGTCGGGCCGGATCCTCTCTGTTGCCCATGGAAAGCGGATTTACCTTGATTCCGATCGGACCGTCCGCAACGGTCGGGCATACCTCAAGCATATGTGCCTGAAGGATACCTTCCTTGCCCGGCACCAGATTATAGGTATAGTCCTCCATGAAGGAAGTTCCCTTTGCATTCGGAATATTCTGAGTCATGATCTTCATCAGGCGAACCATGGCCGCTGTCTTCCAGTCGCCTTCGCCACCGAAGCCGTAGCCCTTCTCCATCAGTCTCTGAATAGCAAGACCAGGGAGCTGCTGCAGACATCCGAGATCACCGAAGTGTGTAACGATCGCCTGATAGTTCTTCTCCTCGAGGAAACGCTCAAAGCCGATCTCGATCTGAGCCTGCACTGCAACGTGTCTGCGGAACTCAGCCTCATCTCTTCCTTCCAGCAGGATCTCATACTTGTCATAATATTCTTCCACAAGAGCATCCGTATCGCCCTTAGATACTTCCTGGACTGCCTCTGCGATCTCATTGACCGGATATGCGTCGATCTCCCAGCCGAATTTGATCTGAGCCTCTACCTTATCGCCCTCTGTGACAGCTACATTTCTCATGTTGTCTGCAATACGCATGACACGGATGTGGCTGCTCTCCATGATACCGATCGCAGTTCTCATCCAGGATGCGATCTTTTCCTGAACACGGCTGTCGCTCCAGTGTCCCACAATGACCTTACGTTCAATACCCATTCTGGATACAATGTGTCCGTACTCACGGTCACCGTGTGCGGACTGGTTCTCATTCATGAAATCCATGTCGATGGTATCGTACGGAATCTCCTGATTAAACTGTGTATGCAGATGCATCAGCGGTTTGCGGAACTCCTGCAGACCGAGAATCCAGGATTTGGCCGGTGAGAATGTGTGCATCCATGTGATAACTCCTGCACATTCCTCATCTGCGTTTGCCTCATTGAATGTTTTACGAATCAGCTCGTTTGTGATCAGGGTCGGCTTCCACACGATTTCATACGGCAGAATACCGGACTCATTCAGTTTATCTACAATGATTCTGGAATGCTCAGCTACCTTTCTGAGACATTCATCGCCATACAGATCCTGAGAACCTGTAGCGAACCAGAATTTATAATTCTTTCCCGCTTTCATGTCAATCTCCTCCTTACAACTCGAATAACTTATATCGTCGCTACGGAACCGCGCACCTCAATATCCACCGGAAATTCATATGTTGCACGATACTCCGGATCGACTATCAGATGCAGCATACTTTCCGCAACCTTCTCCCCCAGTTCTTCCATCGGATGCGATACGGAAGTCAGCGGTACGGCATTCAGCCTTGCCAGTTCTGAATTGTCGATACTCGTGATAGACAGTTCCTCCGGTATACGCAGTCCTGCAGCGAGTGCAAACTCCGTCAGCTCATGTGCCACCTCATCGTTATAGCAGACACATGCCGTACAGTTGCGAAGACGTTCGAGGATCTTGGGGCGCATTGCCGAAAAGCTCCTCAGTTCCTGAGAATCAATCCAGCAGATCCGTTCTTCCTTCAATTCAATCCCCGCCTTCAGCAGTGCTTTCAGATAACCCTTGTACCGCCTGCGGCCCTGACCGTCGTCTGCTTTGAAAATACCGGCAATCTTTGTATGACCGTGCTCGATCAGATATTCTGTCGCGGTCCTTCCTGCGGCCTCATCGTCCATACAGACGTGCGGAATATCCAGTTCCGGATAAAAGCTGTGGAAAAACAGCACCGGAATCCCCCGCTCTTTCAGTTTCCTGTAATACTTCAGGTTCGGATTGGGCAGACCGCTCATGATCGGTTCCACGATCAGCGGATCCCTGCTGTTTTCTTCGAGGAGACGGGTCAGCTGCCGCCGCTCCGTCTCCAGATGATTGTTTGTAAAAATAATACGCACACCGTAACCGGCCTGCTCCAGCACGCGTGCCATGGACTTCAGGATCCTGGGAAAGATATATCCGTCCACGTACGTACTGATGATCGTAACGTTGTCCGACAGCTCCAGCTTTTCTTCCTCCGCCTCGAGATCTTTCACGTACGTACCGCTGCCCTGGACACGCTCCAGAATACCATCCTGTACCAGAATGCCAAGTGCATGGCGGACAGTCTGACGGCTGATACCAAACAGTTCACTGAGTTCATTCTCTGACTCCAGCTTGTCTCCGCCGCGCAGTTCACCGGATGATATTCTGTTTTTCACCCATTCTGTTACACGCTGATATTTTGATGTTTTTACCATAATTAATTCTTTTTCTTCTTTGTTGTAACATCGAGTACTACGGCACCGAGAAGAACGGCACCCTTAACTACCTTCTGCATATCAGTAGACATACCGCACATTGACATACCATTGTTCAGAACACCCATTACGAGAGCTCCGACTACAGCACCGATAACCGTGCCGACACCGCCGGAAGCTGCTGCACCTCCGATGTAACAGGAAGCGATTGCATCCATCTCGATACCATCACCCATCTTCGGGTTTGCACCACCCTGACGTGCGGAGAGAACGATACCTGCAAGAGCCGCCAGAACGCCCATGTTTACGTATACCCAGAAGAATACTTTCTTCGTATTGATACCGGAAAGTCTTGCAGCCTTTGCGTTACCGCCCATTGCATAGATCTGACGGCCTGCAACAGTTTTGCTTGTAACGAAATGATAAATTGCCACAACTACACCGAGTACGATCAGCTGTACCGGGATACCTTTGTACTGACCCAGTCTGATCAGGAAGAACCATACGATCAGAAGGACCACTGCATCCTTCACGATCATCTGCCACGGAACAAGGTTCGCAAATCCATACTTATTGTTTGTCTTGATCGTATTCAGTTCAGAAAGGATCAATCCTGCTGTAATAACCGCAGCCACGATCACACAGATCAGGTCAAGCGTTGCACCGTCTCCTCCAAACGGAATTCTGATATTCGGCAGGAAGCCTGTACCGATAAATGCATAGTCTTCCGGAAGCGGACCAACCGTCAGAGACTTCAGCAGTGTGTATGTAAGACCACGGCCCATCAGCATGGTTGCCAGTGTAACAACGAACGGCGGGATATCCAGATAAGCAATGAAAAATCCGGAAAAGATACCGATTGCAAGACCGATACCAATCGCTACCAGCCATGCCAGCGGAACTGCCCAGCCCTGCTCAACAACGAGCTTCGCAGCACAGGCAGCACCAAGTGCTACGACAGAACCGACACCCAGGTCAATATAACCGGTCAGAACACAGAGCAGCATACCTGTAGCCAGGATAATGATATATCCGTTCTGCATGATCAGGTTGTTGATGTTAACCGGTGTTGCATTAGAACCGCCTGTAAGTACATAAAAGATAATGAAAATAATTACCAGAGCCGCAACCATACCAAATGATTTCAGGTCCAGATTGACATATTTTTTCTTCGTTTCCATTCTTTCTATTCTCCTTTCGCATTACTGTCCATGATGCATTTCATAATGCTCTCCTGGCTCAGCTCCTGTCGGTTCAGCTCACCGGCAATCCGTCCCTCATTGATAACGTAAGCGCGGTCGCATGTACCGATAATCTCCTGCATTTCAGAAGAAATTACGATAACGGCCTTGCCCTGCTGTGCCATTTCGTTGATTGCGCAGTAAATCTCGTATTTTGCACCAACGTCGATACCTCGTGTCGGCTCATCCAGAATCAGGACATCCGGCTGAGTCATCATCCACTTGGCCAGAACGACCTTCTGCTGATTACCGCCGGACAGAGAACCAACAGTCTGATGAATACCGTTTGCCTTTACATTAATTCTCTCTTTGTATGCTTCCGCATCCAGATTTTCTTTCCTCTCATCGACGATCTGACCATTTGCGTAATAACGGCGCAGCGCAGCCATCGTCATATTCGTCTTGATATCGTTAATCAGTACAAGTCCGTAGGTCTTACGGTCCTCAGACGTATATGCAATACCGTTGTCGATCGCATCCTTAACAGTCTTTGTGCTGACTTTCTTTCCATGCATGTATACTTCACCAGAAATCTTCTGTCCGTAGGAATGTCCGAACAGACTCATGGCAAACTCAGTGCGTCCGGCACCCATCAGTCCGGCAAGACCGACAACCTCACCTGCACGCACCTTGATATTGATATCCTTGAGAATCTGTTTCTCGGAGATCTCAGGATGATATGCATTCCAGTTCTTGACCTCCAGTACAACATCTCCAATTTTACAGTTCTCACGAACCGGATAACGGTTGTTCATCTCACGGCCGACCATACCCTTGATAATGCGGTCCTCCGACCACTCGTCCACACCTTTCTTCAGTGTCTCGATAGTCTTACCGTCACGAATGATCGTAATAGAATCCGCCACGTAGCTGATCTCGTTCAGCTTGTGGGAAATAATGATACAGGTAACACCTTTTTTCTTCAGATCCAGCATGATCTCGAGAAGCTGTGCCGACTCCTCATCGTTCAGAGCTGCTGTCGGCTCATCCAGAATCAGAAGGTCTACATTCTTCGCCATTGCCTTCGCAATCTCGATCAGCTGCTGTTTTCCTACACCGAGTGTATTGACCGGTGCATTCAGATTCTCATTCTCAAGACCAACATGAGCCAGCGCCTCTTTTGCACGTCCTCTCGTCTTGGTCCAGTTGATTACTCCGCGGAACGATGTCTGCTCATTGCCCATGAACACGTTCTCCGCGATGGAAAGATACGGGCTGAGCGCCAGCTCCTGGTGGATAATTACGATACCCTTTTCTTCGCTGTCCTTGATACGGTGGAATTTACACGTCTCACCCTTGTAAATGATATCTCCTTCGTATGTACCATGCGGATATACGCCGGAAAGTACATTCATCAGTGTGGACTTGCCTGCTCCGTTCTCGCCGCACAGCGCGTGAATCTCACCCTTTTTGACCTGCAGATTAACGTCATCCAGAGCCTTCACGCCCGAAAATGCCTTCGTGATGTGCCTCATCTCCAGAATAATATCAGACATGCCCTTTCTCACTCCTTTTCTTTATTATTTTTCATTAAAGACAGGCGGCGGATATCCCGCCGCCTGTTTTATTTGTGTTCAAGCTTATTTCATTGCTGATTCAGACTCAGCTCATTACTGAAGCTGCTCCAGTGTGTAGTATCCGCCGTCGATCAGGATCTCTTCGTAGTTGGACTGATCAACTGCTACCGGTGTACACATATAGGTCGGAACTGTGATTGTGCCGTTGTTGTACTGCTCTGTGTCGTTGATTTCCGGCTCTGTTCCCTGAAGAACTGCGTCAACCATTGTTACAGCCTTCTCAGCAAGGAGACGTGTGTCTTTGTAGATAGACATTGTCTGTGTTCCGTCGATGATGTTCTTTGTAGCCATAACTTCTGCATCCTGTCCTGTGATCAGCGGCCAGTTCTCTTCTGTGTAGCCAGCGCCAAGGAAAGCTGCCTTTACGCCGTATGCGAAACCGTCAAATGCTGTACAAGCGATGTCGAGGTCTTCGTCTGCGTAGTTAGCTGTAAGGATGTTCTCGCAGTTAGCCTGAGCTGTTTCCTGAGACCATCTGAGGATACATGTGTCTTCGAAGGATGTTCTGCCGGACTTGCAAACGAGTGTTCCGTCATCCAGGTACTCCTGAAGAACTTCCATAATACCATTGTACAGGAAGAGTGCATTGTTGTCGTCCGGTGATCCCATGAAGAACTCGATTGTGTAGGACTCGTTTGCTTCACGAGCTGCATCAAGATCTTTTGCTTCTTTGATGTAGTTACCGATAACAGTACCAACACCCTTGTTGTCGAATGTAGCATAATAGGAAACAGCGTCTGTGTTCATCAGAAGACGGTCGTAAGCGATGATCGGGATGCCTGCGTCCTTAGCCTGTGCCTCTGCGTTTACGAGAACGCCTGAGTCGATAGCTGCGATAACGAGACAGTCAACACCCATACCTACGTAGTTCTCAAGCTGGGAAACCTGAAGAGCTGTATCATCCTCTGCATACTGAAGCTCTACATTGTATCCCTTCTCTTCCAGCTGTGCTTTCATGTTTGCACCGTCGTTGATCCAACGCTCGGAAGACTGTGTCGGCATCAGGATACCAACTGTCTGTGCCTCTTCTGCTGTTACAGATGCGCCTACGCCGAGGAACATTGTTGCTGCAAGTGCCACGCTCATAATTTTCTTGTTCATTTCTTTTCCTCCCTTGAATTATATAGTTTTTGCCCCACTGTACAAATCCCTCTCCAAGTTGTACAGTCCTTTATGACGAGAAATACATACAAATCAGAAATAATATCTTTGTGCATTATGACTAATTTGTTTTTTATTTCTCCGTCATTATGCACGTATTATACATCCACGTAGATATATTGTCAAGTACTTCTTTTATTTTGTTGTTTTTCATGTGCAAGTTGTACACAAAAAGTTGTACATACATTTTACCACATCATGATTCTGCTGCATATTTTGCAAAAAAAGAATGGTTTTGTCGTATTTTTGTATTATATACAGCATCCTGCAGAATTTTGCCCCGTATGAGTTCCAATCCCTGCGGAATTTTTCTATTATGGGAAGTTATTATGAAAGGGTCCGCGCTCCAGCGCTGCAATGACTGATTGTAATGCATTTACGGATGCATACAGTCCCAGACCACACCGTTACTGCTGCCGCACAATAGCTCGCCTTGTTTGGCTCCGCTGACCATGCATAATCTGTTCCCAACAGATACTGCGTCCAAATAAAAATGTGCACAAAAAAGGACCGGAAATCCACGTTTCTGATTTCCGGTCCTTTGTCTGACCCACTGTATGAATACTGCAACGGTTCCTGATATCTGATCAGGACCTTATGCCTCTGTCTCTGATTCAGTCTCTGTTTCGACTGTCTCCGTTTCTGTTGTCATTTCAGTTTCTGTCTCTGCCGCAGTTTCTGTTTCCGTTTCAACTGCCTCTGTTTCAGCTGCCGCTGTCTCGTTTTCTGTGACTGCTTCTGTCGCACCTGTCTCAGACTCGGTCTCTGTGACTGCCTCTGTTCCGGAAGCCTCTGTCACAGCTTCTGTTGCTGCTTCTGTCGCTGCCTCTGTCTGAGATGTCAGAGAGAAGTCAAATACGATCGTTGCGATCACTTCGTCATCCTGTGTGATCTCACTTGCCTCTTCCCATTCTGTATACAGTTCGGATACAAGTTCTGACTTTCTTTCCTCGATGATCTCCAGCTTTCTCGCGTCAGTTGCCTCACGGTCAAGCTCTGAGATGACCTGTACGACGTAATATCCTGACTCTGCCTCGATCGGTGTCTCGACCAGTGTTCCGTCAGCCAGACCTTCTGTTGCTGTAACAATACCTTCGGCAACAGATGTATTGTCTTCACCGAATGTCAGCTCGCTGGCCGTTGCTTCCTCGTCCTCTTTCACTGCTTTGACTGCTTCTTCAAAGTCTTCTCCGGACTTGACCATCTCGATCATCTCGGCAGCCTTTGCGTATGCCTCTTCCTTGGCCGCTGCCATTGCCGGATCCTCTGTCTCAGTTTCTGTTTCAGTTTCTGTTTCAGCCGCTTCTTCTGTAACAGCTTCTGTCTCTGTTTCCGTCTCATCAGCGGACTGTGTCTTTGCTGTCTCATTCTCAGTCAGCGCTGCGGTCTCTGCTGTCGTTTCGGTCTCTGTTTCTGCTGCTGTTTCAGTTTCTGTTTCTGCTGCCGTCTCAGTTTCTGTTTCTGCCTCAGTCTCTGCTGCTGCCTCAGCCACTGCTTCCGTCACAGCCTCCGAAGATGCCTCCGTCGTATCTTCTGTACTCTCCTCTGTCTCAGCTTCCGTCTCTGCTGCAAAATATGCGTACTGAACGGTGCGCTGTGCCGCCTCTTCATCAGATACTTCTGTATCCACATCGGCTTCCATTGCTGTCTCTACCTTTGTCTGAATCGTGAGCAGCTCCAGATAACGTGCAACAGTTTCCTGCGTTGCGCACATCTTCTCAAGCACTTCCTCATCATTTGCCTCGATGAATGCCGCTGCTGCCGCTTCAATGTTCTCCTTCTCCTCGTCAGTAAGAGATACACCGTACTCTTCCATCTTCTGCTCCGCGAGAATCATCTGCTTCAGGCCTTCAACGTTACTGTCAACTACCATGTCACCCAGTGTTGCGCCTGACTCATCCATCGCCATGTTGAATGAACCGGAACCAAAATAGGAATTATACATATCCTCCGCGTATGCCTGTGTATAATGGCTCATGAACTTCACCAGTCCCGCCGGAACCACATCTCCGTTCACTGTAATTGCTGCTGCTTCTGCGTTGAATTCATCCTTCTTGGAACAGCCTGCCAGAGATGTCAGTGCGAGACATGTACTCAGGCCGAGGACTGCTGCCTTTCTTAAAGCTCTTTTCATCATTTCCTCCATTCTCTGCCCGCTATGCGGCGCAAACAGGAAGACAACAGCACCTGTGTCTTCCTGCAGTAAATTCATTTCATTATTATAATCGGTTTTGTAAGATATCGCAATAAGAAAAATATGAATCTTTCGTGACGGAGCAATGGAAAATGCCATGGAAAACATCAGGAAAACACTGCCGGACCATACCGTCCTTATGCAAGTGCCAGCAGCGCCTCCACCAGCTCTTTTCCGAGGCGGAGCACGTCATCCGTCTCTTTTTGGCCTCTGCGCGGACGCACATACGTGAAATACGGATTTTTATCGATCGTAAATTTCAGTTTGCCCTTGTAATACTTCAGCAGGCTGTCAATCTTCGTGGTATCGATCTGTGCCTTCTCATACATTACGATCCGGATCTCATCACCTTTCTGAGTCAGCTCGGTGATAAAGGCATCATGCGCCATGGAACGCAGACGGGCGATCTGAAGGAGATTCTGGACAGAGCGCGGCGGCTCACCGAAACGATCCATCAGTTCCTCCAGCATATCATCGTATTCCTCCTCAGTCTGAATAACTGCAATCCGTTTGTAAATGTCAAGCTTCTGGTATTCGTTGCGGATATAGCGCTCCGGGATAAACGCATCCACATCAATATCGACAACCGTTTCAAAGCTTTCCTGGATCGTGGTCTGTCCCTGAAGTTCCCTGACAGACTCGTTAAGGAGCTTGCAGTAGAGATCATATCCCACTGCCTCCATATGACCGTGCTGCTCGCTGCCGAGCAGTGTACCGGCGCCTCGGATCTCCAGATCACGCATGGCAATTTTAAAACCGCTTCCCAGCTCCGTGAATTCACGGATGGCAGAAAGACGCTTCTCGGCAATCTCCTTCAGCATCTTGTTGCGGCGGTACATCAGGAACGCATAGGAAGTACGGTTTGAACGGCCGACTCTTCCTCTCAGCTGATAGAGCTGTGAAAGGCCGAGATTATCAGAATCATGAATGATCATGGTATTTGCATTCGAAATATCAAGACCTGTCTCGATAATGGTCGTCGTCACGAGCACGTCGATATCCCCGTTGATAAAATCAAACATGATCTTCTCCAGCTCGCGCTCCTTCATCTGTCCGTGTGCGAAGGCGACCTGCACCTCCGGCACCAACTGGGCAATAGTGTTCGTCATCTCCACAATAGTGTTCACTCGGTTGTACACATAATAGACCTGCCCGCCTCTGGCAAGCTCCCGGCTGATCGCCTCGCGCACCATCTCTTCATTATATTCCATCACGTATGTCTGGATCGGCACACGTTCCTGTGGAGCCTCCTCCAGCACGCTCATATCACGGATTCCGATCAGACTCATATGCAGCGTACGCGGAATCGGTGTCGCAGTCAGCGTCAGTACATCAATGTCCGTTTTGAGCTGTTTGATCTTTTCTTTATGTGTCACACCGAAACGCTGCTCCTCATCAATGATCAGCAGACCAAGATCCTTGTATTCCACATCCTTCGAAAGCAGACGGTGCGTACCGATCACAATATCCACCAGCCCTTTTTTCAGGTCAGTTACCGTCTTCTTCTGCTCGGCCGCTGAACGGAAACGGCACATCAGATCCACACGAACCGGAAATTCCTTCATTCTCTGCACGAACGTGTTGTAATGCTGCTGTGCCAGGATCGTCGTGGGCACAAGGTATGCGACCTGCTTGCCGTCCTGTACAGCCTTGAACGCAGCCCGGATGGCGATCTCCGTTTTACCGTACCCGACATCACCGCAGACAAGACGGTCCATGATCTTCGTACTCTCCATATCCTGCTTCACGGCATCAATTGCCAGAAGCTGATCTTCTGTCTCCTGGAACGGAAACATCTCTTCAAATTCACGCTGCCACACGGTATCATGACTGTAGACAAATCCCTCTTTGCGCTGACGCTCCGCATACAGCTTCACAAGATCCTGCGCAATGACCTGAACGGCACGCTTGACGCGTGTCTTGGTGCGGTTCCACTCCTGTGTACCGAGCTTGTTCAGCTTCGGAGCCCTGGAATCACCATCGGCATATTTCTGAATAACATCCAGCTGCGTGGCCGGGACATACAGACTGCTGCTGCCGGCATACTCGATCTTCATGTAATCCTTCGTGACCTTGTCTACTACGACTTTTTCAATTCCGCGGTAAACACCGAGTCCATGATTTTCATGCACAACAAAGTCGCCGATCGCCAGCTCTGTAAAACTGTTGATCCGCTTACCCTCATAGCGTTTGCGCTTCTTCTTTTTTTTCTGTTCCTGCCCGAAAATATCACTCTCTGCGATCACAACAAATTTGATCAGCGGATATTCGTATCCCTTCTGTGCATTGCCGTATGTGATCAGGATCTCGCCGGGACGCACCTCCCGTTCCTCATCCTCTGTATAAAATCCGGTCAGCCCCTCCTCCATCAGGTCGCTGGCCAGGCGATGCCCGCGTGTGCGGGATGCCGACAGAAGAATCACGCGGTAGCCTTCCTTCTTCCAGCGTTTCAGATCCTTGACAAGGAATTCGAAACTGTTGTTGTACGGATTGACTGAGCGGACCGTCAGACTGTATTTCCCGGACACATTCCACGGAGAACGCGCATTCTCCAGTGTACACAGACCAACTGCATTTCTGCGGCAGATCGCCGCCGCCATTTCCTGACACGCGAACAGAAGTCCGGTCTGTCCGGAAAGAACATAACCCTTCTCAAGACGATGTTCCATGCTCTCGCGGAATTCCAGCTCCACGGCCTGACCAGCCTCCAGCAGCCGGTTCGGCTCATCCAGAAAGATCAGCGTCCGCTCTTCCTCAAAATAATCGAGGAAGGAGGTCTTTGCAGCGATAAAATAGTCAATAAAACCTTCCATGGACAGCGGTTCGCCCAGCTCTTCGATCTGATCACGACAGTCCCTCAGAAGATTGCGGATGCGCGTTGCCTCCTCCTGTCTTCCATCATCCCGGAAAATCTTCTCGGCCTTCTTTGCTTCCTTCTCCAGACGTTCTATTGCGAGACTGCGCTGCTCCCTGTCCGGAATCAGCTCCGCCGCCGGATAAATGCGCACAGACTCCAGATTCTCGATTGAACGCTGACTCTCCACATCAAAACTCCGGATAGAATCCACTTCTTCTCCCCACAGCTCGATGCGGATCGGATTCTCCTCCGTCAATGGAAAGATATCGATAATACCGCCGCGAATGGCGAACTGCCCCGCTCCCTCGACCTGCCCAGTGCGTTCATAGCCAAGCTGGATCAGCTCCGCCTTCAGCGATTCCGTATCCAGTTCACAGCCGCCGTCAATTTCCATCACATGGCTCATCCAGTCATCAAACGGAACAAGATGATTCATACAGGCTGCCATGGTCGTGACGATCGTCACCTGTCTGCGCTCCGCCAGTGCTTTCAATACGGAAATCCTCTGCTGCTCCAGCAGGTTGCTGTGAATATCAGCCTGAAAAAAAATCAGGTCCTTCGCCGGAAAATACAAGACATCACGGTCGAAGAATCTGTAGTTCTCATAGAGTTCCTTGGCTCTCAGATCATTGTACGTAATGATCAGCGTCGCAAGCGGCGCACCCTTTTCGTCCGCTGCCGTTTTTACAGCCGCTCTGTCCTGAAATCCGGCTCCTGCGCTGTAGATAAAATGCGGCTTCTGAGAGTCAATACAGCCGGTAACCTGGATCATACCACGATTACCGGCTATCTTTCTGCTAATTTCCTCAAACTCTCCCAGCTGCTGCATCGGTGTCAGAAATGCTTTCATAAATTGTTCCCCTTACCAGTGAAGTGCTGAAATCTGCGTTGCTTTATTTGCCCGTCGTTTTTGCGTCTTGCTTTTGCTTCCTGTTTTCGTTCTTTTTTCAGTTCTTTCTTTCAGTTCTCTATTTCAGTTCTTTCTTTCAATTTTCTGCTTTCGCTCTTTTGACGCTTCATTTTTCCGTTCCCGGCTTTATTCGCTCTTTGTTTCTTTTGCCTTGCTCGTATTGAATTCATTCATGACATGCTGGATATCATCCGTCGTCATCTTCGCTGCCGCCTGCGCAGCACGGTCAAACGCGTCCACCATATCCGGCCACTCCTCTTTTGAGAAATGACCGAGCACGTAATCTGCCAGATCATATCCGGCCGGCTTTTCGCCGACACCGATCTTCACCCGGGCAAATACCTGCGTATTCAGATGCTGAATAATATTCTTAATGCCGTTGTGTCCTCCGGCACTGCCCTTTGCGCGGATACGCAGCTGCCCCGGCGCAAGACTGATGTCATCGTACAGAACGATCAGCTCCTCCTCCGGATCGATCTTGAAAAAATCGCACGCGGCACGAACACTTTCCCCGCTCAGATTCATGAATGTCTGCGGCTTCAGAAGCAGCACTTTCTGTCCGTCTATATAACCTGTGCCGCAGAGAGCCTGAAATTTTTTCGTATCAACGGAAATCCGGTAACGCTCCGCCAGACGGTCGATCACCTCGAAACCTGCATTGTGGCGGGAATGTGCGTATTTTGAGCCCGGGTTTCCGAGTCCTGCAATAATGTACATGGGACTATTCTCCATTCTGTTAATCAAAAAGTACGTCTGTATTATCCTGCTAATGAAAAGCTGCATCTATATCTGTATCTACAGTTCTTCCAGCTTCTCCACTACTTTTTCAAAATGCATGAAATGTGATGCTTTGACAAGGATCGTATCTTCCGGCTGCACCAGACCCGGCAGGACTTTGAGCAGCTCCTGCAGGCTGTCAATGCAGCGAACCTCCATCTGCGGATTCACGGATATGATTCCGTCCGCGAGATTTCGGCACAGCGGGCCGACGCAGATGCAGCTGTCGATCGCAAGCGTTCCGGCGAATTCTCCTACCTGGCGGTGAAGAAGCGCCTCATCCTCTCCCAGCTCACCCATGTCGCCGAGAACAGCGACCTTACGGCCCAGTCCATCCTGAAGGACTTCGAGAGAGGCTTTCATGGATATCGGATTTGCATTGTAGCAGTCATCCACGATGGTCATTCCTCCGGCATGGATGATATGGAATCGTCCGCTCACCGGCTGCAGGCTTTCTATACCGGCACGGATCTCATCCAGTGTCAGTCCATAATGCAGTCCGACTGCCGTTCCTGCCAGCGCATTCAGCACCATATGGATACCCGGAATCGGAATCAGTGTCGTGAAACTGCCCTGCTCCGTGTGAATACGGCAGGAGATTCCATCCAGTCCTTTTTTCTCAATCCGGTCGGCATATACACTGTTCTCTTTTCCGAAACCGAAAAACGCCGGCCGGATACCCTTCACTTCCCTGACAGTCTCAAGTTTATCATCTTCACCATTCAGCACAATATACCCGTCCGGCCGAAGAAAATCAAAAATTTCAGATTTGGCACGGAGTACACCGTCTCTGTCACCAAGGAATTCCAGATGACACTGGCCGATGTTTGTAATGACACACGTATCCGGCTTTGCAATCTTTGCCAGACGATGCATCTCTCCGAAATTGCTGATTCCCATCTCCAGCACCGCGATCTCGTGCTCATCACGCAGACGGAATACAGTCAGCGGAAGTCCCAGCTCATTATTAAAGTTTCCTGCTGTCTTCAGCGTATTGTACTTCTGAGAAAGAACAGCAGCGATCATTTCTTTCGTACTTGTCTTGCCGACACTGCCGGTGATGCCGACCACCGGAATCTCCAGCTGTTCCAGATAATCCTCTGCGATGGCCTTGAGCGCCTCCAGCGTTGATTCCACGCGGATGTAATTACCTGCCGGTGATTCCAGCTCCTGTTCAGACAGAACGCAGAGCGCACCTTTTTCAAAAACGGACGGAATAAAGCTGTGTCCGTCCACGCGTTCGCCCCGTATGGCCGCGAAGAGACTTCCTGCCTCCG
Organism: Candidatus Choladousia sp.; assembly: GCA_045119335.1. Classification (GTDB taxonomy): domain Bacteria; phylum Bacillota; class Clostridia; order Lachnospirales; family Lachnospiraceae; genus Choladousia. Next base: position 18,008 of record JBGVDJ010000045.1, on the reverse strand, counting down.
CCTTCCTGCTGTCTGTGGCAACGGCGGTGATCTCCCGCATACTGTCTTCCGTACTTCCGATATATGTTCCGCCGCAGATCTCTGCAATGCGGGATAAAGTCATGTTCTTCATACTGCCTCCCGATTCCGAACACTGCCATACAGCCGTCTCTCATACGGCACCAGAGAGCAGTGTGTTTTCATGAATATACTTGTTATCAGATTTTATCATTTCCGGTGTCCCGATACCTGAATCAGATGCTCACACAGATCTGCAAAGCTCATACCGAGTGCAGCAGCTTCCTGCGGAAGCAGACTGGTCGGAGTCATACCCGGAAGGGTGTTGGCTTCAAGACAGTACATGCTGCCGTCAGCTGCCATCATGAAGTCCATTCTCGCATAGCACTCCAGCTTCAGCGCTCTGTATGCCAGCTCTGCATAGTGCTGCATTTCAGCGGTCTGCTCCGGTGAAAGATCCGCCGGACACGTTTCGATTGCGGAACCTGCCGAATATTTATTCTTGTAATCGTAAAAGCCGACAAGCGGTGCGATCTCAATGACCGGATAAGCACTGCCCTCCACCACGCCGACTGAAAACTCACGGCCCGCAATGTACTGCTCTACAATTATCTCCTCCTCATAGCTAAAAGCAACGTCCAGCGCATGTGCATATTCTTCTTCTGTATGTGCGATCTCCACACCTACACTGGATCCTCCGCAGCACGGTTTCACAACACATGGAAGGCCGATGCCGTTTTCAGATGCTTTCTGTCGCCCATCGTTTTTCTTCAGCGCCATGCCTGCTGCAGTCGGTACACCATCGGCAGCAAAAAGCTTGCGTGACATCCCTTTATCCATTGCCACTGCACTGCCCAGCGGACCGGAACCTGTATAACGGATTCCCATCAGGTCGAACACAGCCTGCACCTTACCGCCTTCTCCGTCCTCTCCATGAAGTGCCATGAACACCACATCTGCAGCCTCGCACAATGCCAGAACTCCCGGACCGAAAAACTGTCTGCGCGTACGCTTCATCTCACTGATCCGCCCGTCAAAAGAATGCATGTAAGCAGCAGCCTGATCCACATCATATTCCTCCGGGAACCACTCACCACAGTCTTCTCCCAGTGTCCCGTCCCCGCAATATACATCAATCAGGACCGCGCGATGTCCCTTCTCGCGCAGCGCCTTGCAAACCATTGTTCCGGAAACGATGGAGACTGCCCTCTCCGTACTGATGCCTCCGGCTAAAACCGCTATCTTCATGTTATACTCCTCCTTTTGTCTGCAGGACTGCTCTGCCGGCTGTCTCCTGCATCTCTGCCTCTATCAATATATGGTTATTTCATCACCAATCATTGTCTCATCCGTTCCGGAATCACCGGCCGCAGCATCCCCGGTTCCTGTAATGCCGGCGGTGATGTCACTGACACCGGCATCACCTGCCCAGGTACTGCCGGTCTCTGCATCACCTGATACAGCATCCCCGATTCCGCCATTTTCGTCTGCAATGTCACCGACACCGGTATCGCCTGCTGCATTGTCACCGGCTCCCACATCACCTGCTGTAATATTATCGGCTCCGTAATCCCAGGTCGCACCGTCACCTGCGTCATCGATCACAACATCGTCCGTCCAGGTGTCTGTCGCACCGCTGTCCACAATCACGATATCTCCGCTTCCGCTGCCTGCAGTACCGCCGGAGCTTCCCACCTGGCTGTAACCGTAATTCGTTGCAGAACTGTAGCAGATGACCGGTGTCCCGACTTCAATATTCTCAAAAATAACAGCTGCCTGTGCCGTCGGTGTATTGATGCATCCGTGCGATCCGCTCCACAGATAAATATCCCCGCCGTAAGCGGTCCTCCAGGAATCTGCATCATGAATACCGACCCCGCCGTAAAACGGCATCCAGTAATCCACCGGTGTCTCGTAATCATCTCCGATCAGCGTTGCATTCTCCTGTTTGCCGACAATACAGAAGATTCCTTCCGGTGATGCCATGTCTGCACTGACATTTCCGGTCACGACAGGTGTCTCCACAAGCAGTACACCGTCTTTATAATACCACATTCTCTGGTTTGTGTAATCTATTTCTACATATGTATTGCCAATATCATTTGTACCTCGTGTCTGTGCCGTCTCATACCACACCGGAGTGCGCTCTGCCGACTCTCCTGCAAGCAGCAGATTGTACAGCTCTTCCGTCTCTGTCTCGCGGTCCATCTGCCAGCCATATGTGCGTGCCTCCACATAAACCGTCTCCCCGTTCGAGGTTGTGAATGCCGGATACGTTCCGATCGTATCATACGTATCCGCCAGCTGATTCACCCATGCGGCTACTGCATCGCGGTCAAACACCGGTTCTCTGTTTTCATCCAGTGAAAACCATTCTGCAGTCACAGTGCTGTCCAGTATTTCCGTTACACCGCCGCCCATCTGATATGTGACTGTGATCGAGCTGTACTGATTCCGTATCGCTGCCTCGGACTTCAGGTCTTCATCCTCCGCATATACGGAAGGCTTCAGATAGCAGTCTGCCAGTTCCAGATCAGCAGAAACTGCACCTGCATCCACCGTATCCTTCAAAAGCTGCTGCACTTTACCCCGATCCGGCGCGTTTCCCTCCGTCTCCGGAATGATCACATACGTACCGTCTTCCTGCTGTTCAATATATGCATCCTCCGGCTCTGTGATCTGTTCTTCCTGCATACAGTTCAGTTCATCCACTGCCTGCACCAGCAGCTCCTCATCATAAGCCACAGAAGCCTCCATTGTGTATTCATTTCCTTCGCCAAAACATTCCGGAAGCCATGCCAGAAAATCCTGTCCATCCAGAAATCCCTGTACCTCTCCGCCGGATACGAACCGGTATCCGATCTCAGCTCCCTCGATGATCTCCTGTGTTCCGTCCTTCGTCGTTACCGTGACGCGGTAATCCTCGGCCTGCTCCGCGATCAGCGCTTCTGCCTCCGCCGCCGTCATACCGGATACATCGATTCCGTTGATCACTGTATGTTCAAAGAAATGCTCCCGATAATGCATCCCGATTGCCGCGTATGTCCCTGTCAGACCGACGGCCAGAACTGCCCCGGCAGCAGCAAGCCCTACTGTTCTCCTTTTCATAAATCTGTACCTCCTGTCTTTTCTTCCGTTGTTCTGCTATAAAATGTATGTCAAAATAGTAAAGCAGTTTCCCCGAAAATGAAAGAAAGGGGTACTTAAGAGTAAGTTGTTTTTTTCTTAATTTGCTTTTATGTTCATTTATTCTGTCTGTTTTCTGATCTGCCTTTTTACAGGCCGTCCGACAGCCGTCTGAGACTTCTGACAGCAGCCTTCTGCAGTTCAGCCCGTTGCTGTCTCATACTCTGCACCGCTGCTGTCTTTACTCTATGCCGCTGCTGTCTCTACTCTATGTCGCTGCTGTCTCTACTCTATGCCGCTGCTGTCTCTACTCTATGCCGCTGCTGTCTCATACTCTGCACCGCTGCTGTCTCTACTCTATGCCGCTGCTGTCTCGTACTCCGCGCCGCTGTCCACTATGTATTCAGGTCGCCGGTTCCGCGAGCAGTACAACTGCCGAAGTGGCTGCCATCCGGATGCACACCTCACCGCCATGTACCGGATAGATCACGGGATCCTCTGTAAAACCGCCTGCGTTCGTGCAGAATACACGCTTCAGCCCCTGCCGGTTCGTCACCTCGACCGCCCATACCGGCAGCACCAGTTCGCGTTCTTCCTCATTGTTATTGAAAACAACCACGATCTGACTGGTGCGGCTGAATCTGCCGTAGGCAAGACAGTTGTATTCGCCATGCAGAAAACGGAACGATCCATGTGTCAGCACCGGATATCGCTTGTGCATCGCGATCGCATGCCGGTGGAATTCCAGCATATACAGATCCTCCTGGCCCCACGGATACGTTCTGCGGTTGTCAGGATCCGTAAATCCGCATACACCGGCCTCGTCTCCGTAATACAGAGTAGGCGCACCCGGCCATGTCATCTGCATCACAACAGCCTCCCGCATGATCTCCGGACGCACATTGTATTCCGCAGCTTCGCCTCCCAGATATTCCACGCGGCCGACTCTTCCGTTCGTCCTTGTCAGAAATCTGGAATGGTCGTGATTCGACAGCTCATTCATCGCCACCTGCAGTGACGGCGCCAGAAAGCTTGCCATATGATATTTCATTGCACCAATGAAGCTGTCCGCATTTCCCCTCATGCCCGGCTGATAATCATCGCTGTGCTTTTCCATGCCCGTAAAGAACCAGGTCAGCGGTTCCATGAACGCATCATAGTTCATGACTGTGTCCCACTGGTCACCGCGCAGCCAGGTGCCCGGATCTCCGTAATGTTCGGCAAGGATGATCGCATCCGGATTAGCCTCCTTGACCGTTCTGCGGAACTTACGCCAGAATTCATGATTGTACTCCTGACTGAATCCAAGGTCCGCTGCCACATCAAGCCGCCAGCCGTCCACATTGTAGGGCGGCGACACCCATTTGGCCGCAATCTTCAGGATATACTCCTCGAGCTTCGGTGACTGCTCATAATTCAGCTTGGGCAACGTATCATGCCCCCACCATCCGTCATAGAACGGATTATACGGCCACTCATGCTCATTGTGAAATTTAAAAAAGGTACGATACGGACTATCTGCAGATACATATGCCCCTTTCTCATATCCTGCCTGATTCTCATAAATCTGCTCACGGTCCATCCACTTGTTGAACGAACCGCAGTGATTGAACACACCGTCCAGGATCACACGCATTCCTCTGCGGTGCAGCTCCTCTACAAGGCGGATAAACAGTTTATTGCTGGCCTCCAGATTCTCCAGCCCTGTAACACGGTTAATATAACGCGTCGCATTCCTGTTGCACTGATCCCCTTCACGCAGCAGCGCACCGTCATCCCGCAGGATCACACCGAAATGCGGGTCGATATAATCATAATCCTGAATATCATATTTGTGATTGGAAGGAGAAACAAAGAGCGGATTGAAATAAATGACTTCCACGCCCAATTCCTGCAGATAATCCAGTTTCTGCATTACTCCCTGCAGATCGCCGCCGTAAAATTCCCGAATCCCCATGGTTGCCGGGAGTTTGTTCCAGTCACGCACCTTCACCGTACCTTCACCGATATACACGTACTCCCGATCCTCAACATCATTGGTCGGGTCGCCGTTGCAGAACCGGTCCGTAAAGATCTGATACATTACGGCTCCCTTGGCCCAGTCCGGTGTGGAAAATCCCGGAGCAATGCAGAAAGCCTTGCTCTGCTGCAGATCGCGCGACACCCCGTACTTATTGTAGAAGCATCTCGCCCGCCCCGCACTCACTTCAAAATAGTAATAGATATTCTCTGTTCCGGCTGTAATCTCCGTCATATAATAATCAAAATTTCCCTCAGAGAATTCTTTTACCATCTGCTGCTTGAGCGTGCCGCTGATAAAATAAACACAATCCGCGTTATCCTTCTCTGTCCGGATCCGTATGCGCACTGTATCTCCCGGCTTCGGTTCCATCGGTGTAACGTAATTCTCCGTCTCATCACTGAACAGCGCTCTGGTATTGAACACCGGGCGCATACAAATCATATATTTCAATGTCTGCATCAACGTTTTTGTGTGCTGATCCATCCTGCCCTCCTGTAATGTCCCAAATTCAAGAATGTCTTTTCCCATTTTATAACAATTTTCCGCTTTGCACAACTGTTGAAAAGTCTGTGAAGGCGGTCCTTTTTTGCTGCACGAAAAAAGGCAGCCGGGTAAGCTGCCTTTCTTGGAGAAGGTATTTCTCTAAATGGGGTGTAGCAAAAACTATATAATGTATTGGGGGGTTTTACGATGTTTATTATAGCATCGGACCCAAAATCAGTGTGCACAAACTTCACAATTTTCTACTTTTGTTTTTGTGCATTTTTTCACCACTTCGTTTTTGCCTTTTCAAAAACCCCAATCATTTTATACAAAATCCGACTTTATTCAAACAATGCTTCGAATTCTTCACGGCCGATCTTTTCCTTCTGGATCAGAAGCTGTGCACACGCATGAAGTACAGATTCATTCTCCTTCATCATCTCCCGTGCCTTCGCATGAGCCTCATCAATGATCCGTTTTACTTCCTGATCGATCACGGAAGCGATTTCCTCGCCATACGCTCTCGCATGTGCAAGATCACGGCCGATGAATACTTCATCGTCCTCGTTATCGTAATTGATCAGACCTACGCGATCGGACATACCAAACTTCGTCACCATTGCACGTGCAATTCCCGTTGCCTGCTTGATATCCTGAGACGCACCGGTAGTCACATCACCGATCACCATCTCCTCAGCCACCCGGCCACCCAGGCTGACGATAATATTCTGCATCATCTTGCCCTTTGTATTAAACATCTCATCGCGCTCCGGCAGCGGCATAGTGTATCCGGCCGCTCCGCGTCCCGTAGGAATAATGGAGATCGTATGCACCGGCCCCACATCCGGAAGCAGGTGAAACAGGATCGCATGACCTGCCTCATGGTAAGCCGTAATACGCTTCTCCTTCTCGGAAATCACACGGCTCTTCTTCTCCGCACCGATTCCGACCTTCACGAAGGAGCGGTTGATATCTTCCTGTCTGATATAGGCCCGCTGTTCCTTTGCTGCAAGGATCGCAGCCTCATTCATCAGATTCTCAAGGTCTGCTCCGGTAAATCCCGCAGTCGTGCGGGCCACCTCTTCGAGATTCACATCATCTGCAAGCGGCTTGCCTTTGGAATGTACCTGCAGGATCTCTTCTCTGCCCTTCACATCCGGGCGGCCGACTGCCACCTGACGGTCGAAACGTCCCGGACGCAGGATCGCAGGATCGAGAATGTCCACGCGGTTGGTCGCCGCCATGACAATAATTCCTTCATTCACACCGAATCCATCCATCTCAACAAGCAGCTGGTTCAGTGTCTGCTCACGCTCGTCGTGACCTCCGCCCATTCCGGTACCGCGGCGGCGCGCCACTGCATCTATCTCATCAATGAACACAATACACGGCTGATGCCGCTTCGCCTCTTCGAACAGATCTCTGACACGGGATGCTCCGACACCGACAAACATCTCCACGAAATCAGAACCGGATATACTGAAGAACGGTACTCCGGCCTCACCTGCGATCGCCTTTGCAAGCAGAGTCTTACCGGTTCCCGGAGGGCCCACAAGGATAACCCCCTTCGGAATTCTTGCACCCACCTGGGTGAATTTTGCCGGTTCTTTGAGGAAAGAAACGATCTCTTCCAGATCCTCTTTCTCCTCCTTCAGCCCCGCAACATCCTTAAATGTCACGCGCTTTGCATCCGGTGTGACCATCCGGGCGCGGCTCTTGCCGAAATTCATCATTTTGGCATTGCCTCCGCCGTTCTGGCGGTTCATCATGGTGAATGCTGCCACCATGATGACACCAATCAGAAGCAGCGGCAGAATTGTGGTCAGGAACACACTTTCCTTCACCACTGCCTCGACTTCAAGTTCCACATCCTCATACGCAAGAATTTCTGCTTCGACTGCCTCGATATTCGTCACATTTACGTATTTTACATCTCCTGACGTAAGCACTACCTTGACTGTACCTGTCGGAACCTCCTGATTGGGTGTAATCTCAGCCTTGACCACATCTCCCTCCGCCAGTGCTTCCGTCAGCTCACGGGGATTCCATGTCTGATTAGCCTCCATGCCGCCGCGAAACATGGCCAGCAGCAGAAGAATTATCAGAGTCCCGACCAGATAAAATCCAACTCCTCTGGTATTTCTGTTCAATTTCCTGCTCAACTCCTTTAATCTATTCGCTGTTCTTTATTCTTCAACAAACTCAACTATTCCGATAAACGGAAGATTCCTGTATTTCTGGGCATAATCAAGACCGTATCCTACTACGAATTCGTCCGGAATATTGAAACATGTATAATCGACCTCCACCTGCTTCACACGGCGTTCCGGCTTATCCAGCAGAGTACACAGACGCAGCGACTTCGGATTGCGCTTGCTGAGAATCTCCAGCAGATAGCTGAGTGTACGTCCGGAGTCAATGATATCTTCTACTACCAGCACATCCTTGCCATCCAGCGGCTCATCCAGATCCTTTACGATTCTGACTACTCCGCTCGACTTTGTATCATCGCCGTAGCTGCTGACTGACATGAAATCCATTGTCACCGGAACAGTAATGCGCTTCGCCAGCTCACACATGAAAAATACACTGCCCTTCAGAATGCAGATCAGATGCACCTGCTTTCCCTCATAATCATCACTGATCTGTTTTGCGATCTCAGCAATTCTCTGGTTTACTTCTTCTTCCGGTAAAAAAATTCTGATTTTCTCTCTCATTCTGAGTCCTCCTTCATCTGTATCTTCATTATCTGTTTCGTCTGTTCACTGACCTTCGCCGCTTCGCTGATACGATATCCGATCACCCACAGAATGTGTGACCCATCTGCCAGCAGCCATATCTGATCACGCTTTTCCTTCGGAATCTTGAGGTCAATAAAATAATCTTTCAGTTTTTTCCGTCCGCCCTGTCCGTTGACTGTCAGGTAGTCTCCGCTTCGTCTTTTGCGCAGACAGACATTACATTTAATTGTATCACAGGATAACCATTTCGTATACTTTTTTTCTTCCGAAATTTGCTTCTGCAGCGACGGATCATTCTCCAGGAGTTCCGTCTCAATATTCCATTCACCAACCCTGAGTATGCCCGGAACCGGAACTGAATACTCCGCCTCGATCCGCTGCCCGCTCTGTTTCCGGATATTGCTGTTTGTAAAACGAAGTACCCCGTCTTCACGCACCGCCCGGAGTCTGCCCGGCAGATGACATGCTTTTCCGCAATGCATTCCTGTCAGTTCCTCCAGCATGGCAATATGAACAGCGCCGACATCCTTCAGCGCGCCGCACATCGAAAGCACACGCCGCAGAAGTTCCTGCTGTACCAGACTTTCTTCCATTTTATAAGGCTCCAGCAGGAGAAGAACATCTGCCCCTTCCTCCCGGATACACCGTTTTGCGGCATGTTCTGTCATGCACTCGAGAAATTCCTGGATCTCCTGAAGCCGGTGTGCCGCCTGTGCAATATGCTCCGATGCCCGTCCGTTCAGCTCCTGTTCCAAAAGCGGCATCACCAACAGTCTGATCCGGTTTCTCGTATATTCCGCTTCCAGATTCGTCCGATCCGTTCTCCAGACAATCCCTGCCTGTTTCAGCACCTGCTCGATCTTTTCCCTTGTTGTAAACAGCAGCGGGCGTATCAGTCTGCCCCGAACCGGCCGGATACCGCCCAATCCTTTGAGGCCGCTCCCCCGCACCAGATTCCACAGCACGGTCTCCGCCTGATCATTCTGATTGTGTGCGACCGCAATGCGATCCGCCTGCCACTCCCTGCACAGTTCTTCAAAAATGCGATACCGCTGTGCACGTCCTGCCTCCTCCAGAGACTGGCCGTTCTCTTTCGCGATCTGCGGCACAGGCACATGGCATACCCTGCACGGAACCCCAAATCTCTGACAGAGTTCCTCTGTATACGCGGCATCTGCGAGGCTCTCCGCTCCACGTATCCCATGTTCCACATGTACCGCCATCAGCTCAAACGGCACCTGTTTTCTGTATTCATTCAGCACATAAAGAAGACATACCGAATCCGCGCCGCCGGAAACCCCCACGATTACGCGCATATTCGGTCCGATCATACCATATTTCCGAATCACTTCAAAAATCTGCTGCATGCATTTCCCTTTCTGCTGCGTCAGCGGCCGGAAACAGCACAACCGGCCGGACATTATTTTCTGCTGACGTTATCATCTGTATTTGCATAAAATTGAATCAGGAGTATTGAATCAGTATCCTGCCGGGATCTTTTTCCATGCCCCACATTACTTTTCCCATATATTCCCGATCAGTATTGTCATATCATCCCGCGCCTGCAGCTTCTGCATCAGATAGATCCTCTCCATCAGCCTCTGCGCATACTCCCGTGCATTACGGGACGCTGTCTTCACGATCAGCTCCGCCATCATCTGCTCCCGGTTCTCTTCCGGCAGCGCCTCCAGCACACCATCTGTCATCATTATGACAGTATTCCCCGGTGCCAGCCGGCGATGCATACTCTCATAGTCCGACTGCTGCATCACTCCGGATGGAAACGCACTGGACCGGATGACTTCAATCTCATTCTCGCGCCTGATAAATGTCGCGGCCGCGCCGGATTTTATCAGGTCACATTTAGCATTATACAGGTCAATCATGCATAAATCAATCGTTGAAAACATCTGCTGGCTGTTCTGCAGCAGCATACAGGAATTGATCATGCGCACCGCCGTTTCCTGCGGAAATCCAGCCTCCAGGAACTGTTCCAGCAGCTCAATGACCTTCTCGCTCTCCCTGCATGCCCCGACTCCGGATCCCATACCGTCAGCCAGACTCATCACGACCTTTCCCGTATCCTTCTGTAAAAATGCATAATTGTCCCCGGACACCATTTCCCCGGACTTTGTGATCTTCGCGATTCCGCAGAACACCTGATATTTCGTCTCCGGAACAAAGTGAAAGCTGGCCGCCTCCTCGCTCACCGCTGCACGGCAGTTCCAGGCCGGCCTCATTTTCTCTGCACAGCAGTCACTGAGTGCTTCCGCTATCGTCTTTGCCGATACACACACGTGCCGCCCTGCTCTCAGCAGCAGATAGACTTCCGTGCGGCCGTCTTCCCTCGACAGAACCCTCAGGTTTTCCAGATCAATCCCCATCAGCCGCAGCTCCCGGCTGAGTTTTTTCCATATTTTGCGTTCCCGCTCCGGCGCACCGGCAAACCCTGCGGCCGTCCTTTTCAGCAACTCGGCAGTCTGAAGAATCTGCTCACCCACCGCCATCCGCTGTTCCATCATCCGATTATTCCACATAAGATTCGTTCTTGCATGCTCATAATTTTCATACAGCGTCTGTGCGATCTGCTCCGGCCTGCTGCACTGTTTCTGCAGCTGCTCCAGAAGCTCAGACGAAAACGTTCCATCATACTCCAGAGCTGTCAGCAGCTCATACAGCATCCGACAGCTCTGAAAATAATAATTTCCCCAGCATTGTTCCTCCCCGGAGCATCCGTGACACGCCTGTTCTTTCACCTCACAAAAAAGAGCTTCCATCTCCCCGTCCCCCAGACGTTCTTTCTGACAGGGCATCTGCTGGAACAGCTTCGCCAGTCCGAAGAATGCCTCTGCATACAGTTCCAGCTGCTCCCGTTCCGGAAGTGAATACAATTCTCTGTCCCTGTTTTTCTGCCTGCTGTCCACCCCTTCTTCCAAACGCGGCCTGCCGGTCAGCCACGCACCTGCATTACGGACAGATAACAATAATTCGCCCATGTTCATCCTCCCCTTAGGTATATTTCTTCCCGTTTCTGAATGCCTCCGGGAGTCTTTCATATCCCTATAATTTTCCAATATCCCCTATAATTGCCCTGTATCCTCACAGGATCTCCCGATATGCCCTATGGCTTCTCAATGCGTATTCCTGTCCTGTCGGAACCATATCGACCGGGATACTTCCTCTCTTTGAGACTGCTTCTTCCTTCACCATTTTCCTTTCGGAAATATACCCGTCTCTCGCTTGCTATAATACCACCCATATTCTGCAATATTTGTCAGAATGGCTGTGCGAGCAGAAAATATGTTTGTCCATCACCAATAAAGTCAGCAAGCGATCATTTAATACTCACCCACGGCACCGTTTTGGCACCAAACCCACATTTCAATTACAAAAAAGCAGAAGACTTCTTCATCAAAATAACCCCGAAAACCGCAGTTTTCCGGGGCATGCTTATGCTTGGACAATTAATCTATCCGATTATTTATTCAAAAATCTTTTGGCGTGGCCAGAAAATCTGACGGTAGAGATTCGTAAATTCTAAACATTGGCAGTCGTAAAAGCAGCCACCTTAAAATGTCAAGACATTCACCATCGTGTATTGCATTTTCTTCGTCAAAAGCGCCGATTCCATATCTTTGAAATCGGCGCTTTCTCTACACCTGCTACAGCATGCTGCAAATAACCTTTTTATTTTACTATGACTTTACAAACAGCTGTTGCAGAACCACATTTCACTGTAATCTTTGCTGTTCCTCTTTGCTTCGCCGTGATCTTTCCTTTTGAGTTCACAGTTGCAACCTTCGTATTGGACGATTTATATGTAATCATATCCGTACTATTAGACGGTACTCTGGTCAGATTTATTGTCTTTGATTTCTTTACTTTCAAAGACAATATAGCCGGAACATTTTTTAGTCCGGTATTCTTGATGCCTTCTACTGTAACAGTGCAGACAAATTTCTTTTTACCAGCTTTAATAGTAATCTTTGCTTTTCCCGGCTTTACTGCTGTCAATACCCCTTTGGAGCTTACCTTCACCACCTTCTTGTTGGAAGAAGAATATTTAATCTTCTCTTTAGATGTGAATGGAACCAATGTTGGTTTAAGTGTCACTTTACCTTTCACCTTCATAGTCAGTTTCTTTTCCACACCCTCGATACCGGTTGTTTTAACTGCTGATGTCTGCACCTTAATCGGAATCTCTTTTGTCAGACCACTTGCCAGTTTGATGCACAGCTTTGTGCTTGCTTTTGTATCTTTCTTATTCCGCGCTGTTAGTTTGCAGGTTCCCGCTTTCAGATTTACATTGGAAATCTTCACATAAGTACTTTTGTTCAATGTCATGGATACAATGGAATCTCCTGTCGCCAAACCGCTCACTTTCAATCCAGTAGTAGACTGCTTCGTCTTTAACTGAATTGCAGCAACATTAACTTTAATGGTTGGTGTCATTACAGTACCATAATCCCTTGTCTCTGTCATTTTGCAAACTTTGCAGATACGCTGTTGTTTTTCTTTCGTAAATACCGTTGCCGAAGAAACTGTAGTCCATTTTCCCATTTTGTGCCCTACTGCAGATCCGTATGCTTTCTGACATCTACTGCAAATAGCAGGCGCTGTACAAGTTGCTTTTCCTCCTATATGTCCTAAGGCTGGAATCACAGTTACATCCGTTGATGCCATACAACCTTCACTAATACAGTGTCTAGATTTACTTCCATTCTCTAAACATGTTGCATTTTTATCAATAGTATACTCTTCCTGATAATTATGTTTATGCACTGTCTCAGTCTGTGTCTCCGATTCTGTGTCCTCCCCTGCTTCTTTTTCACTTTCAGATTCAAACTCTGTTTCCAATTCACTATCCGGTACTTCCCCGTAATATTCCACCGATATACCTTGCGATTTTGCAAATGATGCTGCGTATGAGCCTGCTTCCACTACAAGCGTTACATTAAGTCCCTCAAAACAGCTAGCAGACATAGCAGTCACTGATGAAGGGATTTTTATTCTTTTAATATTTGTGCAACCACCAAACGCCCCATTCGCTATTTTAGTCACACCATTTGGAATTTCATAAGTATCTTCTTTATATGCCTTCCCACATACTATTAATTCTTTCATGTCTGAAGAATATACAACTCCATTGTAGCTACTAAAATTAGGATTCCCTTCCCCTATTTCTACATACTCCAAAGCATCTCCGTAGAACAAATTTTCCGACACTTTCTCCATATTACTTCCTATATAAATATATTTCAGATGTTCTAACATACTTGAATAGAAAACTGGAGAGCCCGATTCACCAAATGCCCCGGAACCATCATATTCCAACGAAAAATTGGCTTCATCACTCATGATAAGATTTTCTAAACTCGGACAATTGTGTAATATCCATGACAATCCATGGTTCTCCAGACCAGATTGCAGCCCTCCCAAATCTATTTTTTAAGATTTGTACATCCATAAAACGAATTTGTCTCTATTTTCTTCATGTTTTTCGGAAGGTAAACTTCTTCTATTGATGTATTCCCAGAAAAAGCTTCTCTTGAAAGCGCATATACTTTTTTTCCATCAATTACCTCTGGTATCCTTACAATACTGTCCGTACCTGTATAAGCGTAAATTATGAGCACAGTTTCATCTATGTCACTATATTCTGCCGACAACTCATCATAAACAAACTCTGTGTCAGGTGTTGACTCTGCTTCAAACACACTTTGATTCTCTACTTCCACTTCTGCATAAACTTCCTCTTCATCCAGAATGATCTGCTCTGCTATTGTATCTTCAACAAATTCCTTTTCTGCTGCGGCAGTAGATTCTTCCTCAAAATCGCTCTCACTTTCGCCAGTATCACTGATATTTATTTGAATTTCTGTTTCAAGCTCCACTATTAAATTTTCTTCCGCCACGTCTGCTTCCATATTTTCCACAAGCTCTTCTTGTGTATCTGCCACATCCGGTATATCTTCCACAATAACCAGATCTTCTGCATGAACCAAGACTGTACTTTGTAAAGCTATCATTCCTACAAGCAACAACGACATCACTTTCTTTTTCATAATCAACCCTCCCGTAATATACAAATATTTTTATCTCTTTTATGTAGTAAAGTATACGCTTCACAGAATACTTTTTCAACAAAACTCTCTACGAAAAAACCGCATTGGCTAAAACATCCTCATTTACTCATTTAATGTGTTCATGAATATTCATCTTCCGGGGTTTTTATTCAAACAGAAAAACCCGAGAAACCTAAGTTTCTCGGGCATTCTTATGTTTGGACAATTAATCTATTCGATTATTTATTCAATTACTCGATGATTGTAGCAACACGGCCTGAATGTATTCCTGTTTTCATGCATTATCATGCATTATTCCACAATCTGGCTATCTCCCAGGATTCTCAACTATGCACGGTACAGTACCATTGTGCATTATGAAACCCTAATTCGTTGCAAATCCGTTGCAAATCTGCTTTTTTGTTGCAAACTGATGAATCCTTATTTCATGGACTCTTTCCTAGAAAATCTGCATGTTTTTTGATAAGTTTTCCATTGATTCTCTTTTTTTAGCTTCTGTCACTTCAGCGTAGATATCCATTGTAGTATTGATATCCGCATGACCCATAACTGACTGAATGACTTTTACATTCGTTTCATTTTCACAAAATCTGGTACAGAATGTATGTCTGAAGGTATGACATGAGAAAAACGGTAACAGAATCGGATCCCTATGCTCCTTTTTTGCTTTGACAATTTCCTCTGCATTACAGTTATTTACGATTCTCCGGATTGCATGGTCAATCGCTGAATGTTTGTGCAAAGTTCCTACCTTATTAATAAAGATAAATCCTGTGGCTCCATCCACCACTAAAGGACTGACTCCACTTTCCTTCTGCTCGTCAAATAATTCCTTCAGAACATCATACACTTCATCCAGCATCGGAATTTTTCGTATTCCTGCTTTTGTCTTAGGCGGTTCAAATTTAAACTCAAATGTGTATGGCGGCTGTTTTCCTCTGCGAAAATATGTCATGCTATGATTAATATCAATGACACGTTTTTCGAGATCTACATCCTGCCACCTGAGTCCACAAATCTCTCCAATACGACACCCCGTTCCTAAAAGGACTGTAAACAATGGTCGCCAATAATCATAAAGTGGATGATCTGTAACATAATCCATGAGTCTTTTCTGCTGCTCTAATGTCAAAGCACGCTGGACTTTTTGCTTACCACCTTGACGTTTCTTAATTTCAGAAATAACACCATCACTCGGGTTCTTTCTGATAATGTCATCTCTCACAGCCAGATCAAATGCCGGATGTAATACGCAATGAAGTGACTCCACTGTTTTAACCTTAATTCCTTCTTCTATGAGATGCAAGTAGAAGTGTAGCATATCCGAATATTTTATCTCAGCTATCTTCCGCTTTCCCAAAGTATCCTTACAAAAATGGTCATATGTATATCTGTAATTTGCGTAAGTAGATGATGCCAGATTATTCTTGGTAGCCATATATCTGTCCACCACAAAATTCAAATCTGCCTTTCCTGCCACATACAAATCAAGCCCATCCAACTGATCCCGAATTAGCTGTTTTTCTTTTTCCCGAAGTTCCTGTAAGGTGACTGCATACACATAACCACGCTTTCCTGATGGAGTTGTGTATGTATAAACGTACCTGTTATCTTGTGAACGCTGGATTTCCCCCTTCTGTAAAGCTCTGCCCTTATTATCTTTTCTTGCCTTTGCCATCTCTGCTCCTTTCTTTATAAAAGGAAAGAGATTTTGTCCCTGTGCTATTTACTCTTCAAAAATTCTTCCAGAGCCTTTTGCACTACTTGCGTTATGGTCAGCTCATGTTCAGAAGCATATCGCACCAATGAAATATAATGTTCATCCGAAAGCCGAACACCAATGGAATTACTTTTGGTTACATCTTTTTTCGGACGTCCCATCTTCGCCATATGCTCACCTCCATTGCTTAAATCCATTGTATTTTCTGTTAAACAATTTGTCAAGTATTTTTGTTAAACAAAATCTCTTTTTTGATCCTTATAATAATTTGAATGTTTCCATATACTGGTCAAATAATTCGCAGTTAACCAATACCATCTTCCCTACCTTATAGATGGCCCCGGCATCTTTTGCCATATCCTGAAATTTTCTTACACTCATACTATATATTTCAGCGCCTTCTTTATATCTCACAAACCTTTTTCTATCCATTTTTTGTTGCAATTATCTCACCTCTTCTATTTTCTCCCTCTTGCCTGTGATCAGATAGTTTCCGCTCTTACCTTCACCTTAATATCAGAATCAAAATTGCCACGTGACTAATGCCAAATACTGAATACTTTGCGACACGATGTCATAAAGTATCCAGTACAGCCATCTAATCTCAATGTACAATTAAATCTCAATATCTTATGTAGCAGTTAAACCCTCATTCGCCAATGCACGATACAATGTATATTCCAGCAGATCATACCGCAAACACTCCACACTCACCCCGCATTGTTCTAGCAGCCTTATCATCTTTTCCGCATCTGGCATGGATGTAGACAATGCATGGAAATCCTGAAGCACCAGTAAATCAACATACCTCTTTTGGGCTATTTCCATGATTTTTTCCTGACCATGCTTTATTGCAGATGGACTACTGCCGACCATATTCAGCCAGACTAGTATGTCGTAGTTCTTATTTATACAATATTTCAATATTTCATCTTGGGAATCCGGCAGATTTAACTCTACCTCTTTTTCTGACAAGAAACGTAAATATACCATTGCTCTCATTCTATCCTCCAAGCTCTTAAAGACTTTTTATTTGTTTTTCTTTTGGTATATCTGTTCTTTATTTTATTTAGAAATGTTATAAAAGAATTTTTTCAGAAGTTAAAATACAAAAAATATATGTTGGACCGGTCTGGCAAACCGCCTGACACCCTGCAGCACCCAATCTCGCTGCAGCATGCCCCAGACGCCACTCTGGCTGTCAAGTTAAATGGTAAAGACAGAGGTATCATTATCACTCGGGCTTTCAGTCTTTTTGCCAATATAAGACCATGTCAGGGTGCCGCTCCTGCTTTTCCTTCATCTACTACGATTCCTCGTTTCATCTACACTTTTTA
Organism: Candidatus Choladousia sp.; assembly: GCA_045119335.1. Classification (GTDB taxonomy): domain Bacteria; phylum Bacillota; class Clostridia; order Lachnospirales; family Lachnospiraceae; genus Choladousia. The sequence goes on along the minus strand of JBGVDJ010000045.1, from coordinate 495 downwards.
ATAATTCTGCAGACAAGCATCTCGTCGCGCAGCTCCATAACCCTTCATCATTTCTCTGAAAGTCATCTATCTAACCGATCAAATCCATGCCCCGAATGCTTTGTATCCATAAAGATATATTAGGGCAGAAGGAAATCTCCTGTCTGCCCAATCAATATCACCATACGTTATTCACTTATCAAGGTACAACTGCCAGCATTGCCAGCTTGCCAAAAAACGCCTTATATTCAGATGACCTTTGGCAAGATGGCAACTTTACGACAGAACATGGATATTTTCTGCCATGCATTCCAACACTTTTATCAGGTACTCGGCTTGTGCTTCACTGCTCTTTAAAAATATTTCCTCTGCACGTATCGCATATTGCTGTTGTACTGTGTCCTCTACAACACAAGTAACTAATTCAGAGCCAAGAAGATGCAAGAGTTTCTGGTATGTACTAATGCCAGGACGACGAAGGCCTGACTCAATCTTTTCCAAATGGGATTTACTGAT
>JBGVDJ010000044.1:0-22184 GCA_045119335.1 Candidatus Choladousia sp. | reverse complement strand
CTGAAGTTTGTTGACAACAGCAGTATTGACGATATGCTTCGGGCACAGTACAGCTTTATCTGGCCTGCAATGATGTTGATGGATCGTGCCCCGATGGTTTCCGTTGCGTTTGAATATGACAGGCAGAGCGTTGAGGATGTTATGAATCAGATGGAGTGTTTTGATGTTCTGCATGCGGTGGATCCGAGAGATGCATATATCAGCACGACGGATACGGGATTTGAAGTTGTGAAGGAAGTCATGGGCACAACACTGGATCATGACCGGACTCTGGAAGTTGTGCTGGCTGCACTGGATGCCGGTGCGCAGGAAGTTTCTCTTGAAGAGAACGGCTGCTACATCGACCCGAAAGTCTACCAGGATGATGAAGAACTGGTCAGTGATGCGGCAGCAATGAATGAACTGGCAGGAGCATACATTACATATGATTTTGGTATTGCCCAGGAGGTTGTCAATGCGCAGGTGATCCAGAACTGGATTGTGGAGCTGGATGACGGAACGTTCGTCATTGATGATGCGTATGTCTATGATTATGTTGAAGAGATGGCAGCCAAGTATGATACATTTGGACTTCCGATTACATTCTATACCTCGCTCGGTACGACGGAAACGCTTTCAGGAGGCGACTACGGATGGTGCATTGATCAGGATCAGACCGTGGTGGATCTGCTGAAGGCGCTGGAGAACGGTTATCAGGGGACAATGGAACCGGCCTATCTGTATACGGCAATGAGTCATGAAAATAACGGAATCGGATATACTTATGTGGAAATCTGTATTTCCCAGCAGCGGATGTGGTGCTATGAGAACGGCACCTGCATCGTAGACACACCGGTCGTTACCGGCAATCCGAACAAAGGAAACGGAACACCATCCGGCGGTGTATGGGCGATTGATGCGAAGAAGCGGGATGCGATCCTGGAGGGAGAAGGTTATACAGCACCAGTGGATTACTGGATGCCATTCAATGGAGATATTGGGATTCATGATCTGAAGTCGAGAGCTTATTTCGGCAGCACAATCTACCTGACGAACGGCTCTCATGGCTGTGTCAACACTCCATACGATGCGGTGCAGACCATTTACAATACCGTATCAATTGGTACACCGGTCATTGTCTACGAATAAACGAACGGGAAAATTCCGTTATTGCCGGGAGGACGTGGCGGCAATGTTTGGTAATTCAGCACTTTACTCTGACAGAATATCATGTTATAATTAAAAATTATTTCCAAACAGGATTTCAGAAGTCGTATTTTAACTGTTGTGCGGGAAATTCAGAAAGCGGGGAACGCTATATGAGCAAGAAGAAGAAACAGAAAGAAAAAACAGAAAAGAAGAAACCTGCAAAGGAACTGAAGCCTGCAAAAGAACTGAAACCTGAGAGAGAGTTGAAAACGGGTAAGAAAAAATCCGTAAAAAACTCCAAACCGGATAAGAAGAAAGCTGCAAAAGAGCTGAAACCGGATAAAAAGGCAATGAAGGCTGAAAAGAAGCTCAATTCTGTGATCGTGGAACCGGTACTTGCAGAATCTGTAGCAGCAGAGCCGGCAATTGCGGAACCTGTGATTGCGGGACCGGTGCTCACAGAATCTGTTATGCCAGATACAGAACCGACAATGGGAGCTGTCGAAGCTGCAGGAATTTTCCGTGCACTGGGTGATGAGAGCAGAATGCAGATCCTTGCGCTTCTGGAGAAAAGGGAGCTGTACGGTGCAGAGATTCTGCAGTCCATGCATATTGTGCAGTCGACGCTGTCCCATCATATGAAGATTCTGACAGACACGGGACTGGTACGCTGCAGACGTGAAGGAAAAAAGGCATTGTACTCCGTATGTCCCGAGAAGATGGCACAGGCTGCGGCTTTTCTGAAGCAGTACAGGAGTTACGTTCCGGCGGAGGAAGAGTGAAGCTGGTACAGAATATAGTTGCGATCCTGGATCATGGGGAGTGACAGATGAGGAGGAGAACATTATGGTGAGAAATGATGAAGATAGAAAGATACGGGACATCAGACTGGCTGAACTCGTAAAATACTGTATGATTTCAGGTGCTCTGGATCTGAATCTGTATGCGGAATATGATGTAAAACGCGGTCTGCGTGAGTCGGATGGTAAGGGTGTTCTGACCGGTCTGACCGAGATATCGGACGTTGTGGCATTTAAAAATGAAAATGGCAGGAAGGTGCCGCAGGAGGGCCAGCTCTTCTTTCAGGGCTACAATGTCATGGATCTGAGAGATGGTTTCCAGACACGTAAATTCAATTATGAGGAGGTTGTCTATCTGCTTCTGTTCGGAGCTCTTCCGAACCGTCAGCAGCTGGATTCCTTTATTGAGATCCTGAGCCAGTATCGCGAACTTCCGAACAAATTTGTACGCGACGTTATTATGAAAGCACCGAGTATGGATGTCATGAATGCGCTGCAGAAGAGTGTTCTTACTCTTTATTCCTATGACGAGAATCCGGATGATATCTCCGTTCCGAATGTGCTGAAGCAGTGTCTGTCTCTGATTGCGACATTCCCGCTGATTTCTGTTTATGCGTACCATGCTTATCAGCATTATCACAATGACAAGAGTCTTGTCATCCGTTATCCGGATCCGGCACTTTCCACTGCTGAAAATATTCTCCGGATCCTGCGTTCAAATGGACATTATACAGAACTGGAGGCACGGGTTCTTGATATCGCTCTCGTAATTCATGCGGAGCACGGCGGTGGTAACAACTCCACGTTTACAACACATGTTGTATCTTCCACCGGTACAGATACGTATTCCGCGATTGCAGCGTCACTCGGTTCACTGAAGGGACCGAAGCACGGTGGTGCGAATCTGAAGGTTGAGAATATGTTCGAGGATATCAAGGCACATGTGCGCAACTGGGGCAATGATGAGGCGATCCGTGATTATCTGACCAAGATTATCAACAAGCAGGCATTTGACAGAACAGGACTTGTTTATGGTATGGGACATGCGGTTTACACACTTTCCGATCCGCGTGCCGTTATCCTGAAAGAATATGCACGTTCACTTTCTATTGAAAAGGGACGTGAGGATGAATTCGAGCTGTATGAGAAGGTCGAGCACATCGCATCCGATCTTCTGACGAACCGCAAGAACCTGCACAAGCCGATCTGCTGCAATGTCGACTTCTACAGCGGATTTGTTTATTCCATGCTTGGCATTCCGAAGCAGATGTTTACTCCGATCTTTGCGATTTCCAGAATTGCAGGCTGGAGTGCTCACCGCATCGAAGAGCTGGTAAACGAGGGCAAGATCATTCGTCCGGCATACAAATACGTGGGACATCACAGAGAATATGTTGATCTGGATGACAGAAAATAGAGTAAGAAAAATACAGCAAAAATCTGCGGGAGGCTTATGTCTCCCGTTTTTTGTCGCATGACAGTGGCTTTGCATTTTCTGTTCGGCAAAAAGCCTGCAGAGGGGAAAATACTGCGCAAGCTGCCTTTTTATTCCATGCAAAATTAAATTTTCATAAAGTCATTGCAGGTTAAAGAGGGCAAAGGTAAAATGATTATGACAGTAATGCAATCAGGATTTTCAGGATATACCGGTGAGTAAAATGCGGAAATGAGATCAATGGAATACAACCCGAGCATGGGATGCGGGAATAAGGTCATGAGATACAGTCCGAGCATGGGATGCGGAAATAAGGTCATGAGATACAGTCCATGCATAGAATACGCAAATGAGCACCACCGGATACAGGAGAGGAGTACCGGATGCCGGAAGCATACGTTAAACTGGAGAATGTTACAAAGGTCTATCGCATGGGAGAAGTTGAGATCCATGCTGTGGACGGTATTAGTTTTGAAATCAACAAGGGAGAATTTGTGGTCATTGTCGGTCCCAGTGGTGCCGGCAAGACAACAGTGCTGAATATTCTGGGCGGAATGGATTCAGCCAGCTCTGGCAAGGTACTGATAGACGGACATGATATTGCAAAGTACAGTGCGCGAAAGCTGACCGGCTATCGCAGAGATGACATTGGATTTGTCTTTCAGTTTTATAATCTGGTTCCGAATCTGACGGCTCTGGAGAATGTGGAACTTGCTTCGCAGATCTGCAGGAATCCGCTCAATACGAAAAGAGTGCTTGAAGAGGTCGGACTGAGTCAGCGTATGGCCAACTTTCCGGCACAGCTCTCGGGAGGAGAACAGCAGCGTGTTTCGATCGCGCGGGCGCTTGCCAAGAATCCGAAGCTTCTGCTGTGTGATGAGCCGACCGGAGCTCTGGATTATCAGACCGGAAAGTCAATACTGAAGCTGCTGCAGGATATGTGCCGGGAGAAAGGAATGACGGTTATTGTTATTACCCATAATTCGGCGATTGCACCGATGGCCGACCGGGTCATCAGGATCAAGAACGGAAGGGTTTCCGGTATGCAGGTGAATGAACATCCCGTATCTGTAGAGACAATTGAGTGGTAGGATGACCATGGCAATCTAATTATAGAAACGAGAGAAATATGAAGAAGAAAGCATTGAAAAAGGAATTCCGGAGAGAGGTAAAGAAAAGCCTGAACCGATTTCTTTCCATCTTTTTTATCGTTGCAATGGGCGTGGCATTCTATTCCGGAATCCAGTCCTCGGCACCGGATATGAGAGCGACCGGAGATTACTATTTTGATCAGACCAATCTGATGGATATCCGTGTTATCAGCACACTGGGACTGACGGAGGGGGATCTGACGGCGCTTAAAGCAGTTGAGGGAGTCAGCCTTGTAGAAGGCTGCTATATGGAGGATGTCCTGTGCGGCGATGAAGAGTCGCAGACGGTTCTCCATGTGGAATCTTTTCCGGAACAGATGAATCTGCTGACACCGTCGGAGGGACGGCTGCCGGAGAAGGAGAATGAATGTTTTCTGGATGCATCATATGCACAGGAAATGGGATACAAGACGGGGGATATACTTGAGTTAACAGTTTCTTCCGAGGATGACAGCAGCCTGAAATACCGGTCATTTACAATCAGCGGCTGCGGATACAGTCCGTGCTATATTTCATTTGAACGCGGCAGTTCGACTCTTGGCACCGGTTCCATATCCGGCTTTGTATATGTTCTGCCGGAGGCATTTGATGCGGAAGTTTACAGTGTTGCGTATATAAAGGCGGAAGGCTCTAATGAAGCTGCCGCATATACATCGGAATACGATGATCTGGTGGAAGCAGTCTATGACAGAGTTGACGGAATTGCCGATGCACGCTGCGAGATTCGTTATGATGAGGTGATGTCCGAAGCGCAGGAGACGCTGGATGAGGCGAAGCAGGAGGTCGAAGACGGCAGGCAGGAGCTGGAGGACGCAAAAAAAGAACTGGCGGACGGCAGGGCGGAAGCCGAGTCTGAACTTGAGGAGGCCGAATCCGAGCTGGTGCAGGGCGAATCTGAACTGAAAGACGGCAGGAGGGAGTTAGAAAATGCAAAGCTGGAGATTGCAGACGGAGAAAAGGAGCTGAAGGATGGAGAAGCCGAGATAAAGGAAAACGAAGGCACGCTGTCCGATGCCCGGAAACAGATTTCAGACGCGCGCAGTACGCTTTCCTCAGGTGAGGCGGAATACAGCTCCGGTCTGAGCGAATACCAGAATTCTTTGCCGACGGCGAGACAGGAACTGCAGGAGGCACAGACTCAGATCGATGAGGGCCGACAGCAGCTGGCGGACGGATGGGCAGAATATGAGAAGAATCTGGCACTGATCGAAGAGGGCGAGAGTCAGATTGCAGCGGCAGAAAAGGAACTGGAAGCAGGTCAGGCTGCCTATGATGCAGCGTATGAGTCTAAGATCATGCAGCTGGATGAGGGCATGGCAGCCTATGAAAAAGGAAAGGCAGACCTGGAAGCGGGCAGACAGGCATACGAAGCCGGAGTGACGGAGCTGGCAGCGAAGCAGAAGGAATACGAGAACGGACGTACGCAGCTTGACAGCGGATGGACGCAGTATAATGACGGTATGCAGCAGCTGGCAGCAGGTCAGGCCGCCTATGACCAGGCCGCGGGTCAGATCAGCCAGCTGCAGGCAGCATACAATGCGGCAGTTTCTGATATCAGTGCACTTCAGAGCACATATGATACTGGAGCTGCAGCCAATGCACAGCTGCATGCAGAATATGATACTGCGGCTGCGGACAATGCCGGATTACATACATCATACGATACTGCGGAAAACAGTGTCACACAGAAGCAGTCCGCATACGATACCGGAATGGCTGAACTTTCTGCGCTGCGTGCGCAGCAGAGTGAAGCCGAACAGAGCAGGGAGGCTCTGCAGAATCAGGCAGATGCGAAAGCCGCAGAGAAAACGGGAGTGGAAGCAGCAAAAGCAGAGAAAGAAAATGCGTATAATGTGCTGCTGGCAGCGATTCAGGAGAAAGAGGCACGCGGGGAGGAGGTATCCGGTGAGAAATTCCAGGCAGAATCCCTCAGGACAGAAATAGAAGCGCTGGAGACGGAGCTCTTAGCACTTGATGCAGAAGTGAACGGACTGAACAGCCGGGTGGCTCAGGCAGCACAGGATGCAGCGGATGCAAAGAGCAGTGCCGATATGCTGGATCAGAGTCTCGCGCAGGAGAAGGGCGTTTTGGATGCGGCGAAGTCAGAGCTGACACAGCAGAAAGCAGTGCTGGATGCAGATGATGCAGCACTTGCCCGGCAGAAATCGGAACTGGATGCAGATGATGCGGCGCTGGCACAGCAGAAAGCAGAACTTGACGCAGCGCAGACCGCACTTTCGCAGCAGAAAGCAGCGCTGGATGGTGCAAATGCAGAACTTGGCGCTCAGAAGACTCTGCTCGATCAGAGTGCCGCGACGCTTGCACAGACGAAAGCGTATCTGGATGAACAGGAGCTGGCCATGTCGGAGGGCAGGACTGCTCTGGAGCAGGGGCAGGCGGCGCTGGAGGCAACGAAGAAAGAGCTGGACACAGGTGAAGCACAGCTGGCAGCATCCAAAAAGCAGCTGGACGACGGATATGCGCAGCTGGATGCGGCGGCCGGAGAACTTGCAGACGGAAAGGCACAGCTTGTTCAGAAAAAGGCGGAGCTGACGGAAGCGCGCCGGGAACTCGCACAGGGAAAAGCGACACTGGAGTCTTCCGAAGCGGAGCTGGATGCGGCTCAGAAACAGGTAGATGACGGATATGCACAGTTGGAGAGTGCACGGACGCAGCTGGCCTCGGCACGGAGTGAACTGGATCTTGGCTGGGCGCAGATGAATGCTTCGCAGGAACAGCTGGCAGACGGGGAACGTCAGATTTCAGACGCACGTGCGCAGCTGGCGGATGCACGGGCCAAACTGGCAGAAGCACGCAGGCAGATTGCGGATGGAGAGAAAGAAATTGCAGAAAATGACCGGAAGATAAAAGACGGCTGGGCGGACTACGAGGAAGGCAAGCTGGAAGCGGAGCAGGAAATTGCCGATGCCGAGGAGAAGATCCGGGATGCAGAGCAGGAGCTGAGCGATGCGGAGCAGGAGATTGCCGATGCGGAAAAAGAGCTTTCCGATCTGAAGATGCCGAAATGGTATGTGAATGACCGAGCAGTCCTTCCGGAAAACAGCGGATTCGGTGAGAATGCGGACCGTATGACGAATATCGGAAAGGTATTCCCGGTGCTGTTTTTCCTTGTAGCAGCGCTGATCAGTCTGACGACAATGACCCGAATGGTTGAAGAAGAACGTACGCAGATCGGTACGATGAAAGCGCTTGGTTACAGCAAACTGGCGCTTGCATCCAAATATCTGAAATATGCGTTTTATGCAACTGTGGGCGGCAGTGTTTTTGGTGTGCTGATCGGGGAGAAGATATTCCCGTGGGTCATCATCAATGCTTACAGCATTATGTATGAATATCTTCCCAAGATCGTTCTTCCGTATAATCTGGCCCACGGTGTGACAGCCTCGGCGGCGGCGCTGATATGTACGATCGGTGCGACGGTTTCGGCATGCTATCGGGCACTTCAGTCAGCTCCGGCGCAGCTGATGCGTCCGCCTGCGCCGAAAGAGGGAAAACGTGTATTGCTGGAATATGTACCGTTCATCTGGAAGAGACTGAGCTTCACCTGGAAGTCTACGATCCGTAATCTGATGCGTTACAAAAAACGCTGCCTGATGACGGTCATTGGTATCGGCGGTTGTATGGGACTTCTGCTGATCGGATATGGTCTGCAGGATTCCATCATGGATGTGGGTGTAAAGCAGTTTGACGAGCTGCAGATCTATGATGCGATGGTGGTACTGGATACCGATGCATCGCAGCAGGATCAGCAGACGGCTCTGGATTCAGTGGCAGAGGATACCCGTATCACTACGTCAGGACGTTATCTCATGCAGCGGGAGGAACTGCAGACAGATGGTATATCCGGTAAGAAATGGTCTGCTTATCTGTATGTGCCGCAGGAGGTACAGAGCGTAAATGAATTTTTCCTGTTCCGCGACAGAGAGACACTGGAACCGTATGAACTGACGGATGAAGGGGCAATCGTCACAGAGAAGATTGCACGGGAGTTTGACATTAAAGAGGGCGGTACCATCGTACTGCGGCAGGATGGCGGAGAAGACGTGGAGATACCGGTAGCACACATCTGTGAGAATTATCTGTCACATTACATTTATCTGACACCGGCTCTTTATGAACAGGTATACGGAAAAGCTCCGGAGTATAACAGTGTGTTGTTCAAGAGTGATGAGGTACAGGAAGAGATCGAGGAAATCGGAAGGACACTGCTGGAACAGGATGCCGTACTGAATATCACGTATGCAGAGGAGCTGGCACAGCAGATAGAGAATATGCTCGGAGCGCTGGATATCGTTATTGGTGTGCTGATTCTGTCAGCCGGTATGCTGGCGTTTGTTGTACTGTACAATCTTAATAATATCAATATCAACGAGCGAAAGAGAGAGCTTGCGACTATTAAGGTACTTGGCTTTTTCGATGGAGAGGTGGCCGCATATGTGTATCGTGAGAATATACTGCTGACGATCGCCGGAGCGGTGACAGGAATTTTCCTGGGCAAGCTGCTGCATGCATTCATCATCACGACTGTGGAGGTGGATACCTGTATGTTCGGCAGGGACATCAAACTGCACAGCTTTATATATGGTACTCTGTTCACGGTTCTGTTTTCCGTGATCGTCAACCTTGTGATGTATTTCAAGCTGAAGAAGATCGATATGGTCGAATCACTGAAGAGTATAGAATGACAAGGAAAGCGCGGAAGCGTATTGGGCTGTATGAAAAGGGAGTCCGTGGGAATCTGTCCGGTTCTCACAGGCTCCCTTTTGCATCGTTTCAGAAAATCCGCCGGCGGAATATACCTCTGTTCAGTTCGGTTAAGATTATTTTGTTTTTTGTTGAAAATATTACGGAAGCAGGAGAAATAGCTGGACGAACACAGGAAAAACGTGTATGATAAAAGAAGCAAAATGCGTCCCGGCTTGAGGCCGACGCGAACAGTATCCGCAGCAGAACATGCCGTATGCGGCGGAAAATGTAAGGAGGAAAATATGTTAGAAGAACTGAAAAAGCAGGTCTATGAAGCAAACATGGAACTCCCGAAGAGAGGTCTTGTTACGTATACCTGGGGAAATGTCAGTGGAATTGATCGTGAGACTGGCTATTTTGTAATCAAGCCCAGCGGTGTGGATTACGATGTTCTTACTCCGGACGATATGGTGGTAATGGATCTGAACGGCAACAGGATCGAGGGCAGATATAAACCGTCATCCGATACACCGACCCATATGGAGCTGTACAAGGCATTTCCGGAAGTCGGAGGCATTGTGCATACACATTCCCCGTGGGCAACTTCATGGGCTCAGGCATGCAGAAGCATTCCGTGTTACGGAACTACACATGCAGATTATATGTACGGACCGATCCCGTGTGCGAGACGGCTCACGGAAGAGGAGATCAACGGAGAATATGAGAAGAATACAGGTCTCGTTATCATTGAGACTTTTAAGAACGCAGGTATCAATCCGATGTACGTACCGGCTGTTCTCTGCAGCAATCACGGACCGTTCACATGGGGCAAGGATGCGGATCAGGCTGTTCATAATGCCGTTGTTCTTGAAGAAGTGGCTAAAATGGCGTGTCAGACTGAGCTGATCAATCCGCGCGTGACTCCGGCTCCGGACTGTATCAAGGAGAAGCATTTCATGAGAAAGCATGGTGCAAATGCCTACTACGGCCAGTAGGACAAATGGAAAAGCACAGTCCTGGCCCGCATCCGTGTGGCAGGAATGCAGTGCAGGGACTGATGTTAATAGATGCAAATACCAGAAAGGAAAGGAACTATCCATTATGACGACACTGGAATTACAGAAAATGGCGAATGAAGTTCGCAAAGGTATTGTAACAGCAGTACACAGTGCTAAGGCCGGCCATCCGGGCGGATCCCTTTCAGCAGCAGATCTGTTTACTTATCTGTACTTTGAAGAAATGAATATTGATCCGGCAGATCCGAAGAATCCGGACAGAGACCGTTTCGTTCTCTCCAAGGGACACACGGCACCGGGTTATTACTCTGCAATGGCACACAGAGGATTTTTCCCGGTCGAGGATCTGAAGACACTTCGCAAGATCGGTTCTCATCTGCAGGGACATCCGTGCATGCAGCATATCGCAGGTATTGATATGTCATCCGGTTCTCTGGGCCAGGGTATTTCAGCAGCAGTAGGAATGGCTCTTGCAGGCAAGATGGACGGAAAATCCTACCGTGTCTACACTCTGCTCGGTGACGGTGAGATTCAGGAAGGTCAGGTCTGGGAGGCTGCCATGTTCGCAGGTCACAGACAGCTGGACAACCTCGTAGTGATCGTTGACAACAATGGACTTCAGATCGACGGAAATATTGCTGACGTATGTTCTCCGTATCCGATCGACAAAAAGTTTGAGGCATTCAACTTCCATGTGATCAACGTGGAAGACGGAAATGATATGGAACAGCTGGCAGCAGCGTTCGCTGAGGCTAAAACTGTTACAGGCAAGCCGGTGGCGATCGTTATGAAGACGGTCAAGGGTAAAGGTGTATCCTTCATGGAGAACCAGGCATCCTGGCATGGTGTTGCTCCGAATGATGAGCAGTATGCAGTGGCTATGGCAGATTTAGAGAAAGTGGGGGAAGCATTATGTCAGAAGTAAAGAAAATTGCAACGAGAGAAAGTTACGGAAATGCACTGGCTGAGCTCGGTGCAGAGCATGACAATCTTGTAGTTCTGGATGCTGACCTTGCAGGCGCTACAAAGACAGGCGTATTTAAAAAGGCATTTCCGGACAGACATATCGACTGCGGTATCGCAGAGTGTAATATGATGGGCATTGCAGCAGGTCTTTCCACAACAGGAAAGGTTCCGTTTGCAAGTACATTCGCCATGTTCGCATCAGGAAGAGCGTATGAGCAGGTAAGAAACTCTATCGGTTATCCGCATATGAATGTAAAGATCGGTGCAACGCATGCAGGTATTTCCGTTGGTGAGGATGGTGCATCCCACCAGTGCAATGAAGACCTTGCTCTGATGCGTTCCATCCCGGGCATGGTAGTTATCAACCCGTCCGACGATATTGAAGCAAAGGCAGCTGTCAGAGCAGCTTACGAATATGAAGGACCGGTCTACCTGCGTTTCGGACGTCTGGCTGTTCCGGTAATCAATACAAATGAGGACTACAAATTCGAGATCGGCAAGGGTGTTACTCTGAGAGAGGGTACAGACGTGACGATCATTGCTACAGGACTCTGCGTGAACAGTGCACTCGAGGCGGCAGAAATGCTCGCAGCAGACGGTGTATCCGCAAAGGTGATCAATATCCATACGATCAAGCCGCTGGACGAGGAACTCGTAGTTGAGGCAGCCAGAGCCACAGGCAAGGTTGTTACGGTAGAAGAGCACTCTGTTATCGGAGGACTGGGCGGCGCTGTATGTGAGGCACTGTGTGAGAAGGCTCCGACACCGGTACTGAGAATCGGTGTGCAGGATGTATTCGGTGAGTCAGGTCCGGCAGCAGCACTTCTTGAGAAGTATCAGCTGGACGGCAAGGGCGTATATGCGCAGATCAAGGCATGGCTGTAAGTTACTGTCATGAGTCCAAAACGGATTTACAAGAACTGATTCATAAAAACTGATTTATAATTATAATAATCCCGCGTTTTCCCTGTTAATACCGGTGAAAACGCGGGATTTCTCTTATAGGCTTTTAACATTTTTCCCTTTGTTCAGAGTGAACATGAATTCCGTTCCGGCCCCTTCTGTGCTTACTACATTGATATTCTGGCTATGTGCCCGGATAATTTCCTTGACAATGGAAAGGCCGAGGCCGGTTCCCTTCTTGTCGCGGCCGCGGGAGGCATCTGTCTTGTAGAAACGATCCCAGATCCTGTTAAGATTCTCGCTGGCAATACCTTCGCCATGGTCCTTTACTGAGACAAAGATCAGATTCTTCTGTACCAGTGCGCGGATATGAATGGCTCCGCCGGGATAGCTGAATTTGATAGCATTGTCGAGCAGGTTGTAGAGAACCTGCTGTATTTTTCCGAGATCGGCATTGACCATGATGCAGTCGTGCGAGAAGGAGGTATCGACCTGCAGATTTTTGCGGCTGCAGATTCCTTCGAATGTGGCGAGCGTATTCTGAATGACCGGAATCAGATCAAAATCGGTCAGTTCCAGATAGACACCGCGGTCATCAAAGGTATTCAGCAGGAGCAGTCCTTCCGTCAGCTTGTTCAGACGTTCTGTTTCACTCAGTACAATGCCGAGATATTTTTCCTGCATTTCCGGAGGAATGGTTCCGTCGAGCATGGCTTCCACGTATCCTTTAATGGAGGTCAGCGGTGAACGGAAGTCATGCGAGATATTCGAGATGAATTTTCTCTGATATTCTCCCGAGTTGTGCATGTTTTCAGCCAGATAATTGATGGAAGCCGTGAGCAGTCCCAGTTCATCGTCACGATCATACTGGATCGGCGGATGAGCATTGCCGTCTGTATACAGTGCAGCTGCAAGGATGATCCGGTTCAGCGGACGGTAGATCCGGAACAGGAATACTATTACAGGCAGCAGGGATGCCAGAAATACGACCAGCAGGAGGATGTAGCAGAAATTATGGATGGCCACGAACTGGCTGGCCAGATAATTCCGGTAGTCCTCCGCCTCGGAAATATCATAAAGGTAGTCGCGCAGCAGCTTCGGTGTCAGATACAGAGCAGCCAGGAAACAGCTGATGACGAAGAACAGGTAGGCTCCGATGCAGGAGTGAAGAAGTTTCTTTTTCATGGAAGGCCTCCTAGCTCTTTACTTCAAACTTGTATCCAATACCCCATACAGTGGAAATGGACCATGTTGCGTAATCTTTGATCTTTTCACGGATCCGTTTGATATGCACATCAACGGTACGTGTATCTCCAATGTACTCATATCCCCAGATGTGATCGAGCAGCTGCTCTCTGGTAAACACCTGATTGGGTGAGGATGCGAGAAAATAGAGGAGCTCCAGCTCCTTCGGAGGCATCTCGACCGTCTCGCCCTTGTATATGACAGAATAGTTGGTCAGATTAATGACCAGTTCCGGATATTCAACGCATTTGCCGGCCGGTTTTGGCTGTGCGGTCTGATACGGCTGATAACGGCGCAGTACGGCCTTGACGCGGGCAACCAGTTCCTTGGAGTCGAATGGTTTGATAATGTAGTCATCCGCACCGAGTTCCAGTCCCAGCACCTTGTCAAAAACTTCGCCTTTGGCGGAGAGCATGATGATCGGAGTGTTGGAACGCTGGCGGATCTCCCGGCAGACCTGATAACCGTCCATGCCCGGCAGCATCAGGTCGAGCAGGATCAGGTTCGGCTGGAAGGAGTCGAATTCGCGAAGAGCAGCTTCGCCGTCGTAAACGATTTTGGTGTCATAAAATTCCTTGGTCAGATAGAGCGAGATCAGTTCGGATATATTCTCGTCATCATCCACGATCAGGATTTTCTGTCGGGCTATCATAGGTGAGGACCTCCTTTACGCAGGGGAAATATTTGATATCTGTACGCACAGTCTGTTTACCTGTTTTGGCCGTGACCAACCGGTTATTTGAACTCAACGATTGTGACACCGGCATCTCCTTCACCGAACTCGCCGAGCCGGTAAGATGCAACATGCTTCTGTCTCTTCAGATACTGGTGTACTGCCTTGCGCAGAATACCGCTTCCTTTTCCGTGTACAACACGGACCGGAGAGATATGTGCGATATAGGCATCGTCGAGATATTTGTCGAGTTCGGAGATTGCCTCATCAGAGGTCATTCCGATCAGGTTGATCTCGGCACTGACGGAGTAGGATTTGGACATCTTTACCTTGCTTCCGCCGGAACGTGTTTTGGATGGAGCCTTGTAGGCCGGTTCATCGTCAATCTTCTCCAGATCTTTCAGGTTGACCTGGGAACGGAGAATACCCATCTGAACGAAGAGATTGCCGCGGGCATCCGGAAGGGTGCTGACGGTTCCGCTCAGGTTCATACTGAGCACCTTCACACTGTCGCCGATGCGCAGATCTTTTGCAGACAGTTCCTTCTTCGGTTTTTTCGGTTCCTTCATTCCCATCCTGCTCTCGAGACCTGACATTTTCTCGCGCAGCTTCGTACGTTCCTGCTCCATCTTTTTGGAAGCATCAGACTCCTTGCCGAGCTTGTTGTACTTACGGATGGTATCATCGGCATATTCTTTGGCTTCGCGCAGGATGGACTGAGCCTCCTCGCGGGCTTTCTGCAGAATCGCGTCGCGGCTGGACTCAAGGCGGTCTTCCTTGCGCTCAAGACGCTGTTTCAGCTCCTCGATCTCCTGCTTATAACGGTTGATTTCCTGCTGTTCCTGTTCGATTGTGGCACGGCTGGATTCCAGATCAGCGATGACATCCTCAAAATCCTCTGCCTCCTGAGACAGATGCTCTCTGGCTTCCTCGATGACATAATCCGGCAGACCAAGCTTCTCCGAGATCGCGAAGGCATTGCTCTTGCCCGGGATACCGATCAGCAGGCGGTATGTCGGACGCAGCGTTTCCACGCTGAACTCGCAGCAGCCGTTCTCGACACCCGGTGTAGACAGGGCATAGACCTTCAGCTCACTGTAATGGGTCGTTGCAATGGTTCGGATCCCGCGTCGGTGCAGGTTCGAAAGAATCGCGATCGCCAGAGCAGCCCCTTCAGTCGGGTCAGTTCCGGCACCGAGCTCATCGAACAGAACGAGAGAGTGTTCGTCCGCCTTCTCCCAGAAGGAGACGATATTGGTCATATGGGAGGAGAATGTACTGAGGCTCTGCTCAATACTCTGTTCATCTCCGATATCTGCATATACTTCTGTAAAGACGGTCAGCTCCGAGTGGTCAAATGCCGGAATATGGAGCCCTGCCTGGCCGAGCAGTGTGAACAGACCGACTGTTTTCAGAGAAACGGTCTTTCCGCCGGTATTCGGTCCGGAGATGACCAGCAGATTGAAATCGTCGCCGAGACGGATATCCACCGGCACCACTTTCTTCGGGTCAAGCAGAGGATGGCGGCCTTTTTTGATACGGATGCGCCCTTCTGTGTTGAAATCCGGCTCTGTTCCATTGTAAGAGCGGGACAGCTGTGCGCGTGCAAAGATAAAATCCAGCTCCGTCAGCAGCAATACATTATAGTTCAGCGGTTCGCTCTGTTCTGCGACAAGTGCGCTCAGGTTGGCAAGCACGATTTCGATTTCTTTTTCTTCCTGAATTTCCAGTTCCCGCAGGTCATTGTTCAGTTTGACTACAGCCATTGGCTCGACGAACAGAGTAGAGCCGGTCGAAGACTGGTCGTGGATCATGCCCGGCACCTGGCTGCGGTATTCAGCCTTGACCGGGATACAGAAGCGGCCGTTCCTCTGTGTGATGACGGCCTCCTGCAGGTAACTGCGGGTGGAACCGTTGACCATGGCGCTCAGCTGGGAACGGATTTTTTCATTGGCCAGCTTCATCGAGCGACGCACCTGACGCAGTCCCGGGCTGGCATCATCGCTGATCTCTTCTTCAGAGATAATGCAGCGGCGGATCTCACCGGCCAGCGGTGTCAGCGGCTGCAGGTCGCTGAACATCTGCTCAAGAGAGTCCTCCGGCATTTCCTCACGGTTCTCACTGCGGGACCAGGCCTTGACACGGGATGTTGTCTCCAGCAGGCGGCAGACACGAAGCAGTTCCTCGATATTCAGTGCACTGCCGATCTCGAGACGCTTCAGCGAACCGCGGATATCGGTCAGTCCGGAGAACGAGACATTGCCTTTGCGGCAGAGACGGCTGACAGCGTCCGATGTCTCGCACTGCATCCTCCGGATCTCCGACAGGCTGGAGGACGGAACGAGGTCCCGGCACAGGGATTTGCCGGGCTGAGACCCGGCATATTCCGTCAGTTTCTGTATGATCTTGTGGTACTCCAGTACCTTTAATGCTTTTTCATTCATAGAGAAATACCTCATAAATCTGGTGTTTGTAATACAATGTAATAGAATAAAAAATCCGGAGGTCAGCCATTTCAGGTGTCACACAGGAATTCACTGAAAAGACCAGCTGTCCGGAGTGTGGGACAGGATTTTCCTATACGCACATTTTACCTTATATTATGGAAAATGCAAACGGAAAGTTTTGCAGCTGCAGGATGCGCAGAAAATCTGCTGCAGGAGATATCGCAGGGCCTGTGCCGGACATAAAAATACTGCCGCATCAGTTGTCGGGTGCGGCAGTATTTCGATCGGATCAGTCTGTGGTTTTCTGGCTCTTCAGTGCTGCGATTTCTGCCTGAAGCTCTTTAATAATCTCCTTGTTTTCTCTGTTAGAATCAAAGAGCGCATTGTACTTATCGTAGGTTCTGCGGAATTTTCTGGTCAGTTTGAGCGCCTGCTCTTTCTGACTTGTCCCCTTAAATGGCGGGATATTCTGCATAAGTTCTGCATAAGTGTATGGTACAGCGTCCGTTTCATCCGGGCGCAGTACATTTTTGATGCCATTGAAAAGGTAATGATATACACTTGCCAGATATTCTTCGTCTTTTGTAATGCCCTCGGCCATGATCTGTTCTACTTTTTCAACCACCTTTTCAGGGGTAATGTCTGCCACTTCGATCACGCGGTCTTCGTAGCCGATGCTCTCATAGAATTTCTTTACTTTGGAATTCCATACGATGCCAACGGACGGAACATCAAAAGAGAAGGAAATGATGCTTGGATGCAGTCTGCAGGAAATCACTGCATCATACGATGAAATTTTCCGGGTCAGTGCTTCAGGTGAATTGATATTAAATGCACATTTCTTGGAATCCATGTCATAACGTCTGATCAGGGTATCCATAAATGCTTCATCACCAAAGTGTCCGCTGGTTAAAATCTCGTAGTCATATCCTCTGGATTTCAGCTCATGAACGATGCCTTTCCATAAGGCAGCCGCCTCTTCTTTTGGAAAATTCACTTTGTTGTCTACAAAGCCATTGGCTCTCAAAACGAAGATGCCGACTTTTTTCTTTTCCTGCTGTTTTTTAGCCGTATATTTTTCAAAGACTTTTGAGGCAAAGACGGCCGGGTCGGAAACCTTACCGATCACGAGCTGGTCGTTTGCCTTATATTGCTGCAGCAGCGGGTAGCCGTCTCTTGTAGTAATCTGCTTTACACAGTCAAAATTCAGTGCCTTTTTCAATCTCTGGCATTTGGCATTGTTTGCGTTATACTGCTCGACTCCGATGGCAGAGAAAACGACAGGCTTATTGTGCTTCTGTGCAAGCTCCAGTGTAACAGCAGTTCTTTCGTAGAATTCCTGATAGAGATAATTGAATAAAGGAGCGCCGCCGAATATTACAATATCGGATTTCTGAATAGCCTTTTCTGCTGATTCGATCAGTTTCGGATTTCTTGTTTCCAGATATTTTTTGGAAATAAGAGCAGCAGCACGGCTGTTTATTTTGAATTCTTCAACCGGAATATTCAGGTTTTTCATGACTGTTTCGATTAAAGCAATATCACAGGCTTCAATCACCTGGTCTCCGACATTATCAGAATCCCTGTTTGTCAGCAGCAGGATCTCGAGCGGTTTCACAGGCGGCTTGGCAGGCGGCTCTGGTATTGGCGGCTTGGCAGGCTGCCAGATGCCGGTTATTCTTTTGCAAATACTTTTGATCTTTGACTTTATTCCCATATTTATTGCGACTCCTTAGAAACATTTTGTCTGTAGTATAACCTATTTTTTGTATTCCTTCAAGGATATTTATATTTTGCCCATTGCAGAAGCAGTTGATTCCATCTGCAAAAATTCAGTTAAGTGAAGGGAGAAACGATTGTATTTTTGAGGGAAATCCATTATACTGGGAACAATACTGAGTTCCGGTATAGTACAGATGCAAAGGTACGCGGAGTTGCCTGGAAACGGCCGCAAAGCGATGCACTGTTGGCAGAAAGGGGTCTATGATGAGTACAAAGAATACAAATAAAGAAATTCCATATAAAATCTATCTGGAAGAGAATGAGATGCCGAAGCAGTGGTACAATGTCCGCGCCGATATGAAGAACAAACCGGCACCGCTTCTGAATCCGCAGACGCTTCGGCCGATGACATTTGAGGAACTGCAGAGCGTATTCTGTGATGAGCTGATCAGGCAGGAGCTGGATGATACGACTCCATATTTTGATATTCCGGAGGAAATCCGCAGTTTTTATAAAATGTACCGTCCGTCACCGCTGGTACGGGCATACTGCCTGGAGGAGAAGCTGCAGACTCCGGCGAAGATCTACTATAAATTTGAAGGAAACAACACGAGCGGAAGCCATAAACTGAATTCTGCGATCGCACAGGCATATTATGCAAAGCAGCAGGGGCTGAAGGGTGTGACTACTGAAACAGGAGCAGGTCAGTGGGGTACGGCGCTTTCCATGGCATGTGCGTATCTTGATCTGGACTGCCAGGTCTACATGGTAAAGGTTTCCTATGAACAGAAACCGTTCCGCCGTGAAGTAATGCGGACCTACGGCGCAAAGGTGACACCGTCCCCATCCATGACTACTGTGGTCGGCAGACAGATCAATGAGATGCATCCGGGCACAGGCGGCAGCCTGGGATGTGCAATTTCCGAGGCAGTGGAAGCGGCAGGTGCGCAGGAAGGGTATCGCTATGTGCTGGGAAGCGTTCTGAATCAGGTACTGCTGCATCAGACGGTCATCGGTCTGGAGACGAAAACAGCTCTGGACAAATACGGTATTGTACCGGATATGATCATCGGATGTGCAGGCGGCGGTTCCAACCTGGGAGGCCTGATTTCACCGTTCATGGGTGAAAAGATCCGCGGGGAAAAGGATTATCAGATCATTGCGGTGGAGCCGGCATCCTGTCCGAGTCTGACACGCGGTAAATACGCATATGATTTCTGTGATACAGGAAAGGTCTGCCCGATGATGAAGATGTATACGCTCGGACATGATTTTATTCCGTCTGCGAGCCATGCAGGAGGGCTTCGCTATCACGGTATGAGTTCTACTCTGTCCCAGCTGTATCATGATGGACTGATGGAGGCACGTTCCGTAGAGCAGACTTCCGTGTTTGAGGCGGCGCAGATGTTCGCAAGAGTGGAAGGGATCCTTCCGGCACCGGAGAGCAGTCATGCGATCCGCGTAGCTATAGATGAGGCACTGAAGTGTAAGGAGACCGGCGAGGAGAAGACGATCGTATTCGGGCTGACCGGAACAGGTTATTTCGATATGGTTGCCTACGGAAAGTTCAATGACGGACAGATGACAGATTATATTCCGACGGATGAGGATCTGCAGAAGGGCTTTGATACGATTCCCAAGTTCCCGGGAAATGAATTTTAGGCTGAAAATATTGGAGGAAGAGTATGAGATATATTGAAACATTCCGTGAAGGAGACAAGATTAGTGACATCTATCTCTGCAAGTACAGGCAGTCCGCGACTGCGAAAAACGGCAAAATGTATGAAAATGTGATCCTGCAGGATAAGACAGGTACGATCGATGCGAAGATCTGGGATCCGAATTCGTCCGGCATTGACGAGTTCGATGTCATGGATTACGTGTTCATCACCGGTGATATCACCAATTTTCAGGGAACACTGCAGATGAGTATCAAGCGTGCGCGCAAGGCGCATGAGACGGAGTACGTGGCTGCCGATTATCTGCCGGTCAGCGAGAAAGATATTGATGAGATGTATACGGCACTGATGGGTTATATGAAGCAGGTCGAGAATCCGTACCTGCAGAAGCTCATTCAGATGTATTTTGTAGATAATTCCGCATTTATCGATGCGTTCAAAACGCATTCCGCAGCGAAGACTGTGCACCACAGCTTTGTCGGAGGATTGCTGGAGCATACGCTCGGTGTGGTACGTCTGTGTGCATTTTATGTGGAGCAGTATCCGTTCCTGAAGAAGGATCTGCTGTTCACCGCGGCTCTGTTTCATGATGTCGGAAAACTGAAGGAAATCTCGAATTTCCCGGAGAATGATTATACCGATGACGGACAGCTGCTCGGACATATCGTGATGGGCTGCGAACTGGTAGGCTTTGGCTGCCGCCATATCAAAAATTTCCCGAAGAAGCTCATGAGCGAGCTGCAGCACTGTATTCTGGCACATCACGGCGAGCTGGAGTACGGCTCTCCGAAAAAACCGGCGCTGGCAGAAGCTATGGCGCTCAATTATGCAGATAATACAGATGCGAAGATGGAGACCATGCGCGAGATCCTGAAGAGTGCGGGCGACAATAATGACTGGCTGGGCTATAACCGCCTGTTCGAATCCAACCTGAGAAAAAGTACAGAAATATAAATGCACAGCAGGGCAGCAGGAGAGAGAATGAAGAAAGATGATATCGTAAAAGTTAAAATAGAAGACCTGAGCAGCGACGGTCTGGGTGTGGGCCGCAGTGGCGGCATTGCGCTCTTCGTGAAGGATACCGTGATCGGAGATGTGGTCGAGGCAAAGGTCATGAAAATGAAAAAGACATACGGCTATGCGAGACTGATGAACATTCTTGAACCGAGTCCCGACCGCATCACTCCGCCGTGTCCGGTGGCGCGCCAGTGCGGCGGCTGCCAGATTCAGGCCATGAGCTATGAGGCACAGCTGCGTTTCAAGGAGAACAAGGTTCGCAGCAATCTGCAGCGCATCGGCAAATTCGAGAATCCGCCGATGGAGCCGATCCTCGGCATGGAGACACCGTTTCGCTACCGCAACAAAGCACAGTTCCCGGTGGGAAAAGACCGGGAAGGAAAGCTGTGCACCGGCTTCTATGCAGGAAGGACCCATTCCATTATCAGCTGTCGGGATTGTCTGCTGGGCGCGGAAGTGAATGAGCAGATTCTGGAGATTGTGCTTGCTCACATGGACAAACATGGTATTACATCCTACGACGAGGAGACCGGCAAAGGTCTGGTCCGCCATGTCATGACCCGCGTCGGATTTGCTACAGGGCAGATTATGGTGTGCATTGTGATCAACGGAACAAAGCTGCCGGGAGCAGAGCGACTGGCAGAGGAACTGTCCCGGATCCCGGGTATGACCAGCATCACGCTGAATGTGAACAGAGAAAAGACGAATGTCATCATGGGCCGCCGGCTCATTTCCCTGTGGGGGCAGGATTACATCGAAGATACCATCGGGGATGTCCTCTTCCGGATCTCGCCGCTGTCCTTTTATCAGGTCAATCCGAAGCAGACAGAGAAGCTGTACGGAAAAGCGCTGGAGTATGCCGGACTGACAGGAGAGAAGACAGTATGGGATCTCTACTGCGGTATCGGTACGATCTCCCTGTTCCTGGCACAGAAGGCGAAGCAGGTGTACGGTGTCGAGATCGTGCCGGAAGCAATCCGCGACGCGAAGCAGAATGCACAGCTGAACGGTTTTTCCAATGCCCGCTTCTATGTCGGCAAGGCAGAGGAAGTGCTGCCGGAAAAATATAAGAATGACGGAATTTTTGCAGATGTTATCGTGATCGATCCGCCGCGCAGGGGCTGTGAGGAGAGCGTGCTTGATACGATGGTGCAGATGGGGCCGAAGCGGATCGTGTATGTGAGCTGCGATTCGGCTACGCTGGCACGGGATCTGAAGTATCTGTGCGAGAAAGGGTATGAGCTGAGGCGCGTGTGCCCGGTTGATATGTTTGGAAATTCGGTGCATGTGGAGAC
>JBGVDJ010000043.1:0-53648 GCA_045119335.1 Candidatus Choladousia sp. | reverse complement strand
CTTGTACTAAATCTTGACATAGGACCAAATATCTTATGAGAAATGGTATTCTAATGATGGAGACAGTATAGAATACCGAAATCATAAATATAAAACATATCAATTTAAAAATGGATTCACAAAGAAAGAAACCGTTACAGTTACAACCCCGGGTATATGGGATGGTGGAATGTGGTATTCTAAGGTTGAATATATAACAGTATCGTATACTTTTTATTAGAATAATTGTATCCAGTTAAAGAAGTGCAAGTGGAAAATACATTAACAAAATTGTATAAAACAGGATGAACATGGATTAAAGTACAAGTAGAGTGATGAAATTTATACAAAATGAGTCACAACTTTCATAAGGCTTTCTATGATGAAGTAACAAATCATAGGAAGCCTTAAATTATATCATTATAACCGCGGGTATTATTTTTTCAGCACAAATGCCTCATACGGACGCAGGGTGATCGTATCGTTTCTGTATGCCTCATCATAATTTCCGATCAGGTACTTTGCACCTGCAAATTCTTCCGGTACGGTAAATGCCTGACTGTCTTCTGTGAAGTTGCAGACTACGAGCAGCTTTTCGCTGCCGAGCGTTCGCGTATAGGCGAAGATGGATTCATCTTCCGGAAGCAGCAGCTCATATTCACCGTATACGATGATCTCGTACTGTTTGCGCAGAGCCAGAAGTCTGCGGTAGTAATGGAAAACAGAATTCGGATCAGCGATCTCAGCTTCGGCATTGATTTCCGTATAATTCGGATTGACCGGGATCCACGGAGTACCTGTTGTGAAGCCGCCATTTGCGGAGCTGTCCCACTGTACCGGTGTGCGGGCATTGTCACGGCTCTTGCGCAGGAGACACGGCCAGAAGATTTCATGAGACAGACTGCCGTTTGTTACCCAGTCGCGGTAGGCATTCAGGCTCTCGATGTCGCGGAATTCGTCAAGGGAAGAGAACGGGTAGTTGGTCATTCCCAGTTCTTCACCCTGGAAGATATAAGGTGTACCCTGCATCATATGCAGGCAGGTGGCCAGCATCTTGGCAGAGAGCTCACGGTATGCCGGACGATCGTCACCGAAGCGGGAAACAGCACGGGGCTGATCGTGATTGTCCCAGAACAGGCTGTTCCATGCCTGACCATGCAGACTGGTCTGCCATCTGGACATGGTCTTTTTCAGGTATGGCAGGGAGACTTTCTCGTCGGTCCATTTACCGTATTTGCCGTCACCTTCCACATGCTCGAACTGAAATACCATGTTCAGCTCGCCGGCATCTTCGCCGGCATATTTTTTTGCTTCCTCCACGGTGACACCGGATGTTTCGCCGACCGTCATCAGGTCATAGCGGGAGAGGACTTTTTCGTTCATTTCTTTCAGATATTCGTGAACGTGCGGGCCGTGTGTAGCATACGGGCCGAAGTCACCGAATCCGCTGTCACCTGCTTCGCCGTCCGGCAGTCCCGGCTGCTTGGAGATCAGACTGATCACATCCATGCGGAAGCCGTCGATTCCCTTTTCGCACCACCAGTTCATCATATCGAATACTTCGTTTCGGACGGTCGGATTGTCCCAGTTCAGATCCGGCTGTTTCGGGGAGAACAGATGCAGAAAATACATGTCAGTTGTCTCATCATATTTCCATGCCGAACCGCCGAAGCAGGAACCCCAGTTGTTCGGAGCAGAGCCGTCCTCTTTCGGACTGCGCCAGATGTAATAATCGCGGTACGGATTGTCTGCAGATTTGCGGCTTTCCATGAACCATGCATGCTCGTCGGAGGTGTGGTTCACAACGAGGTCCATAATGATCTTCAGTCCGCGTGCATGCGCTTCAGAAAGCAGGCAGTCAAAATCCTCCATTGTACCGAATTCCGTCATAATATCGCGGTAATCGCTGATGTCGTAACCGTTGTCATCATTCGGCGATTTATAGACCGGTGAGAGCCAGATCACGTCGATTCCGAGGAGCTTCAGATAATCGAGGCGGGAAATAATGCCGCGGATATCACCGATACCATCTCCGTTGCTGTCCTGGAAACTGCGCGGATAAATCTGATAAACAACAGCTTCTTTCCACCATGTTTTTTTCATCATATTGTGTACCATTCCTTTCCTGTATCTGTCTGTTAAGAGAATCGCATCAGGATTCCCTTTAATGTATTTTTACAGTTCAATCCCTCAGGTCGAGCACAACTGCCTGATAACCTTCCATCAGCAGTTTGCCGTCTGTTGTGTTAAATTCCGGCAGGTTGTTGAGCAGAAGCTGATATCTGTCGGTTGGAAGTGCGACTTCCTGAGCACCCTTCTGATAGTTACAGAGAACGAGGAGCGTCTGACCTTCACCACGGCGGTAGAATGCCATCAGGTTCTTCTGTTCCCGCAGATACGGAATCAGCTCACCATATACGATGGATTCCAGATAATCCGGATTTTTGCGCAGAGCAATCAGCTTTTTGTACCAGGAAAAGATGGAATTCTCATCCGGAATCTGTGATTCTGCATTGATTCTTGTGTAGTTCGGGTTGACTTTCAGCCACGGGGTGCCGTCTGTAAATCCGGCTGAAGGGCCATCATTCCACTGCATTGGTGTACGTGCGTTGTCGCGGCTGAAGCGTGCGACAGCCTTCAGGGCAGCCTCTTCGCTGCAGCCCGCGTTCAGTGCAGTCTGGTATTCATCGAGGGAGGAGATATCATCCACATCCGCGATGGATTCAAATACAGTATTTTCCATACCGAGTTCCTGTCCCTGATAGATGAATGGAATACCGCGCATCATGATATTGAGGGTTGCAAGCATTTTCTTTGCTGCTTCGGTACATTCGCCGTCCGGCAAATACCGGCTGACACCGCGCGGTTCATCGTGGTTTTCGATGATATTGGCAAGGAAACCAATATCTTTGACGGATTCCTGAGAGCTGAAGACGCAGTTCTTGTAATCTTCCGCAGTGATCGGGGTACAGTCGTACCATCCGTTTCCGGTCGCACCGAAGATCGTAGTGGAGAAGTCGAACATGGTGGAAAAATGCCCATCGTCACCGATGAACTCTTTCAGCTCTTCCGGTTTAGCATTGAATACTTCACCGACGGTAAATGCATCATATCCGGCAAAAGTGCGCTCACGCATCTCGTGCAGAAATGTACCGACGCCCTGTGCCTCTGCCAGCATGTTTTCGACACTGGACAGACCATCATCGCGGTCTGCCGGGTAATCGTGGAACGGCAGAGCTTTTTTAATATTGATGATCGCGTCGATACGGAAACCGCCCAGACCCTTGTCCAGCCACCAGTTGATATTTTTGTATACTTCTTCGCGCACCTCCGGATTTTCCCAGTTCAGATCCGGCTGCTTTTTGTGGAACACGTGAAGATACAGTTTGTCCGTACCCGGGAGCGGTTCCCATACAGAACCACCGAAATAGGAGCGCCAGTTGCAGGGAATACCATCCTTTGCGTCAGCGAGATAGAAGTATTTTCCATATTTTCCGTCCGGATCGGCAATGGCTTTCCGGAACCATTCATGCTCGTCGGAGCAGTGGTTGACTACGAGGTCCATCAGGATCTGAATGCCGCGTTTCTTTGCCTCTGCGATCAGTTCCTCCATGTCCTCCATAGTGCCGAATCGCGGGTCCAGTGTGTAATAGTCGGCGATATCATAACCCTGGTCAGCCAGCGGGGAGAGATAGACCGGCGAGAGCCAGAGAATGTCGATGCCCAGGTCGGCCAGATAATCCAGCTTGCGAATGATGCCAGGGATATCGCCGATACCGTCACCGTTGGTGTCATAAAAACTTTTGGGATAAATCTGATATGCTACTTTGTTGTGCCACCATTTTCTGATCATAATAATTTCTCCTTGTTAATATATAATGGAATTATGTATGAAATGTCTGTCCGCCTTCGTACGCGTACAGTTCCTTTAAAGGATGCAATCGTCTCGCCGGATGCACAGCCGGCGGAAGAAGACAGCCTGCATATGGTATGCAGAGAGGTGTCTTCCGGGAAAACTGTGCTGTCAAAGGTGTGCTGCGCAGAAATATGCGGAGCATGTCTTTATTCCGGGAGAAAGTATTGCAGTTATTATGCATTCAGTATAGTGGCTGTTTTCAGAAATGTCTTACGAAACTTTGATTGAAAACTACGTTATTTTGACTTTTTGGATTTACTGTCAATACGATATTGAAGTGGTGTTGTTCCGGTCTGGCTGCGGAATTCCCGCAGAAAGTTGCCGAAATTGTTGAAGCCGCATTCCAGACAGATATCAGTGACCGGCATATCCGTATCAAGCAGCAGATCGATGGCGCGGCGGATCCGGTATCCGTTCAGGTAGGAAATCGGAGACTGTCCGACCGCCTTTTTGAAAAAACGGCAGAAATACTGCTCATTCAGGCTCAGCAGACCGGCGAGATCCTTCACAAAGATTTTTTCGGAATAATGCTCATGGATGAACAGGAGCACTTTCTTGATGGATTCGATATTTTCGTTGCTGACTTCACCGGCTGTCTGCAGCAGCTGGTGTTCCAGAAGCAGTCCGAGCATATTGAGGAGGGAAGCCTTGATAAACAGCTGCTCACTGGTGGAAGGAGGAATAAAAAATTCCTCGATGCGAAGATGAGAAGTCAGGCTGCGGTATTCTGACAAAATTCCGGCATAGGCGGGATGCTCCGGCCGGAGGCACCTGGGGAAGAACAGCTTCCGCTGGGAAAGCGGCTGGATGACCTGACTCTGTGCCGCATCATTGGTGACAAAGCCCAGCAGATACGGAGAGAAAACGAGCGCCGATTCACGGCACGGTCCGTTGCTGATGATGCGATGCAGCTCACCGCTGTTAATGAAGACCAGGCATTCTGAGTCGATTTCGCAGCGCTCCATGTTGATTTCCACTGTGAAATGTCCCTGCTGAAAATAGACGATCTCCGGTTCCTCATGCCAGTGAAGATTGACGGTGAAGGAATCTGCTGTCGGGTCAGCGACATAATAGCCGCATCGGAAGGATCCGGCGCCGTGGCGACGGTCTTCCCGCAGGGAAGGTGGTTGTGATGCAGGCATAAGAACACTTCCCTTCGCTATTTCTGCATGAGCAGTGCTTCCAGCTCACCGGAGGCCTGCTCTCTGGAGGAAAACACGATTCCATGGAAACCCTGTGCACGGGCAGCTGCCACATTTTCTGCTACATCATCAAGAAAGACGGACTCCTCCGGCACGATTGACGGATAGCGCTCTGTCAGAGCCTGATAGATTTCGGGTTCCGGTTTGATCAGTTTGACATCGCAGGAGAATACACCGCCGTCTGTATAAGGCAGAAAATCAAGTGCCTGACGCGTAGCTTCGATCATAAATTCGGAATAGTTGGACAGATAATATACACCATATCCGCGTTCTTTCAGGGATGTGATCCACGGGATTGCATAATCCAGCCTGCGGATACATCTGCCGGAATCGCGGAAGACTCTCAGGATATCATCGCGATACTGCGGAGCGCCGGAGACGAACAGCTCTTCAATCTCGGGAAGCGGCAGAGCACCACGGTCCAGCTCCTTCCAGCTCTCACCTCCGAACAGTGCAGCGGCAACCGCAGCCTCTTTCTCCGGTTCAAACTCATAGCTTTTCAGATATTGCGTCCAGTCGTAGTCGACCAGAACCTTTCCGATGTCAAAAATAATGTTCTTAATCATGGCAGGTCTCCTTTCTGAATAATTATTTTCGGATGATCATTTTTCTGAGGAAAAGTCTGCCTCATCGTGATTGCGTCTGTCCAGTACACGTGCGATCAGCATCATGGCATAAAGCAGACATGGAACTACGATGGTGCAGCCGATTGCCGCCATCAGCATATTTTTGGCAGCAGGGCTGGAAATCAGTGCAAGAACCAGAGTGATGAGGTACATTCCGGCCAGAAGAATGACACCGGTCAGTGCCAGGATCCGTTTTATTTTCTGCATAATGTGACTCCTTTTTAAATTAAGCTTTATTATAATACAGTAATAAAAATCATTTTTTTCATTTTAGCAGGGTTTCTGACAAATGGAAAGTGTGAATCACTTTTAACCACGGTCACAGAATCCGCGCTCTACAGTGATGACGCAGCAGCAGCGGGATTCTTTTTCCTGCATCAGACGATTGATCTGCTGGGCAAGGACATGATCCTGGTCCGGGGGAAGTTCGCACGGGACGACCAGATCAAAGATCAGGTTGATCCGTTTCTCTCCGTTGACCATGCGGAAATCGTGCAGTGTAAATTCCGGATTCAGGTCCTGCAGGATCTGCAGCATGATGCCCTTGTAGTAATTCAGCTTTTCATCTCCGATGGCGATCGGATCCATATGAATGACAAGAAAAATACCGAGGCTCGTCATGGCATCCTTTTCAATCTGGTCGATGATCTCATGAGATTTCTCGATGTCTACGTTATTCGGTACTTCAGCATGAATGGAGGCCATGCTTCTGCCCGGGCCGTAATTATGTACGATCAGATCGTGCGTGCCGATGATTCCGTCATAGCTTTCAACAAAGTTTGAAATCTCAGATGCGACCTCCCGGCTCGTAGCTTCACCGATGAGAGGAGCGAGTGTATCCTTTGCAATGTTAAATCCGGCGATCACAATGATGACCGAAACGATCAGGCCGACAATTCCGTCGATGTTCCATCCGAGGATGCCATATACGATCAGGGCAAGGATAGTAGCGGATGTGGCCAGTACGTCGCCCAGTGAATCTGCGGCCGTAGCCTTCATTACAGACGAATTGATGCGATTGCCCAGCGTCGTGTTAAAGTAGGCCATCCAGAGTTTCACCAGAATGGATGCGGCCAGGATAAAGACGGAGATCGGATTGAAGTTCAGTGTATCCGGATGAAGAATCTTGTCAAGTGAGGATTTGAACAGGGTCCAGCCGACCTCAATGACCAGAAAGGATACGATCAGCGCTGAAATGTACTCCATGCGGCCGTGGCCGAACGGATGCTCCTTGTCGGCCGGTCGGCTTGCCATTTTCACACCGACGAAGCTGATGATGGAAGAGGCGGCATCGGAGAGATTGTTGAATGCATCTGACATGACGGAGACAGAGTTAACTACCAGACCGACGGCAAGTTTCAGGAGGAACAGAAAGATGTTGCAGCCAATGCCGACGCAGCTGGACAGCATACCGTAGGCGGTGCGTACTTTGGTGTTCCCGATGTTTTCATAGTCATTTACAAATCGTTTTACAAGAAAATTTATCATGTGAGCTTCCTTTCCTGAATTCTGTTTTCGTTATCTATATTATATGATCGCTATGTAATGAGGCCATTCAGCCTTACAGAGTGTAGACGATCACCCCGGCCATGATGATCAGATTTCCGATGATCTTTCCGAGGGAGAATTTTTCCCTGAGCAGCAGGCATGACAGTATCATTACAAATACATAACTCAGTGTATCAATGACCGCCCCGTATTTCATATCGACCTTCGTGTACGCATATGTATTCATCAGCAGCACTCCGAAGAAAATGCAGTAGGAGAGGATCACACGCCAGTTCAGATATTCATAAATTGCTTTTTTATGCGGACGGTTCGCACTCTGCTTCAGCAGAATCTGTGAAATGGCAGAAAGGAACGTTCCGGCAATCATGAGTTTCATATAATTATTCATTGAAAATCACCACCAATACTCCGATAAATACAAGAAGAAGCCCGATAATGTTCCGGACGGACAGGCTTTCATGGAAAATCAGGACCGCCCAGAGCTGTGACCAGATCAGGTACGCGTTCTTGTTTGCGTAGGCTACGTTGAGATCAAATTTCCTGATGATCTTCTGCCAGACGAGTGCGTACAGGAAGCAGTTTAGCAGCATGCACAACAGAAATACATACAGCAGAGGGTCAGCCAGACCATTCCGGCTGTAGCAGCCGGAAGCCAGCTTTGAAAAAACACTGGTGAAAGAAAAGAGCATCACCGTTAAATGAAGCAGCAGATAGTTCTTTATTCGTGCCATAATTTCCTCCGGCGCACATCAGGCGCCCTGAAATCAGATGAGTGTTTGATGATCAGACCTCATCCAGTGGTTTGTTGTCAACAGAAATACAGTGGTATACACGGGAAATCAGTGTATCCAGTCCGGCTTCGCTGTCAGTGACGGCGATCACATGCCCGATCCGGTCTGTTCCGTCGGCCATTGCGCTGACCGGATCTCCGACCGCATAATCCAGCACAATGCTTACGTCCGGACCTTGCAGAGCTTCAATTCCGGCATAGTCGATATCTGTGATAATGCCGTTCACAGGACTGAGCAGCAGCTTTGCCATGCAGGGTTTCGGTGTGCCGCAGCGAAACTCCACTTCTTCGCCCAGTGCATTCCGGATCATTTTTTCGTAAAAATCAAATCCGCAGCAGATCGAGATCAGTTCCGGGATGCAGGTTGCACCGGTTCGCCCTCCGATCTCAATGATGGAGACTCTGTCACCGTCTACGAAGACATCTGCATTGACAGAACAGTTGTTGATGCCGGCGGCAGTCACGGCAGCCTGCATCTGATGCGTGATTTCCGTCCGGACAGTCTCACTGCACAAATACGGAAATGCATGTCCTGCCGGAACGGTAATGTTTGCACCCTGATAAACGAATTTATCGTGCGGAGCGAGAAAGACCAGCTTTCCGTCAAGGACGAAGCCGTCGACTCCGATCTCGTTTCCGCTGAGAAATCCCTCGACCAGTACGTAGTCCCTGGAGGAACCGCGGATGGCATGATCGAATGCGTCATTCACTGCTTCCTGTGATCGGACAACGGAGATGCCACGGCTTCCGGAGCTGTCCACACGCTTGATCACGACGGGAAATCCGAGTTCCTGTGCTGCCTGCCCTGTCTCATCGGCAGAATATGCTCTGCGGCCGCAGGAAGTGCAGACACCGCCTTTCAGAAATGCTTCTTTCATCAGTGCTTTGTCCGTTACAATTCTGGCAGCTTCATATGGAATTCCGCTCAGTCCCATCTGCTGACAGACATAACCGATGGTCCGGACTGCAACATCCGTACCGGAAGTACAGATTCCGTCAATTTTTTCTTCACGCGCAGCCGCAAGCACCGCCTCACAGTCGCGGGTATCCAGTTCATAAATTCGGTCGGCCAGTGCGAATCCCGGATATTTTCCCGGAATACTTACCACGATGGTAAAAAGGCCCATTCGTTTCGCCGTACGGATCAGGGGTACCTGATATGTGCCGGCTCCCAGTATCATAATTTTTTTCATGTTTTTTCATCCTTTTTGTGTGTTGAAACGTTTTCCATTATAGAACATTTTGTCGGTGTCTTCAAGACAGGAATGATGTGAGCGGTGATGAGGAAACTGGAACTTTTATGCTTAGTGAACAGTCTTTGTCAACAGCCTTTTCAGCCGTACTTGCACACTGCCATAAAATGAATTATAATCAAACTGCATTGACAGGCGTGGGGAACGGCCTGTTACAAAAAGCTGTGCACGGTCTGCACAGTCATGCATCAGAAGGAGTAGAACACTGCGATGGATATCATAATACAGCGCCTGAAACACGAGGCTGACGACGGCAATCAGTTGTACATACAGCGTGACGATCTGCTTCCATTTTCCATGGGAGGCAACAAAGTCCGGATCGCAAATGCCTTTTTTCAGGACATGAAAGAGAAAAAATGTGACAGCATGATCATATACGGAAGCAGGCATTCCAACCTGTGCAGAGTACTGGCGAATCTGTGCTGCAGTCATGGTGTGGAGTGTCACATGATCTGCTCGCACAGCGGGGAGGAGGACAGTGCCCCGACTGCCAATACACATTTGATCGACTGGGCGAATGTGAATATCATTCACTGCAGGACGGGCGAAATTGCTGCGACTGTGGAGCAGGTTATGGATGAGATCCGCAGCCGGGGAAAGAAGCCTTATTATATTTACGGGGATAAATTCGGAAAGGGAAATGAAGGAACTGCCGCATCTGCGTATGCAGAAGTGTATCCTCAGATCCGGGAGTATGAGCGCAGGCAGGGTTGGGAATTTGACTGTATTTTCTGTCCGTGCGGAACTGGTGCAACACACAGCGGACTGGTATGCGGACATCTGCTTGCAGGGGATTCCAAAAAGATCTTTGGTATCCTGATCTCTTCCCGGGAAACAGAGCGGGCATATCAGGTAGCGGAGGATGGAATTTGTGATTATTTTGCCGGAATCGGGAAGGAGCTTCCGGAAAATTTCAGAGATGAGATCATGATACTGGATGCGTACCGCATGGGTGGTTACGGGCAGTACGATGAACGGATAAAGGAATGTATCCGTGAGGAATACCGCCGCAACAGTATTCCGCTTGATCCGATCTATACGGCGAAAGCATTTTACGGAATGAAAGAATATATGAGAGAACAGGGAATAAAGGACAGCAGGATTCTTTTCCTGCATACAGGAGGAACGCCGCTGTTCTATGATTTCCTTTTGCAGGACGGAGGAAAGACATGTTAGTGTCGGTGGTAATTCCCTGCTATTATTCAGAAAAGAGTATCCGCAAGGTGGTTGAACTGGTAATAGCGGAGTTTGAGAAAAATGAAGGATATGAATGTGAATTCGTGCTTGTAAATGACGGGTCAAAGGATGGTACATTTGATGAGATCAGAAAGCTGGGTGAGGAGCATCCGAATGTATGCGGTGTGAATCTGATGCGGAATTTCGGACAGCATAATGCACTGATGGCATCGCTGCCGTATGCGAATGGGGACTATGTACTCGGAATGGATGATGATCTGCAGACACATCCGTCCCAGATGTTCAGGCTGATCCATAAGATGGAAGAAGGCTTTGATGTGGTATACGGGGTATACCCGAAAAAGAAGAATTCTTCGCTCAAGAATCTGACCAGCAAACTGAATGAAGTGAGTTCCAGAATCATGCTGAATCGTCCGAAAGAGATCGTGTCGAGCAATTTCTGGATCATTTCCCGGAAAGTGAAGGAAGAGGTCATGAAATATGACAGCTTCAATCCTTACATTGACGGTATTTTTTATCGTGTTACGCACAATATCGGAAACGTGGAGGTAGAGCATTTCAAACGCGAATTCGGCTCCTCGAATTATACACTGAAAAAGCTTCTGAATCTGTGGCTGGCATACTGGAACTTTTCCGTGATTCCGCTGCGGGTATCTTTTTTCCTGGGCGTCTTTTCTGCGCTTGCAGGTGTGCTGATCACGATACTGGTCGTGATCAATAAGATTCTGAATCCGGATGTGGCTGTTGGATGGTCCTCCACGCTGTGTGTGATGGTTGTATTTTTCGGACTGGTGCTGATGGTGCTTGGTGTGGTAGGAGAATATCTCGGAAAGATTATTCTGATTCTGAACAATACACCGCAGTATATCGTGCGGGAGACAATCAACGGAAAGCCGGACAGAGCAAAGAATATTTCAGAAACAGTAAACGGAAAGCCGGACAGAGCAAAGAATATTTCGGAAACAGTAAATAAGACTGATACAGCGGAAGGACGGCAGCCGGACAGGCAGTGATCGTCTGTCTCCGATCTGCACAGAGCAGCAGTACCGGTATGCGGCCGGAGGAGTAAAATAAAATGATTGGCAAGTATGCGAAAATAAAGGATTTTGCGTTTACCGTGACTGTTTTAGCCTTATTTTTTCTTATCAGTCTCGGAATTGAGAAAGTGGCAGGAGCACATACACTGATCCCTGCTGTGTTTACGTTGGCTGTATTTCTGGTCTCTCTGTTTACGAAAGGGTATGTCTGGGGAATTGCGGCATCTCTGATCAGTATGCTGTCGGTCAATTATGCATTTGCATTTCCGTATTTTAAGTTTAATTTCAGCATTACGGAAAATCTTGTTTCTGCTGTCGTTATGCTGGTGATCACCATTATGACCAGTGCACTGACGACCAAGCTGAAGCGTCAGGAAAAACTGAAGGCTGAAGCGGAAAAGGAGAAGATGCGCGGCAATCTGCTGCGGGCTGTTTCGCATGATCTGCGCACGCCGCTCACGACGATCTATGGTTCCAGCCAGACTATGATCGAGAACTTCGGGAGTCTGACAGACGGACAGTTGATGCAGCTGGCAGAAGGCATAAAAGAAGATGCGCAGTGGCTGATCGGTATGGTTGAGAACCTTTTATCTGTTACAAGGATCGAAGGCGGAAACGTGCGTCTGAATAAAATACCGGTAGTCCTTGAAGAACTGATCGACTCTGTACTGGTACGGTTCCGGAAACGGTATCCGATGCAGCCGGTGCAGGTGAATATTCCGGATGAATTCATCTGTATTCCGATGGACTCCGTACTGATCACGCAGGTCATTGTGAATATGCTGGAGAATTCCGTGCAGCATGCAAAGGGAATGACAAGGCTGGAACTGAATGTGTTCAGAAATGGTGAGAATGTGGTCTTTGAGGTCAGGGATGACGGTTGCGGAATTCCGAAGGAGCGGATCGGTGCGATTTTTACGGGGTATTATGAAAGAGAGGATGCGCCGGCGGATCATCAGAAACATAACATGGGAATCGGGCTGACTGTGTGTGCATCTGTGATCAAAGCACATGGAGGAGAAATCCATGCAGAGAATCTGAAAACGGGGGGATGCAGTTTCAGATTCACGCTGCGGGCGGAGAAAGGAGAAGGTTTTGACGAGGAACAGGTACAGGATTCTGATTATTGAAGACGAGGCCAATATCAGAAATTTTGTGAAGACAATATTGACGGCAAACGGATATCAGGTCGTTGAGGCGCAGAATGCTGCGGAAGGCAGAATGATGTATCTGTCACATCTGCCGGATCTGATCATTCTGGATCTGGGCCTGCCGGACGGGGACGGCATTGACTTTATACAGATGGTGAGGAAGGATTCGGCGGTGCCGATCCTGGTGCTGTCAGCGCGTACGGATGAATCGGATAAAGTGGCTGCTCTGGACGGCGGCGCGAACGATTATGTGACGAAACCGTTCGGGACAGCAGAACTGATGGCGCGGGTACGGGCGGCCCTTCGGATACGCCTTCAGAATATGGAGCGTGGGGCGGATGCCAGAAAAAAATTCAGCGTAAACGGGCTGGAAATAGACTATGAACAGCGCAAAGTGAGCGTGGACAAAACAGAAGTGAAGCTGACCCAGACGGAATACAATATCGTAACACTGCTTGCGGCGAATGCGGGAAAAATGATGACCTATGCAGAGATCATCAAAGAAATCTGGAATTTCAACGATTCCGGCAGTGTGAAGAAGCTGCAGGTAAATATGGCAAATATCCGGAAGAAACTCGGTGCCAGGCCGGGATATAATCAGTATATTCAGAACGAACTGGGAGTCGGGTATCGGATGAATGTCGGGAATACGGGATATGCTCCGGAGGATACTGAGTAAGATCCGGAAGAAAAAAACAACAGGACACAGAATTTTCACATAAAGCACACAATTGCACCATTCTCGTTTTTTATAATAACAAAGGCGGCAGGAGCAGCCAGCTTCTGCAAAGATGCACGGCGATTTTCGCTTTGTATACAGATTATAAAAAGGGAATGGTGAGTTTATGTTAAGAAGAAAATTATGGACTTCTGTACTGGCAATGTCATTATCAGCGGTAATGATTCTCGGTGTATCCGGCACAGTGTATGCTGAGGAAGAGACGACAGAAGCAGCTGAGACACAGAGGGACAATACAGAAGATGTGAACGTGAGGGAGACACGGATCGTGCTGTCAGACGATGTGATTACGGTGGACGGGGCGGAGATTTCCGCAGACCCTGCTGCGGCAGTGTATGCCGGTGCAGAAATGATCTATTATAAGGCCGGTCAGGAAGCCACATACGGAGCAGGCGATGAGGAGGACGGACATACGGAAGAGGAAGCTGCGGAGCACACCGTCATTACGATCACACAGCCGGGTACATATCGCGTGAGCGGAAGTATTTCAAAGGGACAGATTGCAGTGGATCTCGGGGAGGATTCCCGCGAGGATGCAGATGCAGTTGTGAACCTGATTCTGGATAATGCTGAGATCAACTGTACTGCTGCATCTGCCATTGTTGTGTTCAATGCGTATGAATGCGGCAGTGATGATACAGAAACGGCCACTAAGGACGTGGATACCGGTGCTGCAGGCTTTAACCTGATCCTTGCAGACGGCAGTGAGAATATTATTAACGGTTCGCATGTGGCGAAGATTTATAAAGAAGGTACAACACAGGAACAGATCGACGCGGATGAGGCCAAGAAGGCATGGAAATTTGATGCGGCGATCGATTCTCTGGTGTCTTTCAATGTGAATGGTGAAGAGGACGGAAACGGTAAACTGGTACTTACTTCTGATAACGAGGGTATGTCCTCTGCGCTTCATATGACGATCAACGGCAGTGAAGTTATTATTAATTCCAGTGATGATGCAATTAATGCAAGTGAGGATTATGTGTCTGTCTGCACGATTAACGGCGGAACCATCACCTGCGATTCCGGGTTCGGAGAGGAAGGAGACGGAATCGATTCGAACGGCTGGCTCGTTATCAATGGCGGTTATGTTATCACAGGTGCAAACGGCAGCAGTCAGGACAGCGGTATTGATTCTGATATGGGAATCTATATTAACGGCGGAACCGTTCTGGCCGGCGGAAATATGTACGATGAGATTTCCGGGGATTCCGCACAGCCGTTTATGGTACTCAATTTTGCACAGAAAGCAGAGGAAGGACAGCTGCTGCTTCTGAAGAACAGTGCAGACGAACCGGTAGCTGCATTCTGCGGTGTGAATGATTATCAGATTCTGGTCTACAGCGGAGAGGATCTCGCAGACGGGGATTACACTCTGTATAAAGTATCTTCTGTGACAGGTGATCTGAACGGCAGCATTTATACCAACATTACAGACTATACCGATGCAGTTCAGCTGCAGTACAGCCAGAGCATGGGTATGGGCGGCGGAGGCACTATGATGGGCGGAGGCCGCGGCGAGATGCCGGAGGGAATGGAGCAGGGCGAAATACCGGAAGGAATGGAGCAGGGTGAAATGCCGGAAGGAATGGAGCAGGGCAAGATGCCGGAAGGAATGGAGCAGGGCGAGATGCCGGAGGGAATGGAACCGGGCGAGATGCCGTCCGACGCTGCAGACGGCGCATTTAACGGCCAGAACGATTCAACTCCAGGCACTGTATTTACAATTTCGGGTATCAGCAACATATTTTCCCAGATAACAGAATGCACAGAGTCTGTTGAAGAGGAAACAAAGACAGCAGAGGCAGTATAAATTTTATAACGGTTAACGGATACAAAATGTCTGTCGGCGGAGGCAAAGCAATCCTTCGCCGGCAGGCATTTTTTACAGTTTTTTCGGGAATTTGATCAGTTTCTTGTTACGTGCCAGTATTTTCTTCCATCCAGTGTCCGATTTGTCGCTATCAGCAAAATGACCAGCAGACATCCGGCCAGAAATCCTGTCCAGTCAAGCGCTGCTGTCAGAATCAGCAGAATGATTCTCATAAACTTTACTGCGTATCCTAATTCAAAATTCGGCTGCGTATAGTTCGCTACAGCAACAAAGGCCATGTACAGCATCACTTCCGAATTGAACCAGCCGGAGTTCACTGCAAATTCTCCAAGTACAAGTCCGGCAAATACACTGAGCGGTGTACTCAGCATATTCGGGGTGTTCAGAGCGGCCAGGCGAAGACCGTCAATGGCCAGTTCCAGGATCAGCAGCTGATACACCAGAGGAATATTTACCGTATCACGGACTGCCACAAATGCAAAGGCCTCGGGCAGCCATTGCCGGTTCTGCATCAGAAGCAGAAATACCGGTGTCAGGAAAACAGTCAGGAACAGAATGATGGCACGGGATATTTTCAGATACAGAGAAGTCCATGCCGGAAAATAGTAATCATTGGCTTCTTCGATCATATCCAGGATGGAGGTGGGCAAAATCATTGCAGCCGGAGAATTGTCTACCAGTATGGCGATTTTTCCTTCCATCAGACAGGCAGCCGTCGTATCGGGACGTTCCGTAAATTTAAATTTCGGAAAAGGATTATACCATCTCGTACCGATCAGAGCTTCTGCAAGACTCTGCTGATTCATACACAGGTCTGTTGTGTGCATGGACTGCAGTTTTTTTCGTACGTTTTCCAGTATTTTGGGGTCTGCCCTGTTTTTCAGATAGCACAGTACAACATCAGAACGGGAGGACTGACCGATTTCCAGCATTTCCATTACGAGATGCGGATCACGGATTCTTCTGCGGATGAGTGCTGTATCAAAGACAACCGTTTCCACAAAACCGTCCTTTGAGCCGCGGAGTGACTTGTCTTTATCCGGCTCTTCTACACTTCTGGCCGGGTAAGTCCTGCAGTCGATTGCAATACCGGCTTCATAGCCGTCAATAAACAGTACAGTCACGCCCGACAGAACATTCCGTATGACGGTATTATAATCAGTAATCACATCGACTTCCACGTAAGGAATGCATTGCCGGGAAAAGGCGGCCGCGTCTGCAGGCATATCTGTCGCCCGTATCTGAAACAGCGCGGACAGGATTTTGACCATTGCCTCATCTTTGATCATACCGTCCAGAAAATAGAAGGTGGAATCCCGTCCGCCGATTGTGATATCCCGCTGAATCAGGTCAAAACTTTCCTGCAGCGGCAGCAGCCGGTTCATACAGCTGCGGTTGGCTGTCAGTTGTGCACTGATGTTCTGTGTTTCACTCATAATAATAATTCCTCCCCAATTTTGGCCAACAGGAATCTGTCCGTAACCTGCGGCAGGATTCGTTTCTGATTATTTCCGGGGTGTTTTCCCGTTATAAGACAGTGTTTCCGGGAGTATCGGAATTATGCCCGAAAATATCAGACCTGATTCATTTTTTATTCCTTTTTCTCTAATTGTGCATAAAGTTATGCTGTGGTAAGATAAAGAAAAACGGCCGTGTTAGCGTTTGATTGGAGGAAATTATGAGTAAAATGCCACATATTCAGCTGGATGAGAGTATTCAGGCCAGAGCAGCAATCCTTCCCGGTGATCCGGCACGCGTAGATGCCATCGCAGAGTATCTGTCCGATGTAAAGGCGGAGGGATTCAGCCGCGAGTACAAAAGTATTACAGGAACTTATAAGGGAGTGCGTATTCTTGCCGTTTCTACCGGTATGGGCGGAGCATCCACAGCCATATGCGTCGAGGAACTGGCGGATCTGGGAGTGACGGATATGGTTCGTATCGGAAGCTGCGGTGCACTTCAGAGTCATCTTTCTCTGGGAGAACTTGTTCTTTGTGACCGTGCTGTCTGCGATGACGGAGCCAGCCAGACGTACACCGGATATCTGCGTTATGCCAGCGGAGAATTTCACCCCGAAGGAGAGGCAGGTGTCGGCAGTCCGGCTGAGGACGGGATTCAGTATGCGTATTCCGACAGGCAGCTTCTCGGAGCATGTGAGGAGGCCTGCCGCTCTCTCGGATTTACACACTGTACCGGACCGACCAGATGTCACGATGGACTGTACCTGAAGCAGAAACCGAAGATTGATGAGTTTTATTCGGGAAAGGGGATTTTTGCATCAGATATGGAGACTGCGGCCCTGTTTGCTGTCGGAGCCATGCGCGGAGTGCGGACAGCAGGAATCCTGAATGTCGTTGTTGAATGGAAGAAAGATCTGAAGGAGGGGATTTCTTCCTATAAAGATGGAGAAGATGCAGCGGCACAGGGAGAGAAGAATGAGATTCTGGCTGCACTGGAGGCATTGTATCTGATGAGCCTGAAGAATAAATAGAGACCTGAATTCAGGGGGAAGACAGAGAACAGACCGGAAGTCAGAAACAGGGACCAGGAGAAAGGATTCGAAATAAAGAATTTGAAATAAAAAGTTAAAATACAGGATTTGAAATAAAGAATCTGAAATAAAGGATCTGGGGCAAAGAAACAGGGGCAGCATGGACGCACACCGGAATCGGAGTGTGTCAAATGCTGCCCCTGAGTGCTTTTCTGAGCGGGTCCCAGTATCTGCGGCATGGAACAGAGTTTCAGAAAATATTTATAAATTTATGATGCAGTTCCGTTCTCACACTGTTCGAGGTAAGTTCTGCTGTCCATGACTTCTGCATGTACCGGAACAAATCCTTCGGCAATTTTGCGGATACATTCCTCGTGGGCATCTGACTGTCCGGCAACGCAGTCTGTCAGATATACCACATGGTAACCGTCGTCAATGGCTTCCATCATTGTTGCAAGTACG
This sequence comes from Candidatus Choladousia sp., assembly GCA_045119335.1. Lineage (GTDB taxonomy): Bacteria > Bacillota > Clostridia > Lachnospirales > Lachnospiraceae > Choladousia. Next base: position 35,462 of record JBGVDJ010000043.1, on the reverse strand, counting down.
CAGCACTCTGCAACAACTCCGGCCAGGAGCACGCGGTCGGCATTTTTTGCTGCCTCCACAAGCTGCGGAATGCGCATGGAAGTATACGTTGATTTCTCATAGACCGGCCATTTGTTAAGGTACGGCTGTATTTCGGCGATCATTTCATTCAGATAGGCATCATGATTGATTTCTGAATTATCGGAATTGTAGCGGTTCCATGTACCCACCGGCTGCTGCGGTGCAGTAAAACGGGTGAACACCACGCGGCCGATTTTACCGGAATCAATAAGTGCACATGTGTTTCTGACTGCTTCCGGTGCATTTGGGCAGGCCCATTCTTCACCGGGAAGATATACGTTCTGAAAATCAATGACGATCAACAGGTCGTTGTTTGGGTTCATATTGGAATTCCTCCGTTCGTTTGATTCAGCAGAAAGTGGTGATCATGCTTCGCCGTTTGCGACAACAGGAGTCGGACGGCGGGAGTCAAATACTTCGGACGCGGTAAACAGGTTATCGATGACAGTCGTCTCGCCGATACTGGATTTATACAGCATGTAGCCATCCAGATTGATCCGTCCCTGGCGTACATAATCATTACGGATCTGTACCCAGTACGGAGTGGAACCGTCTACGTTGCAGTAGAAATTGTAACCGGCGCTCTTGAAATACTGATATTTCTCATTGTCTTCGCTGTAGTCCTGCCAGTCACCGATATCGTTGCCATGTGCAAAGATAATAGTGTCGACCGTTCCTACGATATTGCCGACATTGCTTATCCATTTCTCGTTATCTTTCTGCAGGTCCTCCAGTGATCTGCTCGTAACGCTCAGATGACCCCAGGTATGGCTTGCGAATTCCCAACCACTTTCCTTGATGGCATCTGCAATTTTTGTTGCCTCCGCAATTTCCTCATTCCGGTCAAAGTCCGGATGGGCATCAAGCCATTTGCGCTGATCTTCCATGAGATTCTGCTGTGTTTCATAATCCTCATCCGTGCGGTAGCCGAACACACCATTGTAGCCGGTCATTGCGATCAGTCCCCGTGCACCCTTGTAGGCTCCGTCCGGGTGTTCCTTCAGGAAGGTGTTCAGACGGGGAACAACATCGTAATCACCGACCTGTTCTGTACCGTCTGCACTGGTATACAGACATTTCACATCCCCGTTCTCATCGAGAACAAGCTTTTCCGGATAACCGGCTGCTTCGTAGGAATGATAGTAGCTCAGATCATCAATGGAGAGTACAATTGCCTTCTTATCGGGCGGCAGCATCAGGCTGGTGTTCGGTGAAAATGAAACGTTGCCGTTTTCGTCTGTGGTCTGGACTACCAGATCACGCAGGCGAACGTATACGTAGCCATTGTCATACAGAGCCTGTGTGATTTTGTCAAATTCTTCCACGGTAGTCATCCATGCATTCATGCCGTTTACCTGAAACTGTTCAAGCGTGGATACATCGAAAGCGCGGTCTGTGTCATTGATCAGTGAGTGGTAAAAAATATGTGGAACTGTTGTCACATCTACTGCTACACAGGTGGCTTTTGTCGCTTCGTATTCGCTGATGGCTGCTGTGATTTCTGAATCGGATTCATACGAAGGAACAGATTTGAGCAGTTCGATCGCTCCGTCATAGTCATATCCGGCAGCCAGAAGTCCGGCTTCTTCAAGCACATTTGCAGTTTCAGCAGACGGTGCAGCGGTCTCTGTCTGCAGTTCTGTCTGAACTTCCGTTTCCTTCCTGGATGAGACTTCCGATTCATCATTGCCGGCAACGGCGGCCGCTGAAGCATTCTCTGCGCTGTTCTCAGTATATGCATCGGTCTCTTTTGTTATATTGGAAGTTCCATCCTGCTGTGTATTTGCCGTCTTCTGATTTCCAAAAGAAAAATTATCCAGAAGTCCCCTGTTTTTGAGCAGTACGCCTGCACCAAATACTGCAGCGGCGCATACGATCAGCAGCAGAATGATCATCGTAACAGTACGCTGCATAACGGCCCGGCGGCGTCTTTTGCGGCGCTGCTCGCGTCGTGCTTCATACTCCATATCATCATTGTAATTTTCTCCCATGTTTCTAACCCCTTTTCCTTTCGCTTTTGTTTCCGTCCGTTCGTACATACTACCGACGGACTCAGTGTTACTAGTATATCCTGATTCTTTAAAATAGTCCAGTAAAGATGCAGAAGAAAAGAGTATTTGACAATGTATGCGAAAACAGTATTTAAGTCTGAATAGTGCATAGAAAGTTGCAGGAGAAAAGCAGAGAAATGGAACGCAGGAGAAAACTGCAGAAAAACTGTAATAGAAAATTGTAATCTGGAAACAGATTTTATGGTGGAGAAAAGCAGGATTCAGTGATAGAATAAGGAACGGAAAGCTATGCATACCTGAATTAAGGCGCAGCAGGTGCGCTACCGGAGGAAAGCTATGCATACCTGGATTAAAGCGCAGCAGGTGCGCTACTGGAGGAAAGCTATGGAACAGAAAATAGTGGATATTATAAATGATGCGGAAATGATCCTGATCGGAATCGGAGAGGAGTTTGCACCGGAATATCCGGCTCAGGATACAGATGCCGGGCTGGAACCGTTTTACAGAAGCAGCTGTTATGAGCAGCTGCCGGATGATCATGAAGTGATCCGGGCATATGACCGGCTGCGTGAGCTGGTCGGAGCAAAGCCGTATTTCGTCGTGACTATGAATACGGATGATCTGATCTTCCGGTCAAAGCTGGAGCGGGATCTGATTGTTGCGCCGTGCGGAAGTATGGCGAAAATGCAGTGTGGGGAACATATTGTAGAGGCAAAAGAGATTCGGGATCGGGTGCTGAAGGCCGGCGATCGCAGTGCGGCGGTCTGCCCGGTCTGCGGGAAGCCGCTGCAGTTTCATACGATAGAGACAGAGGGCTATCTCGAGGAGGGATATCTGCCGCAGTGGGAGAAGTATACAAAATGGCTTTCGTGCACGCTGAACCGGAAACTGTGTATTCTCGAACTGGGAGTCAGCTTCCGTTTCCCGCAGGTGGTGCGCTGGCCGTTTGAAAAAGTAGCTATGTACAACCGTAAAGCGACGCTGGTCCGTGTGAACAGCCGCTTTCCGCAGCTGACAGAGGAAGTGGCTGAAAAAGGAATCAGTGTTTTGGCATCACCGGTGGAATTTCTGCTGGAGAAATAAAGCTTCCGGCCGGATTGCAGGAACGTGAACAGGGAGCGTGGAGATTTTGCATGATGTGTGTCCTGAAGCAGAAATAGCAGGAACATTCCGGAATTGCCGGGAGTATGGTCAGAATAATATTCAGACAGAACACAGGAACACGATGACAAGTCTGCACGTTCCTGCGTTTTTGCCTGAATAAAGAGAGAAACAGTTTTTGAATTGTGCAAAAATTCTAAAAATTACTTGAAATATGGAAGAATATTGTGTATGATAGACATATGAAACAGAGCCAGGGGCGTGAGGTCGGCGCAGTGCCGATGCCTGGAGCTGAATTTAATATTCGGAGGTATTTCTATGGAAAACAGAGCGACCAAAATCCACTCAAGTGTGAATCAGAATGCGATTATCCGTGTTATTCCGGGCCACTTTGCGACGAACCATTCTCATATCAACTACTATGTGGATATGACGATCATGAAATCCAGAAAGAGTGAGGCTGCGGCTGCGGCATCCGTACTGGCTCGCAAATATTCTTCCAGCACGTATATTGATACGATCATCTGTATGGATGGCTGTGAGGTTATAGGCGCATACCTGGCTGATGAACTGACGGCTTCCGGTATCATGTCTCTGAATCAGCACAAGACCATGTATATTGTCGCACCGGAAATGAACCCGGGCGGACAGCTGATCTTCCGTGACAATATGCAGATGATGATCAATGGAAAGCATTGTCTGCTCCTGCTGGCATCCGCAACGACGGGACGTACCATAGCGAGAGCGATGGAATGTGTGCAGTATTACGGAGGAATTGTCGAAGGTGTTTCAGCAATCTTCAGTGCAAGCAAAAACATTGAAGGTATGGAGATCAATTATATTTTCGGTGCAGAGGATGTGGCGAATTACAGGACGTATTCTTCTTCAGAATGCCCGTTGTGTGCACAGAATCAGAAGATTGATGCGATCGTGAACAGCTACGGATATTCCAAACTGTAGGGTGTGTGAAATATTTCTTGTATGATGTGAATAATTATGATAAATTGAAGAGGAATGTTGTATGAGGAATACAACTTCCTCTTTTTTTGCGCTGTGAAAATCCGGCCGCATATTCTGGTTGTACGGCAGATGGATAATATGTAGAAGAACAGTTGAGGAGTGACGGTATGAGTATAGCTATTATCGATTATGATGCAGGAAATCTGAAAAGTGTGGAGAAGGCATTTGACTATCTGGGGGAAAAGGCAGTGATCACACGTGACCGGGAGGAGATTCTGAGTGCAGATCGTGTGGTGCTTCCAGGTGTGGGAGCATTTGGCGATGCAATGGATAAGCTGCACCGCTATGGTCTTGTGGAAGTAATTAAGGAAGTGGCTGCGAGCGGCAGGCCGTTCCTCGGCATTTGTCTGGGACTGCAGCTTCTGTTTGAATCCAGTGAAGAGACTCCGGGAGTCGGGGGACTGGGGATCTGTAAAGGAAAGATTCTTCGGATTCCGGATCAGGAGGGACTCAAGATTCCGCATATGGGCTGGAATTCACTGAAGTATGACCATCCGGGCAGACTGTTTGCCGGAATCCCGGAAGGATCTTACGTATATTTTGTACATTCTTATTATCTGAAGGCGGAGGAGCCGGAGATCGTGAAGGCTTCCACGCAGTATTCGACGCATATTCATGCATCGGTGGAGCAGGGCAATGTATTTGCGTGTCAGTTCCATCCGGAGAAGAGCAGTGAGGTCGGACTGGCGATTCTGAAGAATTTTATTGAGGTGTGACAGAAGCTGCCGGACCTGTATGCAGGACAGAAAAGAATTCTGTTTTGTCTCAGATCAGAGAAAGAAGGGAAGGGTACAGAAATGTTTACAAAACGAATTATTCCATGCCTGGATGTGCACAATGGACGTGTCGTGAAGGGTGTTAACTTTGTGAATCTGAAAGATGCCGGTGATCCGGTGGAAATTGCAGCGGCATATGATAAGGCCGGTGCCGATGAACTGGTATTCCTTGATATTACCGCATCCTCCGATGCGAGGAAGACTGTTGTGGAAATGGTGCGCGAGGTAGCGAAGAAGGTGTTTATTCCGTTTACAGTGGGCGGAGGCATCCGTACCGTGGATGATTTCAAGATGCTGCTGCGCGAGGGAGCGGACAAGATTTCCGTTAATACGGCAGCGATCATGAATCCGGATCTGATACGGGAAGCCGCTGAGAAATTCGGACGTCAGTGCGTTGTCGTTGCGATTGATGCGAGACGCCGCCCGGACGGTTCCGGCTGGAATATTTACAAGAACGGCGGTCGGGTTGATATGGGCATTGATGCCGTGGAGTGGGCGATGAAGGCCGATCAGCTCGGTGCGGGGGAGATTCTGCTGACCAGTATGGACTGCGACGGCACGAAAGCCGGATATGATATTGAACTGACAAGAACCATTGCTGAGCACGTTTCAGTGCCGGTCATTGCATCCGGCGGTGCCGGTACAATGGAGCACTTCTACGATGCGCTCACAGACGGTAAGGCAGATGCGGCACTGGCGGCATCACTGTTCCATTATAAAGAACTGGAAATCCGGCAGGTAAAGGAATACCTGCGCGGCCGTGACGTGTCAGTGAGATTATAGAGGTGTAATCTGCAGGCAGACAGGAAGCATTCTCTGAAATTCTGCAGAGAGCTGAAGAGATACCCGATGATAAAAGGGAAAATGGCAGAAGAGAAAAGGAGGGATATCCATGCCGCCGATTTCAAATGACTGGCTCATTCCGCTGAAACCGGAATTTTCCAAGCCGTATTATAGAAAACTGTATCAGACTGTGAATGAGGAATATCGTACACGGGCCATTTACCCGCCGGCAGATGACATTTTCAATGCATTTGCGTTTACTCCGCTTAGTGAGGTCAAGGTCGTGATCCTTGGACAGGATCCGTACCATGGGGACGGACAGGCTCACGGACTTTGCTTTTCCGTGAAACCGGATGTGGAGATTCCGCCATCACTTGTGAATATCTATAAGGAATTACACGAAGACTGTGGATGTTATATCCCGGACAACGGGCATCTGACGAAATGGGCGAAGCAGGGAGTCCTTCTGCTGAATACGGTTCTGACTGTGCGGGCACATCAGGCAAACTCTCACCGTGGGATCGGGTGGGAGGAATTCACGGATGCGGCGATTCGGATCCTGAATGAAGTGGACCGCCCGATGGTATTCATTCTCTGGGGGCGTCCGGCACAGCTGAAAAAGTCCATGCTGAACAATCCGAAGCATCTGATCCTCGAGGCACCGCATCCCAGTCCGCTGTCGGCATACCGCGGGTTCTTCGGCAGCAGACCGTTCTCCCGTACGAATAAGTTTCTGGTGCAGAACGGACTGGAACCGATTGACTGGCAGATTGAAAATGTTCATGCCGGCAATGAACCGTGCATGGATAAGGAATGACAAAATGGCTGCATGCAGACATTTATGAATAATGAATAACGAAACGGCCGCAGGACTTAATCTCAGTCCCGCGGCCGTTTTGTTATTTCATGGGATTTTTTGCTTATTTTGCAGCATTTCCCGACTGTTCTTTTCTCAGATTTTTCTGCGCCGTAGAGAGCATCAGCTTGATACGGTTCAGCTGGTTTACCTCACTTGCACCCGGGTCGTAATCGATCGCCACGACATTTGAGAGCGGGTATTGTCTGCGCAGTTCCTTGATAACACCTTTGCCCACGACGTGGTTCGGCAGACACGCGAACGGCTGTGTACATACGATGTTGTTGACACCGGAATGGATCAGCTCCAGCATTTCTCCGGTCAGGAACCATCCCTCGCCGGTCTGATTGCCGAGCGATACGATATCCTTGGCCATTTCGCCGAGATGCTCGATGTGTGCAGGCGGATCAAAATGCTCACTCTTCTTAAACTCTTCAACTGCGGACGAACGCAGTTTTTCCAGAACAAAAATACCGAAGTTCGCGATCATTGCGGACTTCTTTTTGGTTCCGAGATAATCGCTCTTGAAGTTCTGGTTGTAGAAGCAGTAGAGCAGGAAGTCCATCAGATCCGGTACGACTGCCTGCGCGCCCTCCTTTTCAAGAAGGTCAACGAGATAGTTGTTCGCTGCCGGAAGGAACTTGACGAGAATCTCGCCTACCACTCCGACTTTCGGTTTCTGTTCATCCGTGATCGGAAGATGATCGAAGTCCTGAATGATTTCGCGGCACATTTTCCTGAATCGGCTGTAGGATGGCTTGCCGGAAACGAATTCACAGCAGCGGTCCTCCCACTTGCGGAACAGTGCATTTGCAGAACCGGGTTCTTTTTCGTATGGTCGCATCCGATACAGGCAGCGCATGAAAATGTCACCGAATTCCAGTGCAAACATGGCGCGTTTGATCATCTGGTAGCTGAAAGTGAGTCCCGGATTGTTTTCCATACCGCTCAGATTCAGAGAAATCACCGGTATCTGCGGCATACCGGCCTTCAAAAGGGCACGCCGGATAAATCCTACATAATTGGATGCACGGCATCCGCCGCCTGTCTGCGTCATGATGACAGCAGTGCGGTCCAGATCGTATTTGCCGGACAGCAGTGCATCCATGACCTGTCCGACTACCATAAGGGACGGATAGCAGGCATCATTGTTTACGTATTTCAGACCGACATCCACCGCTTTGCGGTTGTCATTCGGCAGCACTTCGATATTATAACCGGAGGCACGCAGCGCCGCTTCCAGCATACGGAAATGAATCGGTGACATCTGCGGGCAGAGAATCGTATACTCTTTGCGCATCTCCTTTGTGAAGATCACACGTTCAATGTTGGCCGGAACGATCGTGCGCGGTTCATCATTATGCTGCCTGCGCACACGGATGGCGGAGAGCAGGGAACGGATACGGATCTTGGCGGCACCGAGATTATTGACTTCATCAATCTTCAGGCAGGTATAAATCTTGCCGGAATGGGAGAGAATATCATTGACCTCGTCCGTTGTGACCGCATCGAGACCGCAGCCGAAGGAATTCAGCTGAATCAGATCCAGATCTTCCCGTGTCTTTACGTAATTGGCAGCTGCGTAGAGACGGCTGTGATACATCCACTGGTCGAGTACCATCAGAGGACGTTCCACAGGATGCAGGTGAGAGATGGAATCTTCAGTCAGTACAGCAATTCCGTAGGAATTGATCAGCTCCGGAATACCGTGATTGATCTCCCCATCAATGTGATAAGGGCGGCCTGCAAGGACAATACCGTGACGTCCGGTTTCTTCCAGATATTTCAGAGTCTCTTCGCCCTTGCGGTACATTGCCTCGCGCACTCCGGTCATTTCATCCCAGCCGGCCTGTGCGGCAGCCCTGACCTCATCGGCCGGAATGTCCGGAAATGCCTCAACGAGACGTTTCATAACAGTGTCCAGATTCGTGAATGCAATAAACGGATTCTCGAACCGCACATTTTCAGTGCGCAGTCCTTCCACGTTGTTCTTGATATTCTCCGCATAGGAGGTAACGATCGGACAGTTGTAGTGGTTCGGTGCATCCTCGAATTCCGTGCGCTCATACGGGATACACGGATAAAAGATGTATTTAATGCCCTTGCGGATCAGCCATTCCACATGTCCGTGCGCCAGCTTGGCCGGATAACATTCCGACTCGCTGGGGATGGACTCGATACCGAGTTCGTAAATTTTACGTGTACTTGGCGGTGAGAGGATGACACGGTATTTCAGCGAGGTGAAGAACCGGAACCAGAACGGATAGTTCTCGTACATATTCAATACACGCGGGATACCGACAATACCTCTGTCTGCTTCGTCTTCCGGAAGCGGTTCATAGGAGAAGAGAAGTCTGTTTTTGTATTCATAAAGGTTCGGAACATTCTCCTTGTTGCGCTCCTTACCGATACCGCGTTCGCAGCGGTTGCCGCTGACAAACTGACGGCCGCCGGAGAAACGGTTGATAGTCAGACGGCACTGGTTCGTACAGCCCTTGCACTTTGCCATGGATGTAGTGAACTGCAGGGAATTGATACGGTCGATAGAGAGCATGGAAGTCTCGGCACCCTCCTGATAACGTTCACGTGCGATAAGAGCAGCACCGAATGCACCCATGATTCCGGCGATATCCGGACGGATCGCTTCGCAGTTCGCAATTTTTTCAAAGCTTCGCAGCACACCGTCGTTGTAGAAGGTACCACCCTGCACAACGATATGGTGTCCCAGCTCGGAAGCGTCAGAAACTTTAATTACTTTATATAATGCATTTTTGATAACGGAATACGCAAGGCCGGCGGAGATATCAGCTACCTCTGCGCCTTCTTTCTGCGCCTGCTTTACCTTGGAATTCATGAATACGGTACAGCGTGTTCCCAGGTCGATCGGGTTCTTTGCAAACAGTGCTGCTTTGGCAAAGTCCTCAACGGAGTAGTTCAGGGATTTGGCAAATGTCTCGATAAAGGAACCGCAGCCGGAGGAACATGCCTCGTTGAGCTGCACGCTGTCTACAGTCTGATTCTTGATCTTGATGCACTTCATATCCTGACCGCCGATATCGAGGATACAGTCTACTTCCGGGTCAAAGAAAGAAGCGGCATAGTAATGGGATACGGTCTCCACCTCACCCTCATCAAGAAGAAGAGCGGCCTTCACCAGTGCCTCACCGTATCCGGTTGAACAGGACCAGGCGATATGCGCGTCAGCAGGGAGCTGGCTGTAGATTTCCTGAATGGCGGAAATTGTTGTGCGCAGCGGGCTGCCGTTGTTATTATTATAGAAAGAATACAGCAGGCTTCCGTCTTCGCCGATCAGTGCGGCCTTTGTAGTCGTGGACCCCGCGTCGATGCCGAGAAAACAGTTGCCGTGATAAGAAGCCAGATCACCGGTCGTAACCTTATGGCTGCTCTGCCGTTCGATGAAGCTGTCATAATCTTCCTGAGAAGCAAACAGCGGCTCCATACGGGCTACTTCAAACTCCATATGGATCGTACCGGAAAGCTTCTGCTGCAGAGCACCGAGCGTGGTGACAGTCGTTTCCTTCGCATTCAGTGCGGAACCGATGGCTGCGAACAGATGTGAATTCTCCGGAACGATGGCATGTTCCTCATCCAGTTTCAGAGTACGGATAAATGCCTCGCGCAGCTCGGAGAGGAAATGAAGCGGTCCTCCGAGAAAGGTTACGTGTCCGCGAATCGGCTTGCCGCATGCAAGACCGCTGATGGTCTGATTGACAACGGCCTGGAAAATGGATGCGGACAGATCCTCTTTGGTAGCGCCTTCGTTGATCAGCGGCTGAATATCGGATTTGGCGAATACACCGCATCGTGCGGCGATCGAATAGAGGGAAGAGTAGTTCTTCGCATACTCATTCAGTCCTGTGGCATCAGTCTGCAGCAGGGAAGCCATCTGATCAATGAATGATCCTGTACCGCCTGCACAGATGCCGTTCATACGCTGCTCTACATTGCCGCCTTCGAAATAGATGATCTTTGCATCCTCACCGCCCAGTTCGATTGCCACGTCCGTCTGCGGAACAAAGTGTTCCAGAGAAGAAGCTACGGCGATCACCTCCTGAACGAAGGGAACCTCCAGATGGTTCGCGAGTGTCAGACCGCCGGAACCGGTGATGACCGGTGATACCTCGAGATCGCCGAGCTGACCGGCAGCGTCATTAATTAAGGAAGAAAGTGTTTCCTGGATATTGGCGTAATGGCGTCTGTAATCAGAAAAAAGAAGTTTCTGATCCGGACTGAGAATGGCCACTTTGACTGTGGTGGAGCCGATGTCAATTCCAAGGGTATGTAATGAATTATTTGTCATATCAGTTGCAGACAAAATCTGCACCTCCTTTGATGCTTAAAAATAAAAAAGAATAAGAAAATGGAATTCATTTTCTTATATTATCCTATCAGGCTGCAAGAGCCTATCAATTCAGATTATGCGACAGTTTTCGAAAAATGTCAAATCGCTTGCATTCTGAAAAAAATCCATATATACTTATATTCTCGAGTGTTTTCTTTGATAAATGTCTGATTATACGGGAAAAATCCGGAAAAAGAACAAAAAACATCTGGAATAATCCGGAAACGCGGCAAATACAGCTCCATTTTACAAGATGACAGACAAACAAAGAAACGTAAAAGATTCATAAAAAAAGTATAAAACTTTTGTCGAACATGATGAAAGCTATGAGAAATACGCTTTGTATGACATGGAAGGAGAAGCGAATGTATAAAGTAATCAAGCGCGATGGCAGGGCAAAACGTGCCGTGTTTGAGACGGTTCACGGTACGGTACAGACACCGGTGTTTATGAATGTAGGAACTGCGGCGGCAATTAAGGGAGCGGTGGCGACTACAGATCTTCAGCAGATTGGTACACAGATCGAACTGTCCAATACGTATCACCTTCACGTACGTCCAGGTGATCAGATTGTAAAAAAGATGGGCGGACTTCACAAATTTATGAACTGGGACAAGCCGATCCTGACGGATTCCGGCGGATTTCAGGTATTTTCGCTGGCGAGTCTGCGCAAGATCAAAGAAGAAGGTGTATATTTTCAGTCCCACATTGACGGACACAGGATTTTCATGGGACCGGAAGAGAGCATGAAGATTCAGTCAAATCTGGCTTCTACGATCGCCATGGCATTTGATGAATGTCCGTCAGCGGTAGCAGAGCGTACGTATGTGCAGAATTCTGTTGACCGTACGACAAGATGGCTGCAGCGCTGCAAGGATGAGATGAAACGTCTGAACAGTCTGGAGGATACTATCAATAAAAATCAGCTTCTGTTCGGAATCAACCAGGGTGCGATCTACGATGACATCCGTATTGAGCATGCAAAGCGCATCTCAGAGATGGATCTCGACGGTTATGCGGTCGGCGGACTGGCAGTCGGCGAGACGCATGAGGAGATGTACCGGATCCTGGATTCTGTTGTTCCGTATCTGCCGTCAGACAAGCCGACCTATCTGATGGGAGTTGGTACTCCGGTCAATATTCTTGAAGCCGTGGAGCGCGGAGTGGATTTCTTCGACTGCGTATATCCAAGCAGAAACGGCCGCCATGGTCATGTCTATACAGCAGACGGCAAGCTGAACCTGTTCAATGCAAAGTATGAACTGGATGACCGTCCGATCGAAGAGGGATGCGGCTGTCCGGCATGCCGCAATTACAGCAGGGGATATATCCGTCATCTTCTGAAGGCGAAGGAGATGCTGGGCATGCGTCTGTGTGTACTGCACAACCTGTATTTCTATAATCACCTGATGGAAGAGATCCGTGAGGCGATTGAACAGGGACGTTACAGTCAGTTCAAAAAAGAAAAAATTGACCGCTATGAGCAGAAAAATTAAAAAAATCTAAAACCGTTCAAATCGGGAAAAAATCAGGAAAAAACGCTTGATTCACCGGAACGGATTGTGTATACTGTCTTTTAGGTCTGTTTCCGGAATGCGCTTCCGGGACGGATTTTACGGAAATGGTTGCCGGTGTGCCGGAAATGAAACGTTTCCGGTATGAGGTATTATATAAGGAGGAAATCTTATGCTGAATTTATTGACAGAGAGCACAGAGGCTACAGCAGGCGGCGGTCTGATGCTGATGGTCATCTACATTGTTGTGATCGGTGCAGCTATGTACTTCTTCGCAATTCGTCCGCAGAAGAAGGAACAGAAGAGAATGACAGCTATGCTGAGCGCACTGGAAGTAGGCGATACCGTTGTGACAACGAGTGGATTCTACGGTGTAGTGATCGACATCACAGATGAAGACTGCATCGTTGAGTTCGGTAACAACAAGAACTGCCGTATTCCGATGAAGAAGTCTGCAATCACAGAAGTAGAGAAGCCGGAGGCTTAAGCTGAATTCAAGACAGAGATGAGAAGAACATTACCGGAGGGTAGTGTTCTTTTTGTTTTTTGCACATTTTAGCGAATTAAACGGTTGAAATGTGGTCGGAAATACATTATTATATTGGGTAAGTCTCTAAAATGGGGACATTGGAAGAATCGGTTTATCAGATGTACGCAGGATTCCACGCATGGGTCAGAGGAACGTGGTATTCCCGGGGCAGGATGATACAGGAAGAAAGGAAGATACAGGTATGGCACATAGAATAGCAGTGATTCCGGGTGATGGAATCGGACCGGAAATTGTGAGAGAAGCATGTAAGGTACTGGATGCGGCTGCTGCAAAATACGGATTCGAACTGAATTATACAGAAATCCTGATGGGAGGCGCTTCCATCGATGTACATGGTGTACCGCTTACAGATGAGGCAATTGCAGAGGCGAAGGCCAGCGAAGCAGTGCTGATGGGCTCCATCGGAGGAGATGCAAAGACCTCCCCGTGGTATCAGCTTCCGCCGCAGCTCCGTCCGGAGGCAGGACTTCTGAAGATCAGAAAGGCTTTGAAGCTGTTTGCAAATCTGCGTCCGGCCTATCTGTATGATGAGCTGAAGGCTGCCTGCCCGCTGCGCGATGAGATCATCGGCGATGGGTTCGATATGATGATCATGCGGGAGCTGACCGGCGGTTTGTATTTCGGTGCAAGAGAAACAGTAGAAGAGGACGGTGTGCGCAAGGCCACTGACACGCTTGTGTACAATGAAAATGAGATCCGCAGAATTGCTGTAAAGGGATTTGATATTGCCAGAAAACGCCGCGGTAAAGTATGCAGCGTAGACAAGGCAAACGTACTCGACTCATCCAGACTCTGGAGAGCAGTAGTGGAAGAAGTGGCAAAGGATTATCCTGATGTGGAACTGTCTCATATGCTCGTTGACAACTGTGCAATGCAGCTGGTCAGGGATCCGGCTCAGTTTGATGTGATCCTGACGGAGAACATGTTCGGTGATATTCTTTCTGATGAGGCCAGCATGGTGACCGGCTCCATTGGAATGCTCTCTTCGGCTTCCCTGAATGAGACAAAGTTCGGTCTCTATGAGCCAAGCCATGGTTCTGCTCCGGATATTGCAGGTCAGAACGTCGCCAATCCGATCGCGACGATCCTGTCTGCAGCCATGATGCTCCGTTATTCCCTTGATCTCGATGAGGCGGCTGATGCAATTGAAGCGGCTGTGAAGCAGGTGCTTAAGGACGGTTACCGCACAGGCGATATCATGTCAGACGGCTGTATAAAGGTCGGTACGACAGAAATGGGCGATCTCATTGCAGCACGTGTATAGACGGTAATTCAGTGAACGTAATTACAGCGATCAGTTTGTAAGCAGTTATTAATAGATTAAAGATAAAATTGTTACATAACAGAAGGAGGAATCATTTCATGAGAAGTGACGCAGTCAAAACCGGTATCCAGCAGGCACCGCACCGTTCTCTCTTTCATGCTCTCGGTCTGACAGAGGAAGAGATGAAGCGCCCCCTGATCGGTATCGTTAATTCCTATAATGAAGTAGTGCCGGGACATATGAACCTGGACAAGATCACAGAAGCAGTAAAACTTGGTGTAGCCATGGCAGGCGGTGTTCCGAGAGAGTTTCCGGCTATCGCAGTCTGCGACGGTATTGCCATGGGACACGTTGGTATGAAGTATTCTCTTGTTACCCGTGATCTTATTGCCGATTCTACTGAATGTATGGCAATGGCACATCAGTTCGATGCGCTCGTTATGATCCCGAACTGTGACAAGAATGTTCCGGGACTTTTGATGGCAGCAGCGCGACTGAACATTCCGACTATTTTTGTCAGCGGCGGTCCGATGCTTGCAGGACATCTGAAGGGCAGAAAACGCAGCCTTTCCAGCATGTTTGAGGCAGTCGGCGAGCATACAGCAGGCAAGATGAGCGCGGAAGAAGTAGTTGAATATGAGGAAAAGGTATGTCCGACCTGTGGCTCCTGTTCCGGTATGTATACAGCAAACAGCATGAACTGTCTGACAGAAGCGCTCGGTATGGGGTTGAAGGGCAACGGAACGATTCCGGCGGTTTACTCCGAGCGTATCCGCCTTGCCAAGATGGCGGGAATGAAGGTCATGGAGCTTCTGGAGAAGAATATCCGTCCGCGTGACATTATGACAGAGGAAGCATTTATGAATGCGCTGACTGTTGATATGGCGCTGGGCTGCTCTACCAACAGTATGCTGCATCTGCCGGCGATCGCACATGAAGCAGGTGTGGAGCTGAACGTAGATATTGCAAATGAGGTAAGTGCCCGTACACCGAACCTCTGCCACCTTGCACCGGCAGGTCCGACTTATATGGAGGATCTGAACGAGGCAGGCGGTGTTTACGCGGTTATGAATGAACTGACAAAGAAGAATCTGCTGAACCTTGACTGTATGACAGTTACAGGAAAGACTGTAGGTGAAAATATCAGAGGATGTATGAACAAGAATCCGGAAGTAATCCGTCCGGTTGAGAATCCGTACAGCGAGACAGGCGGTCTGGCTGCGCTGAAGGGCAATCTGGCTCCGGATTCCGGTATTGTAAAACGTTCTGCAGTTGTACCGGAGATGATGGTACATGAAGGACCGGCACGCGTCTTCGACTGTGAGGAGGATGCGATCGCAGCGATCCTTGGCGGAAAGATCGTTCCGGGCGATGTTGTGGTAATCCGTTATGAAGGACCGAAGGGCGGCCCTGGTATGAGAGAGATGCTGAATCCGACCTCCGCAATTGCAGGTATGGGACTCGGTTCTTCCGTAGCACTGATCACAGACGGACGTTTCAGCGGTGCCTCCAGAGGTGCCTCCATCGGACACGTTTCTCCGGAAGCAGCAGTGGGCGGTCCGATCGCGCTGGTAGAAGAAGGCGATATTATCAAGATCAATATTCCGGAATGCAGGCTGGAGCTTGCGGTCAGCGACGAAGAGCTTGCAGCAAGAAGAGCGAAGTGGCAGCCGAGAGAGCCGAAGATCACAACCGGATACCTGGCACGCTATGCCTCTCTCGTAACCTCCGGCAACCGCGGCGCAGTCCTGGAAATTCCGCGACAGCATTGAGCCGTGCAAAAACAGAGAATGGTAAACTGACCACTTGTGGTCAAGTTTACCAGTCGCTGTTTTTATAGGGCGAAAGCCCGCGAGCGAGGCGGAGTGAAGAAATACTATTGGAAAGGAACGATTTTGGATGAAATTAACTGGGTCAGAAATTGTAATTGAATGTCTGAAAGAGCAGGGCGTGGATACCGTTTTCGGTTATCCGGGCGGATGCATTTTAAATATTTATGATGAACTTTACAAACACAGCAACGAGATCCGTCATATCCTGACATCCCATGAGCAGGGTGCTTCTCATGCGGCGGACGGTTATGCACGTTCCACCGGAAAAGTGGGTGTCTGTATGGCTACATCCGGACCGGGTGCAACGAACCTCGTAACCGGTATTGCTACAGCATATATGGATTCTGTTCCGATTGTAGCGATTACAGCGAACGTGGGGGTCAGCCTGCTTGGTAAGGACAGCTTTCAGGAGATTGACATTACAGGTGTCACAATGCCGATCACGAAGCATAACTTTATTGTAAAGGATGTAACAAAGCTGGCGGATACGATTCGCTGGGCATTCCAGATTGCACAGGAGGGCCGTCCGGGTCCTGTTCTTGTGGATATTACAAAGGATGTGACGGCAGCAGTTGCTGATTATGAGCCGATGAAGCCGGAACCGGTAGTGCGCAGCACAGAGTACATCAGGGAAGAGGCGCTCGAAGCGGCGGTAGAGCTGATCAATAACTCCAAAAAACCGTTCATCTTTGTCGGCGGAGGTGCGGTGATTTCTGATGCAGATAAGGAACTGAAGGAATTTGCAGACAAGCTGCATGCTCCGGTAGCTGATTCCCTGATGGGAAAAGGTGCCTATGCAGGAGAGAACGAGCTGTACTGCGGTATGCTCGGTATGCACGGAACAAAGACAGCGAATCTCGGTGTGACGGAATGTGACCTTCTGATTACCGTGGGTGCAAGATTCAGCGATCGTGTTGTAGGTCAGGCAAGCAGCTTTGCAAAGAACGCGAAGATCATCCAGATTGACGTTGATCCGGCTGAGATCAACAAAAATATCCTTGTAGATGTGAGCGTGATCGGTGATGTACGCGAGGTGCTGAAGCGCCTGAATACACGGATTGAGGAGCACCGTCATGACGAGTGGGATGAGCACATCAGAGAACTGAAAGCGAAATATCCGCTGAAATACAATGAGGAAGGACTGACAGGTCCGTATGTGATCGAAGAGATATACCGGATCACGAAGGGGGATGCCCTGATTGTTACCGAAGTAGGACAGCACCAGATGTGGGCGGCTCAGTACTACAAATATCCGAAGCCGCGTACACTGCTGACATCCGGCGGACTCGGTACAATGGGATATGGTCTCGGTGCCGCTATCGGTGCGAAAGTGGCTAATCCGGATAAGACGGTCATCAATATTGCAGGTGACGGCTGCTTCCGTATGAATATGAACGAGATCGCGACAGCCGCACGGTACAATATTCCGGTCGTACAGGTAGTCATCAACAATCATGTTCTCGGCATGGTTCGTCAGTGGCAGACTCTGTTCTACGACAAGCGTTATTCACAGACCGTTCTGAACGATGCCGTGGATTTCGTGAAACTGGCAGAGGCAATGGGAGCAGAAGGTATCCGCGTGACTTCCAAGGAGGAGGTCGCTCCGGCGATCGAGCGTGCAGTTTCCCTTGGAAAACCGGTTGTGGTAGAGTGTGTGATCGACTGTGACGACAAGGTGTTTCCGATGGTACCGGCAGGCAAGCCGATTTCCACTGTTTTTGATCAGGATGACCTTGACTAAATATTAACAAAGTAATACAATAGAGAAATCTTCACTACAATGATGTGGTAAAGTAAATAAAAGACCGGCAGCCTGATTCAGACTGCCGGTTATGAGCAGATTGAAGAACTGTTCGCAAGTTTGAGGAGGATGAAAAAATGAGCAGAGTGTATAACTTTTCAGCAGGTCCGGCTATTCTGCCGGAGGAGGTACTTAGAGAAGCCCAGGAAGAAATGATGGATTACAGAGGAACCGGCATGTCCGTAATGGAAATGAGTCATCGTTCCAAAGCATTCGAGAACATCATTCTTGAGGCAGAGGCAGATCTGAGAGAACTGATGCAGATCCCGGATAACTACAAGGTGCTGTTCCTTCAGGGTGGTGCACACCTTCAGTTTTCCATGATCCCGATGAACCTGATGAAGAACCGCGTTGCAGATTATATCGTTACCGGTGTGTGGGCAAAGAAAGCATGGCAGGAAGCCGGAAAGTACGGTCAGGCCAACTGCATCGCATCCAGTGAGGATAAGACATTTACTTATATTCCGGACTGCAGTGATCTTCCGGTCAGCGAGAACGCGGACTATGTTTACATATGTGAAAACAATACAATCTACGGAACCAAGTTCAAAAAGCTCCCGAATACAAAGGGCAAACTGCTCGTTTCCGATGTATCCTCCTGCTTCCTTTCCGAACCGGTGAATGTATCTGACTACGGCATCATTTACGGTGGTGTACAGAAAAATATCGGGCCGGCAGGTATGGTTATTTCCATTGTGCGTGAAGATCTGATCACAGATGATGTTCTGGACTTTACACCGACCATGATGAAATTCAAGACACATGCAGATGCAGGTTCCATGTATAATACACCGAACTGCTATTGTATCTATATGTGCGGAAAAGTCTTCAAATGGCTGAAGAAGAACGGCGGACTTTCCGCAATGAAAGAGCGCAATGAGAAGAAGGCAGCAGTTCTGTATGATTTCCTTGACAGCAGCAGACTGTTCAAGGGAACTGTTGTGAAAGAGGATCGTTCTCTGATGAACGTACCGTTTGTGACAGGCAGCAAGGACCTTGATGCGAAGTTTGTAAAAGAGGCAGAGGCAGCAGGTCTTGTTAATCTGAAAGGTCACCGTTCCGTTGGCGGTATGCGTGCAAGTATTTACAATGCAATGCCGGCAGAGGGTATTGATGCACTTGTTGCATTTATGAAGAAATTCGAAGAGGAGAATATGTAAAATGTATCGTTATAAATGTCTGAATCCGATCGCAGAAGTGGGCCTGAGCAAATTTACAGATGAGTATTGTGAGACGGAGGATATTCAGGAGGCTGATGCGGTTCTGGTCCGCAGTGCCAAAATGCACGATATGGAGCTCCCGGATACACTGCAGGCCATCGCGAGAGCCGGAGCCGGTGTCAACAACATTCCGCTTGAAAAATGTGCGGAAAAAGGAATTGTGGTTTTCAATACACCGGGAGCAAATGCAAACGGTGTAAAGGAACTTGTATTTGCAGGTATGCTGATGGCTGCACGTGATATTATCGGAGGTGCGAACTGGGTACAGAGTCAGAATGCTAATCCGGAGATTGCAGCGGCAACAGAGAAGGAAAAAAAGAAATTTGCAGGCAGTGAGCTGCAGGATAAGAAACTGGGTATCATTGGTCTTGGTGCGATCGGGGTGCAGGTGGCCAATACTGCGACACACTTTGGTATGGAGGTATATGGATATGATCCGTACATTTCCGTCGATGCAGCATGGAGCCTTTCCAGAAACATCAAACATATCAATGATGTAAATGAGATTTATTCACAGTGTGATTATATTACGATCCATGTGCCGCTTCTTGAGTCTACAAAGAAGATGATCGACAGTGAAGCGATTGCAAAGATGAAGAAGAATGTTGTTATTCTGAATTTTGCACGTGATCTTCTGGTGGATGAGGAGGCTGTGATTCAGGCGATCGGCGAAGGCAGAGTACACCGTTATGTATCTGATTTCCCGAATCCGATAACAGTTGGCAAGAAGGGTGTTATCATTACACCGCATCTCGGAGCATCTACTGTCGAATCCGAGGATAACTGTGCAGTGATGGCGGTCAAGGAAATCAAGAATTTCCTTGAGAACGGAAATATCCGCAATTCTGTGAATTATCCGAATTGTGACCTTGGTCCGTGCAATGCGGAATCCCGTATTGCGATCTATCACCGGAATGTGAAGAAGATGATCGGCCGGTTTGCGGATATTCTTTCTGATACGAATATCAAAAATATGAGCAATACAAGTAAAGGTGAGTATGCGTATACGCTGGTTGATCTGGACGCTCCTGTTTCTCCGGAAATCGTGGAACAGCTGAAGGCAGTTGAGGGCGTCGTCAAGGTACGTGTAGTAAAATAGCAGCAGATAGAGCGCCTCGGTACAGAGATGTTTCGAGGCGCTTTTTAACCGTATGACAGGAGAGAAAGAGGGAGGAAAAATATGGCAGTTATCAGGCCTTTCATGGGAATTCGCCCGGCGAAAGAAGTGGTGTCGCGTGTCGCGGCGCTTCCGTATGATGTTTATAACAGAAAAGAGGCATATGAGGAGGCGGCAAAAGACAGGCTTTCCTTTCTGAATATTGATCGCCCGGAGACACAGTTTGAGGAAACGCACGATATGTATGCACCGGAAGTATATCAGAAAGCACATGATATGCTGTGGGAACGTGTAGAGCAGAAAATTTTTGTGCAGGAAGAACAGAATGTTTATTACCTGTATGAGCTGACAATGGATGGACGCAGCCAGACAGGACTGGTGGCATGTGCATCCATTGATGATTATGTGAACTGCGTGATCAAGAAGCATGAGAACACGCGTGCTGAGAAAGAGGCTGACCGCATTCGGCATGTTGATGTCTGCAGTGCGCAGACGGGGCCGATTTTTCTTGCGTACCGCAAAAATGAACAGGTGGCATCCGTGACGCGGAAAGTGAAGATGGAAGAGGCCTTGTTTGATTTCACATCTGAGGATGGTATCCGCCATCGTGGATGGATCATCAGCAATGAAGCCGATATCCGGACCGTGCAGGAGGCATTTGCAGGTATTGGAGAAATCTATATTGCGGACGGACATCATCGCGCGGCATCTGCGGTCCGCGTCGGGCTGAAGAGAAGAGCGGAGCATCCGGATTACAGCGGAACGGAAGAATTCAACTACTTCCTCTCTATTCTGTTCCCGGATGAGGAGCTGATGATCATGGATTATAACCGTGTGGTAAAGGATCTGAACGGGCTGACTGAATCAGAATTCCTGAGCCGAGTGGCGGAAAAATTTGATGTGGAACACCTTGATGCACAGCAGAAGCCGCAGTGCAAGGGACAGGTGACAATGTACCTCGGCGGGAACTGGTATCGTTTGAATGTGAAGGAGGCATATCGCAGTGACGATCCGGTGGAAGGCCTGGATGTCTCTGTTCTTCAGAAAGAACTGCTGGCACCGGTGCTTGACATTCAGGATCCGAAGCAGGATACACGAATTGATTTCGTAGGTGGAATCCGGGGCCTTTCCGAGCTGGAAAAGCGTGTGAAGAGCGACTGTGCAGCGGCATTTGCAATGTATCCGACTTCCATTGCGGAATTGTTTGATGTGGCGGATGCAGGACTGCTGATGCCGCCGAAATCTACATGGTTTGAGCCGAAACTGCGCAGCGGACTGTTTATTCATGCAATTGAGGCATAGATCAAAGAGGAACAGGAAAAAGGATGATCCTCCTGTTTTTGGTATAAGGATAAAAAATGGATTATTCTTGTGTTTGCTGCAATTAAGTGATAAACTAAGAAGAGATGAGCCTTTCTTCAACGCAGCTGCGGCTTTATGAAAATCGGGAAATTTCATCATTGCATTGCAGTACATTGGAGAGGGTTTGATAATTTAGAGCGTCTTGGAGGGGTACCTTATGGATGAAAAATTGTATGAATTAATGGATTGGGCAGGTGTTGAGGCGATTGTCTATTCGGAGGAAGATCGTCCGCATGATATAATGGGACCGCATTTTTGTGAAGGCGGCATTACGATCCAGGCTTTTTTTCCGGATGCGAAAGAAGCTGTTGTCCTGACAGATGATGGCAAGACATCTTATCCGATGGATATGGAGGATGAGGCAGGATATTTTGCTGTGCTGATCCCGGGCGAGAACGTGCCGGACTATTCCTTCCGGGTTACATATGAGGACGGTTCCGTGAAAGAATGTAAGGATCCGTATTCTTTCGCACCACAGATTACAGAAAAAGAAACGAAGAAATTCAACGCAGGTATCTGCTACGATATTTATAAAAAACTGGGTGCGCATCCGATGACCGTGAATGGCACAAAGGGTGTTTACTTTGCGGTATGGGCACCGAATGCCATGCGTGTCAGCGTGGTAGGAGACTTCAACCTCTGGGACGGAAGAAGACTTCCGATGCGCAGACTCTGGGATTCCGGTATCTTTGAACTGTTTGTGCCGGGACTTGAATCCGGTGCGATTTATAAATACGAGATCAAGGCAAAAGGCGGACTTACTTATCTGAAAGCTGACCCGTATGCAAATGCAGCAGAGCTTCGTCCGAATACAGCTTCTGTTGTAACGGATCTCAATGACTTTACATGGACTGATGCAGCATGGATGGAACAGCGTAAAGCAGTTTCCGCCAAGGACGCGCCGATGTTTGTATATGAGCTGCACCTTGGCTCCTGGAGAAAGCCGGAAGACGGCAGAACATATTATAATTATCGAGAGATTGCTCCGATGCTTGCGGAGTACGTGAAGGAGATGGGTTATACTCACGTTGAACTGATGCCGGTCATGGAGCATCCGTTTGACGGCTCCTGGGGTTATCAGGTGACGGGATATTATGCACCGACTTCCAGGTACGGTACACCGCAGGATTTCATGTATTTCATGAACTATATGCATGAGCAGGGAATTGCAGTTATTATTGACTGGGTACCGGCTCATTTCCCGCGTGATACACACGGTCTGTGCGCATTCGATGGTACATGTCTGTATGAGCATCTTGATCCGCGCCAGGGTTCACATCCGCACTGGGGCACACTGATCTATAATTACGGAAGGCCGGAAGTATCCAACTTCCTGATCGCCAATGCTCTGTTCTGGAAGAACGTATACCATGTGGACGGTATCCGTATGGACGCGGTCGCTTCCATGCTGTATCTGGACTACGGAAAGAACGACGGCGAGTGGGTGGCAAATATGTACGGCGGTCACGAGAATCTTGAGGCAGTGGAATTCTTCAAACATCTGAATTCCATTTTCAAGAAAGATAATGACGGAGCAGTTCTGATTGCAGAAGAGTCCACTGCATGGCCGAAGGTGACTGCACCGGTAGAGGATGATGGTCTTGGATTCGATTACAAGTGGAACATGGGATGGATGAATGATACCCTGGGATACATGCAGCTCGATCCGTTTTTCCGTTCTCATCATCACGGCGATCTGACCTTCAGTATGATCTATGCATACAGTGAGGATTTTGTGCTGACCTTTTCCCATGATGAAGTAGTGCATGGCAAGGGCTCCATGATCGGCAAGATGCCGGGCAAGACCAGACAGAAATTTGCAAACCTGCGTGCAGCATACGGATATATGGCAACACATCCGGGCAAGAAGCTGCTGTTCATGGGACAGGACTTTGCACAGTTCTCAGAGTGGAATGAGGACAAGTCTCTTGAGTGGAATCTTCTGGAACACGATGAGCACAAGCAGATGCAGGACTATATGAAGGCACTTCTGAAGCTGTACAAAGAGCAGCCGGCTCTGTATAAAGAAGACTTTATGCCGCATGGATATGAGTGGATCAACTGTATTTCCGCGGATGAAAATATGCTTGTCTACATGCGAAGAAGCGATAAGGCAGGAGAGGATCTTCTGATCGTCTGCAACTTCTCGCCGCTCGTATATGAGAATCATAAGATCGGTGTTCCGTACAACGGAAAATTCAAGGAGATCTTCAACAGTGACAGCAAGGAGTTCGGCGGCGACGGCAATACCAATCCGCGCGTGAAAACTTCCAAGAAAAGTCCGTGTGACGATCGTGAGAATTCAATTCAGATCCTCGTGCCGCCGATGGGTATTTCCATATTCAAATGTACAGAGGTCGAGGAAAAGGCTCCGGTAGAGAAAGCGACTGCAAAGAAAGAAGCTGTCAGGAAAGAAACTGCAAAGAAACCGGCAGCAAAGAAAACAACCGCAAAGAAAACAGCTGTAAAGAAGACTGCTGCAAAGAAAACAGAAGAAGTGAAGGCTGAAGCCGTGAAAGAGGTTCCGGTGAAGAAAGCAGCAGAGGTGAAAACGGAAGCAGCGAAGAAGGCGCCGGTAAAGAAAGCAGCAGAAGTGAAAACGGGAGCAGCGGAGAAGGCGCCGGTGAAAAATGCGGCAGAAGTGAAAACAGAAGCAGTAGAGAAGGTACCGGTGAAGAAAGCAGCAGAGCCTGTGAAAGAAACAGTGTCTGCAGCGGGAAAAGCGGAAGCTGCTCCGAAAAAGAAAGCATCAGCGAAAGGCCGTAAGAAAAAAGCCTGAAAAATGCAATCGTGTATCGGAAAAGGAAGAGATAAAATAAAATGCCGGCGACCGCACAATATATCGAGTGGAAGGATATTCCTGAAGTGCGGCCGCCGGATCTGATCGGATTTGGATAAAAAACAGGATCGTCCTGCTGCTTATTATTTCAGGGCGAGTGGGAGAAATAGATGGAGAGTAATAAGGAACACAGCCACACCCATACGCATATTGCAGAGGATGGCACGGTTTATGAACACAGCCATGAGCATACACATTCTCACGAAAATACAAAGGCAGTGCTGAACCGCCTGTCACGGGTGATCGGTCATATGCAGTCCATCCGCCGCATGGTGGAAGAGGGGAGAGACTGCAGCGAGGTATTAATACAGCTTTCTGCTGTGAAAGCAGCTATTAATAATACCGGCAAGGTCATTCTGCAGGATCATATAGAACACTGTCTTGTGGATGCAATCGAGTCAGGCGATATGCAGGCAATTGAGGAACTGAACAAGGCAATTGACCGGTTTATCAAATAAAAAGTAAAAAAACTACTTGCCAAACAGGATAAAGTTTACTATAATGTTTTAGTCGGCTGGATGATAGCCGTGATGCCGAAATAGCTCAGTTGGTAGAGCAACGCATTCGTAATGCGTAGGTCGTGGGTTCGAGTCCCATTTTCGGCTGATGAGAAAGGCTCCGTGTTTACGGGGCTTTTTTGTTGCCCATTTTTATTTTAAGAGAAAAATGCTGCATTTCTGTTTGGATTAACTGCAGACCGAATCCTTTCAAAATTTTATCGTGTGGGTTTCTGCAGAAATATGAGAAAATATAAGAAATAGAAGAAAATTTTGTTTGCTGAATTCTCCCGAAATTGTATAATAAATGTATGAATAACCAGGGAGGAAGTCGATATGAAAGGTGAATACAGAGCTTCTCGCAGCCAGCTGAGAGGTTATCTTCTGGAGATAGTAATTCTGGAGCTGTTGAAGAAAAACGGTTTTGCCGAAATAGATGCTGCCGCAGAATCATGCGAGCGTGTGAGAGAACGGCGGGAAGGTTTTATAGAGATAAAGGGGCGTGGCTGTTGGCATCAGATCGATTGTCCATGTGATTACCAGCATTTGATTCCTTTTTCGAATCCGCTGCGGCTGCTTGGAGAAGTGAAGTTTTTTAAAAACCCTCTCGAGAAAAAATATATCCGGGAATATATCGGTGTGATAAAAGATATTCAGGAAAACTATTTTGTATCGGATGGAATGACAACAGGAGATTTCTATCCTCGAAAGACGGAGATAGGTGTGTACTTTTCGGCGAACGGTTTTCAGGCGGAGGCTGAGAAACTGGCATATGCACATGGCATTCGTACCGTTTCCTATGTAAATAATTATCTGCTGGACCGGATCAAGAAGCTCATTGAGACATTGGAAGAAAAATATATGTCAGTTCAGTGTATGACTGATTCATGGGGAATTGTTCGGAACGAATTTACCGAGGCTGTTCGAGACGGACATGCGGAGGAACATATCAAGTGGTCCTGTTTTTATACAAATGATGGATATCTGCAGGTCATTGATGAGATTCATGAAAGCCTTATGCACATCAGGACCAGTTTTATCGGTACTACAGTTACCGGTGTGTTCCTGCACTTTATTGGGGAGGAAGAGTTTCCGTATGAACTCTTTTCTGAAACTGACGAGGGACGGTGCCGGGTACATTATGATATGGATAATGACAGAAACCTCTTCTTCTGGCTGGAAATCAGCGGGGATGAGAAACGGAGACGGTTCTACTTTACACCTCCGGAGACTCTGGACCAGGCGGCCATTTATGGAACCCACAGAGCGGCGGATGAGAAGGAAAGATTGTTTCGCGTGCTGAACGTGAATGTTGATATGAATGGAATTACACGGAATCTGACACTGCATATTGACAGTGACTGGCTGGATGCGGTGCGGAGACGGGGATAAGATTTTGATTAAGCTGCTCGTGAAGGGCAGCTTTTTAAATGTCATTTTTAAAATAATGTCTGAAAATACAAAATTTTTCCGAATATGTTGAGAAAGATACCGGATATGCTGAATAAAAAACGTGGAATATGGAAAAGATTGTATAAAAATAGTATAATAACAGATATAGTGATATTATTTTGGGCAAATGAATTAATAGGAACAGGCGGCTGAATATAATACAAGGCAACAGTCGAAACATGCTGCTGCCTGTATCGGAATTGCTTATTCCTTTCAAATTTTTAATCCACATCACCTATAATGCACATGGGTGATGACTTATTAAGTATAAAGGAACATTGATAAATTTTCAATAGATTGATTTGCATGATTTGTTTTATTAATGTGAGCGCATTAGTTCTTTGAAAGGAAAAAGCAATATTGACATATGAGGCGCGATATGATATCTTTGAGAAAAGAATAGAAACAGGGAGATACCAATATTAAGAAATTTCTTTGGAAAGCGGTGACAGATAAATGAAACTACTTGCACACATAACACAAGATGACGGAAGAAGGATTGAGCAGTCCCTGCAGTCACATTGCATCAATACAGCCAGGTATGCTGCGGAATCGCTGAGGGACATGAATTTATATTACACAGCATATCTTGCCGGTATATTGCATGATATGGGTAAAGCCAGGGAAATGTATGTTCAATATCTGGAGAACGCATACGCAGGCGCAAAGGCAGAACGTGGAACAGTTAATCACACGTTTGCAGGATGTATCTATATTATGGAGAAACATCATAAAGATACTTCCCCGCCATTTGAAAAACTGACCAGTGAGATTATCGGTTATTCCATTGGAGCACACCATGGACTGTTTGACTGTGCTGATCTGGATGGGAAAAACGGGTTTGAGCATCGGCTTCAAAAGAATCGGGCGGAATTGTGTTATGAAGACGTTATTCAGAATTATTTTTCTCATGTTGTAAATGAAAGCGAGACAGAAATTTATTTTGAAAAATCGGTACAGGAAATACAGAGTTTTATGAATGCTGCCCGGGAAACATATAATTCCAGTTTGAAAAAAGTGTATTTTCAGATAAGCCTGCTGATCAGAATGGTATCGTCAGCTGTGATATATGGGGACAGACGGGATACATATGAATTTATGAACCAGAAAACATCTGACCTATATCCCGGAATAGACTGGAAGTCGCAGAAAAATTTTTTTGAAGATAAAATCAGCGAATTCAGTTCAGGATCCGGGATCAATCAGGTGAGGAGTGAAATATCAGATCAATGTCAGAAATTTGCAGATGAACCATGCAGTATATATCGGTTGAATGTGCCGACAGGTGGTGGAAAAACATTGTCTGCTTTGCGATATGCACTGACTCATGCAGAGAAATATAATAAAAAGAGGATAATTTTTATTGTGCCTTTATTAAGTGTTCTGGATCAGAACGTGAAGGTAATACGGGAATATATGCAGGACGATACCTGTATACTGGAGCATCATTCGAATGTGGTTCGGGAGACGGAAGATGAGGAAAAATTGGATCGGTATGAACTTCTGACAGATGGGTGGGATTCGCCGGTCATTGTTTCCACCCTGGTTCAGCTTCTTAATATTCTGTTTGCACATCAGACATCTGCAGTACGAAGAATGCAGGCATTATGCAGCAGTATTATTGTGATTGACGAGGTGCAGTCTTTACCGAAAAAGACAGTAGCGATGTTTAATATGGCAATGAATTTCCTGCAGCAGTTCTGTAATACCACGATTGTTTTGTCGTCAGCAACGCAGCCTTGTCTGGAACTGGTGAAATGGCCGCTCCATTTAGCGCAGGAACCGGATATGGTTGGGCTGAATCCGGAGCAGCTCCAGGTATTTAAAAGAGCAGATATAATTGACCGGACAAATTCCTGTGGGATGGATTGGGACGAGTGCTGTGAGTATTGCTGTGAGCTTATGGAACGTCATGTGTCTTTACTGCTGATCTGTAATACAAAAGCAGAAGCAAGAATACTTTATGAAAAAATGCAGCAGATAGCGGATATACAGGATTGGGACCTCCATCATCTGTCGACTGCAATGTGTCAGCGACACAGACGGGATGAACTGAAACAGATACAGGACAGGCTGAAGACAATTCAAAGCAGAGTCCGGCAAGGAAAACCTGTGCGTAGATTACTGTGTATTTCAACTCAGGTAGTTGAGGCCGGAATCGATTTTTCATTTGAAGGAGTGATCCGCGTATTGGCCGGAGTTGACAATCTCGCACAGGCAGCCGGGAGATGTAATCGAAGTAATGAATACGGTCATACGGGAACGGTATATCTGATCAATTTAAAAAATGAAAATCTTTCGATGCTGAAGGATATTGCAGCTGCACAGAATTGTACGCGTAAGGTGATACAGGATCAAAAGAGATTCGGAGATGAATCTCTGATCGGAGAATATGCGACCCGCAATTTTTACCAGTATCTGTTTGCAGTGGATGAAGCGGAAATAAAGTATCCGATAGCAGATTATGGAAAAACGTATTATTTAGCTGATTTGTTGGGAAACAACAACCCGGTAGTATCAAAAAAAGATTTAAGGAATTATTTGCTCCATCAGCCCTTCAGGAAGGTCGGAAACAGCTTCCGTGTTTTTGAAGATGATACGGTGGATATTCTGGTACCGTACAGGGATGGAAAAGATCTGATTGATCAGCTGAAAAAGATACAGAGTGCTTTTTCATGGGAGGAAACAAATAAGCTGATATGTCAGGCAAAGCAATATTCTGTCAGTGTTTTCCGGCAGCAAAGGGATAAGCTGGATGATGCGGGAATGCTAAGTTCTGTTCTCGATGGCAGAGTTTTAGTCCTGGATGAAAAGGCATATCATGACAAATGCGGACTTGTGCAGATCAGAGAACAGCCTGTGGAGAACTACATTTTGTGAAAGGAGGTATATATGCGTTACAGAAATTCAGTGGAGTTCGAGGTGAATGGAGAATATGGATTGTTTTCAGATCCGTTTACGCGGGTAGGAGGAGAAAAGTTTACTTACCAGGTACCTACATATGAAGCCCTGAAAGGAGTCTTGCACAGCCTTTACTGGAAGCCTACACTTGTCTGGATCATTGACGAGGTGCGGATCATGAATCCGATTCAGCTGGAAACAAAAGCGATTCGTCCTATAAAATTTTTCAATGATAAAAATGATCTTTCTTATTATACATATTTAAGAAATTGCAGGTATCAGGTGAGAGCTCATTTTATCTGGAATGAGAACAGGCCGGAGCTGGAAGCGGATCGCAATGAAAACAAGCACCATAATATTGCAAAAAGAATGATCGAAAGAGGGGGAAGAAGAGATATTTATCTGGGAACAAGAGAATGCCAGGGGTATGTAAAACCCTGTGTTTTCGGAGAAGGACCGGGGTATTATGATGAAACTGCCGAGCTGGATCTTGGTATGATGTACCATGGAATCACATATGCAGATGAAGCGTATTCAGAAGAGACAAAGGGGAAAATGAGTATACGTCTGTGGAATGCAGTGATGAAAAACGGGGTAATTTCTTTCAGGGCACCATGGGAATGTATTCACAGGCCTGTACGGGAAATGAATACGAAAAAGTTTGGCAGTGAGATCGAAAACTTTACAATCATATCAGAGGAAGAGGTGAAGGAATAGATGTCATGGGCAAGCCGGCTTTATGAGACGTACGAGAATTGTATCGCCAATGTGCATGCAGATGTCAGAATGACACCGATAGCGCATATGAATGCAAATGCGCAGATAGAAATAATGTTAAATAGCGATGGTACGCTTGTGTCAATCAGTGAAATACCCAAAAAGCAGGGTGTGACGCTGATTCCGGTGACTGAAGCGTCTGCAGGAAGAAGCTCAGGAATAGCGCCGCATCCATTGTGTGATACGCTTTCGTACATTGGCGGGGATTTCAGTTTGTTTTGCACAGAAGGAAATAAAAAGAAATCTGCGGGAAAAAAATACAGCTGTTATATGAACAATCTCAAAATTTGGGTAGATTCAGAATATACACATCCGAAAATCCGGTCCATCTATGTTTATCTGTCAAAAAAACATTTGATTTCGGATCTGATACAGGCCGGACTAATAGTGACGGATTCGAATCATCCGTTTGAAAAAGGGAAAATTGGTGGACAGCCTTATGAGAAGGCGCTTGTCAGATTTCAGGTGTTGGAAGGAAATGATCGATTAAATGGAACATGGGAGGATATGTCACTGATACAGGCATATACAAATTATTATTTGTCTGCGCAGGGAGGAAAACAGGATATCTGTTATCTGACCGGAAAAATGAGTACTATTTCGGAGAATCATCCAAAAGGAATCATGGCATCAGATTACGGAGCAAAGCTGATTTCGGCCAATGATTCGCAGGGGTATACATTCAGAGGGCATTTTCATAATGCGGGGCAGGCATATGCGCTCAGCTATGAAGCTTCCCAGAAGATACACAGTTCATTGACCTGGTTGGCCAAAAATCAGGGAACATATATAGGAACACAGGATAAGCGAATGTTCATCTGCTGGAATCCAAAAGGAAAAGGAACACCGGATATTGTTGATCCGTTTGGATTAATTGACGATGAAGAAGACAGCTATGCAGGACCGGATTACAGAAAAAAGCTGAGGAAAGTGTTTGCAGGATATCAGGAGAGCTTTGAAGATGCAGATTCTGTCATTATTATGGCATTTGATGCAGCCACAACCGGGCGGCTTTCCATCACATATTATCAGGAACTGCTTGCATCCGAATTTTTTAGGAGAATTGTCAGTTGGGGAGAGACCTGCAACTGGTGGTTTCTGAAGTTTAATGAACAGAAAAAGCCGTATAACAAAGTTGAGACACCTACATTTCGAAAGATCGTTGAATGTGCGTTCGGCCGGGAACGGAAAGGCATGATTGAAGTTGATGATAAACTATTGAAAGAACAGACACAGCGGCTGGTCAAAGGTATGATTGAGGGACAGAATGTTCCCCAGAATCTGGTTCGGGCTCTGGCCGATCGTGCATCTGTACCGTTGGCATATTCAGGAACGAACAGAGAGCGGGTATTGTCTACAGCATGCGCAATTATTGCAAAGTATTATTGTGAGAAACAGAAGGAAATGAAAGGAGAAACGGACTATATGATACTGGATTTGGAAAACAGCGACAGGAGTTACCTGTTTGGCAGATTACTGGCAATTTATGAGAAAATAGAACGATCGACTTATGACAGCGGTGAGAGTCGGGAGACGAATGCTATCCGGCTGCAGGCGGCATATGTGAATTATCCGATGCAGGTCTGGAAGACATTGGAAAGTGCAGTGAACCCTTACTTTCAGAAGCTGAGCCCGGGGCTGCGGGAATACTACAGAAATATGATCAGTGAGATTGCAGTTCAGCTCAGCTTATGTGATGAAAGAGAGCGGAATCAACGGCTGAAAGAGACGTATCTTTTGGGCTACTATTTACAGAGAAAAGAGCTTAACAGTAAGAAAACCGAAAAAAAGGAGGAGACAGATAATGAGTAGTTTACAGAACAAAATTGATTTTACACTTTTGGTAAAGGTTACAAATGCAAATCCAAACGGAGATCCGCTGAACGGAAACCGTCCGAGAACTACATACACAGGGCAGGGAGAGATTTCTGATGTGTGTATCAAACGGAAAATCAGAAACCGCTTACAGGATATGGGGGAAAACATTTTTGTACAGTCATCGGATCGAAGTGACGACGGTTTTACATCTTTAAGTGAGAGGGCTTCCCAAAATATAAAATCGTATAACTCCAGTGAAGACTATGCAAAACAGGCATGTGAGAAGTGGATAGATGTGCGTACATTCGGACAGGTATTTGCATTTAAGACCAAGGATAAAAAAGAGGGCGTTTCGGTTGGTGTGCGTGGTCCTGTATCAATTCATCAGGCTGTCAGCTGTTCCCCAGTCGACATTACCAGTATGCAGATCACAAAAAGTGTCAATGGTGAACCGGCTGAGGGAAGAAGCTCAGATACAATGGGAACAAAACATTTTGTTGACTTTGGCCTGTATCGGATCAAAGGCTCTATTAATGTCCAACTGGCAGAAAAGACCGGTTTTTCTGAGGCAGATGCAGAGAAAATAAAGGAAGCACTGCGCACATTGTTTATCAATGATGCATCAGCGGCGAGGCCGGATGGCAGTATGGAAGTGGTGTCCGTATATTGGTGGCGGCATAATAACAAAATCGGACAGTATTCAGCTGCAAAGGTTCATGACTCGCTGAAAATTGCATTAAAGGAGAATGTTTTAGTACCATCTTCTGTCGATGACTATCAGATAACGCTGGAAGCTTTGCCGGAACTGGAGCCAGAAGTATTTGCGGGAATTTAGGGTATGTATAGAGAAGATGAATATTTGATGCTTTCCGGTCTGCAGCATTTTTCATTTTGCCGAAGGCAATGGGCGCTGATCCATATAGAGCAGCAATGGGCAGAAAATGAAAGAACGGTGGATGGACAGCTGTTTCATACTGTGGCACACAATGAAGGAAAAGTAGAAAAGCGGGGAAGTATATTAATAACACGTGGACTGCATATCAAATCAGCTGCTCTGGGAATGTCCGGAATCTGTGATGTAGTCGAATTCCACAAAGATCAGCAGGGAATTCCGCTGTTTTCATATGAAGGATTGTGGCGTCCATATCCGGTTGAGTATAAAAAAGGAATGCCGAAAGAAAATCCGGCAGATGAGCTGCAATTATGTGCGCAGGCTATATGTCTGGAAGAGATGTTATTGTGCCATATCGGATCAGGAAGTCTGTACTATGGCGAAAATCGCCGGAGAAAGACCGTTGAGTTTTCGGAAGAACTGCGGAATAAGGTATATGATATGGCAAAAGAAATGCATGAATTGTGGAGTAAGGGATACACCCCTAAAGTAAAAATGCAGAAAGGCTGTAATGCATGTTCTCTGAAAGAAATCTGTATTCCAAAGCTCGGAAGAGCCAAAGCGGTAGCAGACTATATAGAAAGCAGAATGACGGGAGAATAATATGCGAAAGTTATTAAATACGTTGTTCATAACAAGTGAAAATGCTTTTTTATCACTGGATGGAGAAACGGTATGTGTTGAAATCAACAGGCAAAAAGTGGGACAGTTTCCGCTGCATACTTTGGAGGGCATCATCTGTTTTTCTTATAATGGAGCGACTCCTGCTTTCATGGGGGCATGTGCTCAAAAGGGAATTGGACTTTCGTTCTATAACCCTTACGGACGTTTTCTATGCCGCGTTACTGGTATGAATCATGGAAATGTACTTTTGCGAAAACAGCAGTATCGAATATCGGATAATGCAGATGCCAGTTGTGTAATTGCCAGAAATTTAATACTTGGCAAAGTATTTAACAGCCGCTGGAGTATCGACAGAACATTGCGGGACCATGCTCTCAGAGTGGATGAAGAACGGTGCCGCAATGCTGCCGGATACCTGGCGAATGCCCTGGAAAAAATAAAAAAGGAGGAAAATCTGGATTCACTTCGTGGTTTGGAAGGAGAATGTGCATCTGTTTATTTTGGCATATTTGATGAACTTATATTAAACCAGAAAGATACATTCAGCTTCAGGGGACGAAGTAAAAGACCGCCGCTTGATAATGTAAATGCGATGCTTTCTTTTGGGTATACATTACTGGCAAATGATTGTGCAAATGCATTAGAAGGAGCAGGACTGGATTCTTATGTCGGATTTATGCACAGGGATCGTCCCGGCAGAAAATCTCTGGCACTTGATCTGATGGAAGAAATGCGAGCCGTTCTTGTTGATCGTCTGGTTCTGACTTTAATTAATAATCGTCAGATACGGGCAGAACATTTTCAGATATCCCAAAGTGGGGCAGTAGAATTCACAGAAGAAGGAAGACGTAAATTTATTGCAGCCTGGCAGGAACGGAAAAGAGAACAGATTACACATCCATATTTGCAGGAAAAAATATGCTGGGGTTTAGTGCCGCATATTCAGGCGCTGTTACTTGCGCGGTATTTGCGAGGAGATATTGACGGATACCCGCCGTTTTTGTGGAAGTGAGGAAGAAAATGCTTGTACTGATTACATACGATGTAAATACAGAAGATGCAAAGGGAAAGACCCGGCTGCGAAGAGTCGCCAGGCAATGTGTGAATCATGGTCAGCGTGTGCAGAATTCTGTGTTTGAATGCATTTTAGATATGGCACAATGCAAGATGCTGAAGGCACAGCTGCTGGATATCATAGACCTTGAGAAAGATAGTCTGCGGTTTTATTATCTTGGAAATAATTACAAAAACAAAATTGAGCATTACGGTGCAAAGGAGACCTTTAATCAGGAAGGAGTACTTATTCTGTAGTGCGAAACAGAAGCAAACATATAGTGCCAGGGAGGTTCGCACCCCAAATTTGAAGTGATAGTGCCAGATATGCGTGAAAGGGATGTGGTAGTGTTGCTGCATTTTGGTTAATATTGTAATATTTGCACGAATAATGGGGGCACTATTTGTTTGTTTTTGCTGTCGCTCCCCTCGCGGGAGCGTGGATTGAAATTTTTTACGATGATAACGGAGAAAGAACTAAGCAGTCGCTCCCCTCGCGGGAGCGTGGATTGAAATTGGCTCAAGAACCGGCGGCCTGATCGGTGGCGGGTCGCTCCCCTCGCGGGAGCGTGGATTGAAATAAATAGCATCTATGGAATGTACGATGTATTGAGTCGCTCCCCTCGCGGGAGCGTGGATTGAAATCATATGATAGGACAACATACGATGATATATCTTGTCGCTCCCCTCGCGGGAGCGTGGATTGAAATCTCGGAAGAAAGCTGTACCGGATTAAAGCACTTGGTCGCTCCCCTCGCGGGAGCGTGGATTGAAATTGGAAGATCGGAGTATCCAGCAGGTACATAAACAGCGTCGCTCCCCTCGCGGGAGCGTGGATTGAAATTGGTTGAAAAACAGGCGACCTGATCGATGGAGAGATGTCGCTCCCCTCGCGGGAGCGTGGATTGAAATATGTTTCCGCAGCATCCGAAAGCACACTTCCGGGCGTCGCTCCCCTCGCGGGAGCGTGGATTGAAA
>JBGVDJ010000042.1:0-40339 GCA_045119335.1 Candidatus Choladousia sp. | reverse complement strand
TCCTCGTCCTCGTCAATCTCGTAAACCTTCACTTTACAGCCTACATTGATCTTCTCAAGATCGATCTCATCTTCTACAACAACCTCTGCATTCTTCAACAGCTTCTCCAGCTCCTCGATACGAAGCTCGATATCACGCTGCTCGTCCTTTGCTGCATCGTATTCAGCATTCTCGGAGAGGTCACCCTGCTCTCTCGCTTCTTTGATTTTACCGGCTACTTCTTTTCTTCTTACAACCTTCAGATCATGAAGTTCGTCTTCCAGTTTCTTCAGACCTGCATAGGTCAGCAGATTTTTCTTTGCTTCCATACTAATTCTACACCCTTCCTTGCATTGCTCTGTAGGACAGTTGATTCCATATGTTGCATTTCTGTCCCTTCGCAGTCATAGTATTATAGCCGATTACCTGATGTTTGTCAAGAAAACACGGCTATTCTTCCAGCTTTCTTCCAATTCTTCCTCTATTTTTCGGTTTGTTCTCTGTCATGCGCAAAATCTTCTGCAATATCCTGTACACACTGATGGTTCCAAACTAAAACCGTTCTTCCAGAAGTGTTTCCAGCTCCTCGTAAGTCTCAACCGCATTGATGGCTCCGCGCAGCTTCGCTGAGTGAGGATAT
Source organism: Candidatus Choladousia sp. (assembly GCA_045119335.1). Classification (GTDB taxonomy): domain Bacteria; phylum Bacillota; class Clostridia; order Lachnospirales; family Lachnospiraceae; genus Choladousia. The sequence continues at coordinate 39,720 of JBGVDJ010000042.1, read as the reverse complement.
CCGGCTGTATACCAGGAGATATGCTTGCGCATTTCCCTCACACCAATATACTCACCCTTGTATTCAATCTGCATTCTGGCATGGCGCAGCATCATTGCCTTCACTTCTGCCCTGTCCGGCTTTGCGATCAGTTCTCCGCTCTCCAGATATACACGGATCTGCGCAAACAGCCACGGATTTCCCTGGGCAGCACGTCCGATCATGACTCCATCGCATCCTGTCTCATCCAGCATCTGTTTCGCTGTCTGCGGAGATGTAATATCACCGTTTCCAATGACAGGAATCTTCACCGCTTCTTTTACCTGACGGATAATATCCCAGTCTGCTTTTCCGGAATAATACTGTTCTCGTGTTCTTCCGTGAACAGCCACTGCCGCCGCACCTGCCGCCTCTGCAATTTTTGCAATTTCTGCAGCATTGGCCTGGTTCTCTGTGAAACCTTTTCTGATTTTGATCGTGACCGGTTTGCTTATTGCGCGCACCGTTTTGCTCACGATCTCCTCCACCAGCTTCGGCTGCAGCATCAGCGCTGAGCCTTCGCCGTTTCCGACTACTTTCGGCACCGGACAGCCCATATTGAGGTCAAGAATATCAAATGGACGCTCTTCAATATATGATGCCATCTCACTGATTATATCCGGATCAGAGCCAAAAAGCTGAAGAGATACCGGTCTCTCCTGCGGGGATGTTTCCAGAAGCGCCTCTGTATTCTTATTATGGAAGGAAATCGCCTTTGCACTGACCATCTCCGTGCAGGTCATTCCAACACCCTGCTCCTTGCACAGCAAACGAAAAGGCAGGTCCGTCACTCCTGCCATCGGTGCCAGTATGATATTATTGTCCAGATTTACATTTCCGATTCTCATTTCTGTATATCCTTTTCCTTATACCGCATTTCGTCTGATATCGATTCACTCAGACATTCTGTTTGCCTGCTCCCAGCACCATCATCCGGTAATACAACTCCAGAGACTCAAGCAGTTCACGCTTGGTACGCTGCAGCTCTTTGATCTTCAGTGCGCTTCCGATCTCATCATAAGAAAAATCATTCTCTGCCGCCTCTGTGCGAAACTGCAGATTTCCGTTCTCATCAAACTCCATCAGAAAAATACCGCCGACATCCTGGGTGTAGAGCACGCACATGATCTGCAGCTCCTCCTGAATCTGTGTCGGGAGATTTTTAAACTTGTCATTCAGATAATATTTTTCTTCATAAGCATTTGCACCGCAAAGTACAACTGTATTGTTTTCCATTATAATTATCCTTCCTTTCTCAGGCACAAATAGTAATCGATCCGGCTGCATTACTTCCCGGAACCTTCCCCTGTCCGGCCTTCTGTTCGCTTTACACGTAGCCGTACAGCCCACGCACGGATACCTCACCTGCATACACAGACTCTGTCGTCCCGTCCGCTCTGCGCACCTGCAGCTCACCTTCTGCACTGATTCCCTCGGAAATACCGCAATATTCATTTCCCGGTTCCAGCACACGCACGGTCCCACCCCTGCCTGCCAGCATTTCATTGTACTCATCCATCAGGGGTGTCAGATCCTGTGTTTTAAGAAAAAGTCCATAATACTGTTCAAATTTCTTCATGCACAACGCGATCAGAGCTGCCCGCTCCGGGGGAGTTCCGGTAAACCGGTGCAGAGAAGTCGCTGTCTGCTCCAGTTCTGCCGGAAACTGCGTGACATTTGTGTTGATTCCCACACCTATGACTACATAATGGATGTGGTCGATCGCACTGCTCATCTCAGTCAGAATACCGCAGATTTTTTTCCCCTCCACCACAACATCGTTCGGCCATTTGATCTGCGGAGTAATATTACAGAATTCACGGCACGCACTGGCTACAGCCATTCCCATTACCAGAGTCACCATTGAAGCACGTGACGGCTGAATCTCAGGACGCAGCACCAGGCTCATTGCAATCGCACTGCCTGCCGGGGTCATCCATGTTCTTCCCCTTCTTCCCTTTCCGCTCTCCTGGCCTTCAGCCAAAACGAGCGTCCCTTCCGGAGCGCCCTGTTCTGCAAGCCTTTTTGCCTCATTATTTGTCGAATCAATTTTTTCATAAAAACAGATATTCTGTCCAGCCCATACTGTATGCAGATGGCTGCCGACAGCTTCCTCCGTAATCGGATCCGAACCTGTCCCGATTTGAACCTGACTTTTCATATACTGCTCTCCGTTTCCTGGTTCCATGCCGCTTATAGCAGCATCTTACGTTCCTGTCGTAACCATGCTGCCTTAGAAAATACCATCTGATTTTCTGCCATAAACACACAGTCTCTGAATACATTCTACAGTCTCTGCCCCAACACACCGCTTCAGAACAGCATCTGCAGTTCCTCCATAAACACACGGCCTCTGAATATCTTTTATTGTCCTGCATCAAACACACCCGCTCACAGCACCTTCTGCGCCTAGCAGCAAACTGCATGCCCTGCATTTCATAACAAAAGCTCTCCGAAAATCATTCTGGGGTATTACAGAAGACTAAAATAAACCAGACACCCTGTATAAAATACTGCGAATACTGCAGAAACCGCTGCATATATCTGCCTGTGCCGCAGCAGAAAGAACAGAAACAGTGCAACGTGCAGCAGAACCCCCAGTCCCAGAATAAAACTCAGGAACCAGTGGTTCTGCAAAACATTGAACAAAAACAGAATACCAAGGACACATGCGGCCAGAGCAGTAATGATACAGAAAATTTCCAGAACCTCTGTCTCTTTTTCTCTGACTTTCTTCACCCTGTTTCCCCTCTTTCAGACTATAATGTTGCTGCCATCACAGCCTTGATCGTATGCATTCTGTTCTCAGCCTCATCGAATACAACAGATTTGTCTGACTCAAACACTTCATCTGTTACTTCCAGTGCATCCAGTCCGAATTTTTCATAAACATCGCGGCCGATTGCAGTATTCAGGTCATGGAATGCCGGCAGACAGTGCATAAAGACTGCACTTTCCTTTGCATAAGACATCACCTTGGCATTTACCTGATACGGAAGCAGTGCTTTGATACGCTCCGCCCATACTTCATCCGGTTCTCCCATGGATACCCATACATCTGTGTAAATGACATCAGCGTCTTTTGCACCTTCCTCTACGCTCTCAGTCAGAGTAATGGTCGCACCGCTCTGTGCTGCATATGCCTGACATTCCTCAACAAGTGCCGCATCCGGGAAATATTCTTTTGAAGTACATGCTGCAAAATGCATTCCCAGCTTTGCACATGCGATCATCAGAGAGTTGCCCATGTTGTAGCGCGCATCACCGAAGTATGCGAGCTTCCTGCCCTTCAGTTCACCGAGATGCTCACGAATCGTCAGCATATCTGCCAGCATCTGTGTTGGATGATATTCATTTGTCAGACCGTTCCATACCGGAACACCTGCATATTTTGCAAGCTCTTCCACAATTTCCTGACCAAAGCCGCGGTACTCAATACCGTCAAACATTCTGCCGAGTACGCGGGCAGTATCACGAATACTTTCTTTCTTTCCGATCTGCGAACCCTTCGGATCCAGATAGGTGACATGCATCCCCAGATCATGTGCTGCCACTTCAAAGGAACATCTGGTACGTGTACTTGTCTTTTCAAAGATCAGAGCGATATTCTTGCCTGAAAAATCCGGCTGCGGTTCCCCTGATTTCTTTTTCGCCTTCAGATCTGCGGACAGATCCAGCAGATATGTAATTTCTTCCGGTGTAAAATCTTTCAGTGTCAGAAAATTTCTTCCTTTTAAATTCATAATTCTCTCCTCCATTGCATTTTTGATGTCATTCCTGTTCTGTCATTGCCTGCAGTGATCACCGGTCTTATTTCCGATTCCTGAATCTTGTCACCGCCGGTTACCTGCCGGATTATGCACAGCACGCTTACACTTTTTGTATAAATCATTCAGCGGACACCGGCTGAAATATTCAACCGATATCCGCATCTGCACTGTACGTTCTTATGCTCAGTCTTTTACTACTTCCGCCATTGCCTTCAGTGTTCCCGCCACATTCTGCAGCTCGGACGGAATAATAATCTTGGTAGCCTGACCGTCAGCCACTTTTTCAAGTGCCTCAAAACTCTTCAGTGTCAATACAGCAGAATCTGCTGCTGCTTCCTTGATCAGGCGGATACCTTCTGCCTTCGCCTGCTGCACCTTCAGAATCGCTTCCGCTTCACCTTCCGCCTCACGGATCATCTTTTCCTTCTGTGCTTCTGCACGGAGGATTGCCGCCTGCTTTTCAGCCTCTGCGTCAAGGATTGCAGACTGTTTGTTACCCTCTGCCACAAGAATGGAAGATTTCTTCTCACCTTCTGCCTTCAGGATCGCTTCTCTTCGTTCACGCTCCGCCTTCATCTGCTTCTCCATCGCATCCACGATCTGCGCCGGAGGCAGAATATTCTTCAGCTCTACACGATTGACCTTGATGCCCCACGGGTCTGTTGCCACATCGAGAGACGCACGCATCTTTGTATTGATCACCTCACGTGAAGTAAGTGTCTGGTCAAGTTCCATATCACCGATAATGTTTCTCAGCGTCGTAGCAGTCAGATTCTCGATCGCCATGATCGGATTCTCCACACCGTATGTGAACAGCTTCGGATCCGTGATCTGGAAAAATACAACAGTATCAATCCGCATTGTAACATTATCCTTCGTGATAACCGGCTGCGGATCAAAATCAACTACCTGCTCTTTCAGGTTCACACGCTTTGCCACACGGTCGATAAACGGCATCTTCAGATGAAGACCAACCTCCCATGTCCCCTGATATCCGCCGAGACGCTCCACAATAAATGCCTGTGCCTGCGGTACGATCTTGATGCAGGAAGCCAGCACCAGAAGTGCCAGAATTACCAGAACCACAATAAGAACTGTACTGGATGAAATAGTCCAATCTGTTTCAAAATTTGTCATACCTTTACTTCTCCTTCACTATCAGCTTGACTCCGCTGATTTTTTGAATTTCAACTGTCTTACCTGCTGCGATCTTCTCCGTATCCTCTGCGGTCCGTGCAGTCCAGTACTGTCCGCGCACCTGCACCTGGCCGGTTCCTGCCAGATTGTCGATGGCCTCTGTTACCACCGCTGTACCGCCGATCACACTCTCTGCATTGGTCTTTACACGGCCTTTATTGAGCCAGCGTGCCGCCGCCGGACGTGTAAATATCAGCAGAAGTACCGACACAAGACAGAATGCCGCAATCTGAGGCAGGAGTTCCAGACCTGCCATGGCCAGAATAAATGCCACGAACGCGCCGCCTGCAAACCAGATGGTCGTAAGACCCAGTGTCACAGCTTCCATCGCCAGAAGCACTACCAGCAATACAAGCCATACAACTGCCTGCATATTTATACTCATCGCATCAGCCTCCTCTCTGTGTATCCATTTTTATTATGTGCCTAATTCTACTACACTTCCCTGCAAAACACAACCTCGGATTCACGCTCGCCCTGTGCATCCTGTGCCGCTTTCCAACGTTTTATCAGATCGCGTTCGTTTTCAAATACTCCGCTCAGTCCCGGCAGATCCAGATTCATTGAGAACCAGTCACACTTGCACAGGAACAGGTAATAAATATTCATTCCACAGCCATGCAGCGTCTCAAAATTCCCCTGCCCCTTACTGATGATCACATCGGCGCAGTTCATTTTATCCGCTGCCTGTTCTGAAATCAGAGAAAGCTCTGTACCTGCCACCGCTGTTCCGTTGTCTATCACTCGAATCCCGGCCATATCTGTAAGTCCGGCCATCCGTGCATCCTCCATCGTCGCATCGTTGATGACCGGCATACCGCGCACGATTACCGTAATCTCAACCGCAGGATATTCCTCATGAATCTGCTCGATCAGCAATCGGTCCAGCACAATTTCTCCGCAGTTGTCCGTCAGATAAACGAGATGTCGGGCGCTGTGCAGATCCTGTCGGAATGCCTGATACGCGTTCCGTGACGGTTTCAGTTTCGGTGCCTCCTCAAGCAGCTGATGCATGATCTCGTCATCCACATCATGCATGGCACCGAAATCTATAAAATTCCCTGCCCGTGCAAACACCAGCGCCTGAGCCAGAGGATCCTCGCTGTTTCTGATCTTCTTTCTGATTTCGTCAGACAGTTCCATCATGATACGGTTATATTTTTCTTTAATCGGTCCGTAAATATCCGTGACACCCAGAAATTTTTCCTGAATCCGGTTCAGCCGTGCCACCAGTACCGGCGCACTGTCCGTCGGCCCGCGCTGTGCTGCGGTCTGCTCCACTGCTTTGCGGTATTCCCGCTGCAGTTGTTCGTCAGCCACAGACCGGATGAGTTTTTCCTGCCTGCGCATGATACAGTCCAGGCAATAGCTGCTGATTCGTTCTTTCTCCATATATGTTATCCTCATCTCAGGTCAGAGCAGACATTGAACTGCCGTGCAGCATGTGCTGTCCGTTTCGCTGCCCGTTTATGACTTCATAGCCGCCGCATCCTGCCAGACATCCACTATAATTTACAGACATCCACCCAGCTGCTGCTGCCGGAGTACAGCTCCAGCTCCTCCATCGTCACCTCGATTGCGCTGTTGCTGCTGCCTGCTGCCGGAAATACTGTCTCAAAGCGTCTCAGAGATTCATCCAGATAAATCTCCACACCTTCCTTTACCCCGAACGGACATACACCGCCAACCGCATGACCGATCATCTCCGTCACCTGATCCATACTGAGCATCTTCGCTTTTGTATGAAACATTCCCTTGTACTTGGAATTATCTACCTTTGCATCTCCTGCTGCCACGATCAGAATGGCGTGATCCCCCACCAGAAAAGACAGGGTCTTTGCAATCCTTGCCGGTTCACAGCCAACTGCCTGAGCCGCCAGTTCCACTGTTGCGCTGGACACCGGAAATTCCAGAATCCGTTTGTCTGCATCCCACTTTTTCAGATATTCTCTCACTGCTTCAATTGCCATAATATGCTCCTCCTGCGTGCTTCATGCACACCGCACCATTCACAGCCGTGTGCCTCATTATCACATAAATTCAGGAATGCCGCAGCATTCCCGTTTATCGTATCATTTTGGTCTGTCAGTGTCAACTGACAGGAAAACAAAGAGACAGGCCAACTGCACCTGTCTCTTCCAAATTTGCTTCAATTTTATCCTGATTTTAATCGCATTCCGGTCAGACTGCCTTCTCAGCCAAGTCCCAGCGCCAGTCCGATCAACCGTACAGCGAATGCACAGATCCATGCAATCGCACACTGCCCGAACACGACACCCAGCGCCCATTTGCCGCCAAGCTCACGCTTCACGGATGCCACTGCCGCTGCACACGGTGTATACAGCAGACAGAAAATCAGAAGAGATGCTGCCGCCAGCGGAGAAAGTACAGCCTTGAGGCTTTCTGTCGTTCCAAACAGGATCGTAAGTGTCGAAACCACACTTTCCTTTGCCAGAAAACCGGTGATCAGAGCTGTGGAGAATCTCCACTCTCCGAATCCGAGCGGTGCAAAGATTGGCGCGATCCATCCCGAAACGATTGCCAGAATACTGTCCCTGGAATCGCTCACCATACCCAGTCTCAGGTCAAATGTCTGCAGGAACCAGATCACGATGGTTGCAAGGAAAATCACGGTAAATGCTCTCTGAAGGAAATCCTTCGCCTTCTCCCAGAGAAGCTGTGCCACATTTCTGGCTCCCGGCATACGGTAATTCGGCAGCTCCATCACAAACGGTACCGCTTCGCCCTTGAACAGAGTGTTTTTGAACAGCAATGCAATTACGATTCCGACCATAATACTGATAAAGTACAGCGCTACCATGATCAGTCCGCTGTGCTCCGGAAAAAATGCTGCGGTAAAGAAGCCGTAAATCGGCAGCTTTGCGGAACAGCTCATGAACGGAGTCAGCATGATCGTCATCTTGCGGTCACGCTCCGACGGAAGCGTTCTGCTGGCCATGACACCCGGAACCGTACATCCGAATCCGATCAGCATCGGCACGATGCTTCGGCCTGACAGACCGATCTTTCTCAGCAGCTTATCCATCACAAACGCAACACGCGCCATATATCCCGTATCTTCCAGAAGTGACAGGAAAAAGAACAGTACCACAATGATCGGCAGGAAGCTGAGTACACTGCCTACACCGCTGAAAATTCCGTCGATTACCAGCGAATGGATCGCACTGTTCACGTTCCATGCTGTCATCTGTGCATCCAACAGATCTGTCAGCCAGGTAATCCCCGTCTCCAGCAGTCCCTGCAGCCATGCTCCTATGACATTAAAAGTCAGATAAAATACAAGTCCCATGATGCCGATAAAAGCCGGGATCGCCGTATACTTTCCGGTCAGAACCCGGTCAATCGCACGGCTCCTTGCATGTTCTTTGCTCTCCTGCGGCTTGATCACAGTCTCATCCACCAGCTTCTTTATAAAGGAGAAACGCATATCTGCAATTGCCGCTGCGCGGTCCATTCCGCGCTCCTCCTCCATCTGGCAGATAATGTGTTCCATCATCTCTGTCTCATTCTGTGAAAGCTGCAGACGCTCCAGAATCACAGTATCGCCCTCGACCAGCTTTGTTGCTGCAAAGCGTACCGGAATTCCGGCAGCCTGTGCATGATCCTCGATCAGGTGCATGATACCGTGCAGGCAGCGGTGCACTGCACCATTGTGATCATCTTTTTCACAGAAATCCGTGCGCCCCGGCCGCTCCTGATACTGTGCAACGTGAATTGCATGCCGGATCAGCTCATCCACACCTTCATTTTTGGCCGCGGAGATCGGCACTACCGGAATGCCCAGCATCTCCTCCATCTCATTAATAAGAACGGAACCTCCGTTGCCCCGCACCTCATCCATCATATTCAGCGCCAGAACCATCGGAACGTCCAGTTCCATCAGCTGCATGGTCAGATACAGATTTCGCTCAATATTGGTCGCATCAACAATATTGATGATCCCTTTCGGTTTCTCATCAATAATGAACTGCCTTGTCACCCGCTCCTCACTGCTGTACGGAGACATAGAATAGATGCCCGGCAGATCTGTAATCTCTGTATTGGAGTGTCCCCGTACCACACCGCTCTTTCGGTCCACTGTCACACCTGGGAAATTTCCTACGTGCTGATTGGAACCGGTCAGCTGGTTAAAGAGCGTCGTCTTTCCGCAATTCTGATTGCCTGCCAGAGCAAATGTCAGTACTGTTCCATTCGGAAGCGGATTTTCATCTGCCTTCACATGATATTTTCCGCCTTCTCCAAGACCCGGATGCTCTGTCTGAGTTTTCCCCCGGTTCCCGCCTCTATGTACTGTCTGTTTCGCTGCCGCCGGTTCAATTCCGATCTTCTCCGCATCAGCCAGACGGAGTGTCAGCTCATACCCGTGAATACGCAGCTCCATCGGATCGCCCATCGGTGCATATTTCACGAGCGTCACTTCCGCGCCTGGAATCACTCCCATATCCAGAAAATGCTGACGCAGCGCACCCTCACCGCCTACTGTCGTCACGACACCGGTTTTGCCTATTTCAAGATCCTTTAATGTCATGGTATCGTTCCTCCCATATTTATAAAATAAAATTCAGGATCATATAAATGATCTTCAACAGTTATCATTTGCTACCCGCAGTTAGTATAAGCATACTCCCATTATATGTCAAGAACTGCGCGCATTTTAATTAATCTTTTAATTAATCTCATACAGCAGGAATATGTATCCTGCCAAAATCTCTTCCGGAACAGAATTTTCCGTCTATCCAAAAAGAGCTCCCGTACCCGCCCGGATACAGAAGCTCACATTTTTTCACACCACTGCAATATACCTGTTTCCGATAAAAATCCTCTTTTTGCAGTAATTATATCTGTTTAACATAAGAATCTTCTTTCATTACAGTACTGCAGAATATTTATTCAATCAAAACTGCCCGTTTGTGTCAGTCTATACTCACACGCTCACAGCGGATGACCACTCGGGAACTGCCTCCGACTGTACAGGTGAACAGTGTCAGATCCCATGTCCCGTCTGTCATATCCTCTACCGCATACGGCATCAGATTCTCTACCTCGGCCACTTCATATTCAAACCGGTTTCCTTCAGCATCCGTAAACACCACTTCATCACCCTGCTCCAGATATTTCAGTGAACCGAAATGGGTCTGATAATTATGCGCGGCGATGACCATATTGTTCAGATACACGGATCCGTAATACCGGCACGGAGCGATTCTGAGGTTCGGATAACTCCATGCACTCATGACCGGCAGCTCCAGATCAAGAATCTCTATGGAAAGAATACCGACATAGTCATTCCCGTCAATTTCGACCACGGGCATTTCCATCTCCGGATTCAGAACATAGACCGGAATCTGACTGGCTTTCTCTGTCTCCTCTTCCTGCCCTGATTTCTGTTCGATCTGTTCGACCAGTTCCAGACGGATCTCTTCAGACATTCTTCCTGCCTGATCCTGTTCATAAATATTTTTCACTGTAATGGTGAGAGCTGCCGCGATCAGCAGCAGCCCCGTCACCATCAGAAAAATTCCGCTTCGTTTTTTTGCCGTACGATCACTCATCTTTTTTCCCGCCCTGCCTGTATTTTATCCAGCCGGCCATGAACAGAAACAGACCTGCACAAGTCAGCAGAGGAACAGGCCACCACAGCATTCCGGTCTGCGGTAAGGTTGAATCCGTCGATGTGCCTGATGTATCTGTCGGTGTACCGTTTGAATCAGTTGACGTACCGTTTGAATCAGTTGACGTGCCCGGCGAATCATTCCCGGTGCCGGAATCCACTTTTTTATTTGTGACCACGAACCTGCTGCCCTGGCGTTCAACCGTTACCGTGTATCCGTCCGGTTCGTTCTTTTCCTTTACTGACCAGGTCGTTTTGCCGTACAGCTCTGTCCATTTGTACTGCCAGTTATTTTCTTTGCTCAGTGTGACCGTATCGTACAGTTCAGAACCATCATACAGTTCCACTTCGATTTCATCAGGACAGGAAGCCGCATTATTGTCAGACCAGACCTTCAGGACCTCGATGTCCGTATCCTCGCTGTCCGATCTGTCATCATATTTTATTTCCGTTGTGGCTTCATACGTCCATACATCCTCCTCGCTGAGTCCCGGAAGACAGATCATAAAAGATTGCGGAGTATAGATCCTCCGCTCTGCCTGAAAGGCATCGCCGCACACCAGATAGAGACCTGTTGGCAGATCTGAAAACACTGCAATTCCGTTTTCATCCGTACGCTTTGCATAATCCGGCTTCACCGAACCATCCGCAGCATAATTGGAAAGCGTAGATGCCAGGATGCGCCAGCTGTCCTCTTCCGGTTCTTCCTGAATTTCAACCGGATACTGCTGAAATCCCTCTGTGACTGTAAATTCACAGGCGGCAGAAACTGAAGCTACCCGATACAGCCGAAAGGATGCTCCTTCGGCCGGTGACTTGTCCGGTGTAAACTCCAGCATCAGTTCACAGCGCTCTTCCGTATCGATCAAACCTGCTGCAGAAACTCCTGCAGGTGCTCCTGTACATATAAATAATACGCACAAAATAACAGAAAAAAACAGAATCTTTCTCTTTGGCATATCAGTTACCATTCCTTTCCAAGGCACAAACTTTCGCACTACTCTCCTCCATCCGCCCCCGCTGTATCCTGCTCTTTTCTGCGCTCTGTCAGCATCAGAACAAACAATGCGATGACGAGCAGCGGGACAGCTATCACAACTGAGACCACCAGGGTGTCCACCTGTATTGCTTCCGAAGTCACGTTCGCAATCTCGGCTTCTTCCTGGTTTGCAATTCTGTGTCCCCTCACCAGCAGCCGGTGTGTATTTTTCCCATACGGTGTACAGGTCACTAATGTACAGTAATCCTCGCCTTCCACAATCTGAAGCGCGTCCGTATCCTCCGGTTCCACTATCAGAATCTGATCCACTTCATAAGTCAGGGTCTCATCCAGTACACGCAGAATGAATATATCCCCCTCGATCAGCTGATCCAGATTGCTGAACAGTTTGGCACTGGGAAGGCCTCTGTGTCCCGATAATACACAGTGGGAGCTGAGACCTCCGACCGGCAGGCTTGTCCATTCCAGATGACCGACTGCAGTCTGCAGAACCGCCTCATCCGTACCGTGATAGACCGGAAGGGTACAGTCAAGACCGGGAATCTCAATATACGCCATAATACCATTGTCACTGACATTCAGCAGAGTCTCATATCTTTCCTTCTGTTTTTCAGAAAGCACATACGGATTCGGACTGGTCAGCAGGGATTGATTATATGCCTCTGCCGCTTCCTACAGTTCCCGGTATGTTTCTTCGTCCATATTTTCGACATCTTCCACATACGATGCGATCGATCGTGACTGATGGGATGAATTCCAGTAATCACTCAGCGTCGGGTACAGCAGCAAGGAGAGCCCTGCAAGAAATACAATAATTATTATAATGGTTGACAAATGTTTCTTTATCATGCAACGTTCTCCTTGCGGCTGTCAGCCGCGGAGGGAATACCCCTCCGCAGCAAAACAGGCCTTATTTTCAGAAATATCTCTTAAACCGGTCCGGTCTTTCAGCGATATGCCTTCATCCGTTTCTTCACGATCAGGAAGATCACTGCCACGAGAACCAGAATGCCGCCGATAATGTAGAGGATTGTTGTACCGATACCGCCGGTGGACGGAAGAACCGTACCGGTGTTATTGGTAACTGTAATCTTGCTGTCAGCAGCGGAGAGCAGGCCATTACTGTTATTAATAGTAACATTACCGTTCTCAGCAATTACAATCTTAACATCCTCGGTCAGAAGATTGTAGCCGGAAGCTGTCGTAAGCTCGGTCAGATAATAGGTTCCTGCTTCCAGTCCGCGCACATTAACAGGCTTTTCAGCAGTTACTGTGATCGTTGCATTACCTGCTCCGTCATTACTGTCAACTTTGACATAACCGGTAGCATCGCTCTTGAAAGTGATCGCTGTACTTCCCTTCGCTTCTGATGCGGTCGGATACAGCTTGAAAGTCGCCTCCAGAGTCTTATCTGTACTTCCGGTGAACGTCTTCTCAAGATCAAAATCAAACGTCTTGATCTCTGCTGTTTTCTCGGTGGTCTTATACTGGGAATATGTCGTAAATTCTTTATTGACATATCCTGTATCTGCTGCAGCATCGCTGGTCAGTTCGGCAGTATAAGTGAACACGATCGATTTTGGAACAGGATCTTTGTCCTCCTCCGGTGCAAGTCCGGAAATATCAAGCGTGATCTCAAAGGTACAGTCATCTGTAGCTTCCTGACTCACTGAAAATGCTTTGAAATCATCTGTACCGATCTTTGCTTCAACATCCTCATTAAAGCTGAGTACAGAATCCAGCGTATCGTGTACGACAACCTGCTTTGTATAATCAACCGATGCCGGCAGATTAACCGTAATCGTATACGCAACGTGATCGCCTACGTTGTAATTGGTCTTTTCAACTGTCTTTGTAGCAGTGATGTACTCATTCTTCGTGTTGATCGTAATATTGGAAGTAGCGAGCACAAGGTTGGTACCGAGTGTTGATGTGATCAGATAGTAACCGTCATCAACAGTGGCTGTAGCTGTGGTTCCATCTGATGTAATATTGTATTGCTTGTCAACGGCATTAAGTGTTGTCGGTTTATTCTCCAGCAGGTAATCCGCAATTGTGATCGCATACGCACTGGTATTGTATGAATCATCTGCAAGCTTTACATTGTAGACAAGGCCGTTGGCAGATTCTGTCAGTGTGAAATAGCCGGAGTTATTCAGTACACTTACCCAGGCACTTTCTTTGGCAATCGTGTAAGAGAACCCGCTCTCTGAGCCTGCACCGAGCGTGGTGTCTGTCGTTACATCTTCTGTTACATCACTTGTCTTGGTAACATCAAAAATCTTATACGCAACATAGGTTTCAGCACCGGCTGTGCCAGCTGTACCGGGGTTCTGGTTAATCGTGATCGTTGCTGCATTTGCAGTAACTGTCAGGGAGAATACCATGACCATAGCAAATACCAGAGCCATAATTTTTTTCATTCGTTTCATAGTAGTTATCCTTTCCTCTCTTATTTTTTCTAGACCGAAAGTTCATTACACGTCGTTAAGACCAATAATCCTCCTTTCTGCGTCTGAGTAATATATACAAGAGCAGCGCAGCTGCCATCAGCAGCATTCCGCTCGCCGTATACCAGTACACACCTGCACCGCCGCTGTCCGGCAGCCGGTAACCGCTGGTGTTCGTTACCGTTACAGGCTGTAAATCCTCGTAACCGGAGGACTCCACCGGAATTGGTGTATCTTCAATGCAGTATCCCGGAGGTGCCTGCAGCTCACGGAGATAATATCCCGCACGCAGCAGACCGGTCCATGTGATCCATCCGCTTTCATCTGTGCTCTGAACTTCAGACAGATAATAGACTTTGTCCGAAACTGTGATGCTCTTATCCGGTTCGATGTCCAGCGCATCGTATGCTTCACTGCTGATCTGATCCGTCTCATACGGACTGTACAGACCGAACACTGCTCCTGAAAGCATCGCTCCAGTTTTTGCATCCGTCTTTTTCATTCGGAATTCCCACGTCTTTCGCCGGTTCACACAGTTAATATCCGCACTTAATGCATGATTATAGGTAATTGTATAGCCGTCTGTCAGAGAGCCGTTGATCGAATAGTAGGAAAATTCGTCCTGACCGATCAGCGCCAGCTCCATAACCGTATACTTTGTTCCGTTGACCCAGCTGAAGATCTCTTCTGTCTCCGTCCAGCTGCCATCGACAAAATCAAAACACGGCCAGTCTTCCAGCAGCAACAGTTCCGATGCACTCTGCCCCTGCAGTACATTCAGCGTCACAAAAGTAAACTTTCGTCCGGCAGCTTTCAGACTCTGCGCCAGATCCGCCTCTGTGTATCCGGAGGGCAGCGTGATGGCCTCACCCTCATAGATCAGGAACCGGAAGCTCTGATCCTCCTCCGCCGCAAAGGCTGTTCCATCCTTCAGTTTCAGCTGTTTCCGGATCTGTGGAACGCTCGGAATCCGGACACCGACTTTCATCGGCGCCGCCTCCAGTTCCGCAGCGACATCCTTCAGTCTGTAGTGATAGCCGAAACTGTTCCATGCTGTCTGATGCTGTGAAGCCTCACCGTCTATCTTTGCAGTGAACTGTACCGCTATCTCCGATTCGGCAGGAATCAGTGTCCCTTCGTCATCCAAGATCACGATCCGGAAGGAACGCGTATCCTCATCCGGCTCACTCTCCCAGGCTGACTCGGCATTCCAGTCTTCTCCGGTGAACTCCGTCCTGTCGCTGAACTCCAGCGTGTACTGCTCTTCCGTAAGTGCAGTCACTGTGCCGTCCTTCCTCGTCACCGTAACGGTAAAATCCGGCTCATCTGCCAGTGATATCCGGAATTCACTGTAACGCGGCTCCGTGTTCACGAAGGTACTGTGATCCCCCGGTTCCGGCAGATTATCAATAAGTACCAGCTTGCTCATGGCCTTATCTGTAGTGTTGCTGACCCGCAGGGTAAAATTGAACAGATCATCCTCCTCCGGCAGAACAATGTAATTTATCTCATCACTGCCGGAAGCAGTATTCGTTTCATCCTCTGCCTGTGTGACCTCTTTTTCCGATCCGGTCACATAACCGAAGGAAACAGTGATCGGACAGCTGTTGCGAACAGATGGTTTCCCGTCTACTTCCGTGTTATTTCCCTGTGTGACTGCTCCCGCATCATAAATCTGTGAATTCGGTGTTAGATATGCAGTATTATAGAACACCTTATTTTCATGAACGCCCTCATTTTTCGTGGATACCTGCAATACTCCCTGTCCCCCTGCCGGCAGGTTCATTGCAGTATCCGCAAAATGCAGTTTGAGCACCTCATTGCCATTTTCATCTGTTTCCAGTGTGACCCCGGTCTGAACATAACTGTTTCCGGAAGTTCCACTGTGATATATACGCGCGTTGACAGTGACCGAAGGCCCATCCGGCGTCAGCGTATAAGCTGTTCCCTTTCCATCCTTAACAGAAAGAGTATCCCCAGACCTCTCCGTAATCGTAAAAATCGTCGCTGTCACATAATAACCTTGGCTGCTCGGATAATAGATGGTATAGACCACATCCCCTGTAAACTGATAAGCAGCCTGCATCACGTCTGTGACTGTATAATCTGCAATTGCACGGTATCCCTCATTGGTAACAGTCACCGACCAGTTGATGGTATCCAGTATATCTGCATAAGTCGGATTACTTACTGTGGTCCCACCCGTTTTCGTAACACTTCGCACGGATTTCGTAATACCCGGCACAATTTCGCCTCTCGTAAGAGTCACATCCGAACTGAGCCAGTACGATGCTTCATCATCTGTAAAGCCGGCACTTTCCGCCTCCTCCTGATTCAGGATCTCACAGCCTCCATCATTAGCTTTGATATCATTTGAACTTTTTCCTGTAATCGTCACATTATCAGGCAGCGTGATCTCCGAGCTGACCGTATCACAATACGGCATAACGATCTGATTAGTTGCCACATCTTCCGTATCCTCTACCGTATTGGTGCGACAGATATACGCGAACTGGATTCCGGTTCCCGGCTCCAGATAATACTTGCCGACTGCATCATCATACAGAATAGACTGAGATGGATTTGCTGTATAACCACTCACCGAGAAGGTAATCTTCTGGCGGCCGTCAGCAAGCTCTTCTGTGACAGCTCCCACCGTGAATCCTTTGCAAACTGTACTGCTGACCTCCTGATCCTTTACTGTTGCAGCAAAATTCGTCTTACAGGTTGCTGAAGTCTGCATATCGACTGTGCCAGCGCTTGTATACATGCACAGGAAGGTAAAACCCTTGGGCAGAATATCCTGCATATCATTCAGATACAGTTTGTTGTCACCGCTGTTATACAGCGTAACATAATATGAAACCAGCCGATTGTATGCATCATCGTTCGAGTAATACCACCGACTTTCTGTACCGTTTTCCTGGCTGTAATAATATCCGCTGGTCATACCGGTAAAATAAACACCCTTCTGCAGAATTGCTTCTGCAGCCACATCCAGATCGTGATAGACCGTATCCATCATATCATAGACTACCAGATCATTTTCCAGACGCGTATTGGCATATTTTTTGCCGTAGCTCTGCCACAGTGACTCTTCCGGAAAAGTAAGCTTCACATAGATGTAGACCGTTCCGGTGAATTTCATGGAAAAATCATCCTGCCACCGCAGATACTGCTGATCGGTCCGATCGATATCATCAGGACTGTCCGTTGTCACATACCAGTGATCCCCGTTGCTGACTTCCAGATCTGCATCCTGCCCGCTCACATACTCGATCTCAATATCCGCTTCCTCCCAGAACTCCTCCACACTGGCGGGCAGCATGTCATAGATATGACTGCCGGTCAGTGTAAAACTGCTGTCACCGTCACTTTGGAACGCAAACCGGTAGAGAACAGTCTCGCCCTCAGAAACAGGACAGTACTCCTCAAGTGCATCCTGTTCCGGAACAGTACCGCGTTCTGATACAATACTCTTGTCAAATGACAGACGGCTTCCCCAGACACCGGTGGAATCATACAACCGATGGCTCTGGTGATCCCCTGCCCAGACTTCATTGTTCACAACATAGGAGACTCCTTCACTGCCCGCACGGGTCGGACTTATCAGTGCGTCGTAGCTGATATTCTTTGTAATCGTTTTGTTGATATCAGTCAGATACCAGCGGATCAGGGTATTCAATCCGCTTTCCGATTTTGTGACGGTCACGGAATCCGCCAGAATTCCGCCGATCACTACATTCTCATAGACACCCGGTTTATCCAGAACATAACAGGAAACTCCGTCGATCATCTCAGGAATCAGACCATACTGTTCTCCCAGCACACTGTTCTGTTCTGCAGGCACCAGCAGCACTTGTCCGCCCTGCAGATGATCCACGAGAGGCAGCGCATCATAGCTTCCGTTTCCGGTATGCTGAAGCGAAATGCTGTGGCTGATTATATCACCCTCTGAAAGAACCGCATCCTCCTCTATATTCTCTCCGTTTACGGCTGCGCTTTTATACAGGGCAAAATCACGGTAGATATTAACGTAACTAGAAGCTATCTTGTACTTCTCCACTCCATTCTCATCCGTATAATATGCGTAAACAAGGTTGGTGCTTTGTCCGTATTTTGATCCACTGATGGCTGTACTCTCAGCATCCTGCGACAGATACATGAAAGAATCCTTTACCCTGGAAGGAATCTGATACCTGACAGTCTGACCTCCCCACAGAACAAAATCCTCGGAAAATGTCCATACAGGATAATAGCATGTAGATCGTGTTACCAGAAAACCGACAGACTCCAGTGCCTCAGCAATCGTAGCGTAGATTCCGCCTTCTCCGATGCTTCCTTTGACAGCGCCGTCCACACTCAGCTGCAGCAGTCCGTCTTCTCCCCAGTCAAGCAGCAGCGTTGCAGAAGCTGTATCCACACTGTCAGTTGACTCCATACCGCTGTACTGTGTATTCACACCGGTCGTGGCATTCTGCAGTTCATGTTCCTGTCCGTCTGCACCGGTAACAGTTCCGGACGGTTTTTCTGTACACAGCGTAGCATCTTTAATTTCAATACTGAGCACCGAATCTGTGTTCGCTGCATCCGTATCAAACATTGTCTGCATGTCTTCTGCCGTAATATAAAGCATGGCAGGCATATTATCCTTGATTACGGTCAACTCCGTATACGGAAGCGCCGTACTATTCGCAAGAATAATACTCCAGAGCTCCGGTTCTCCCATCTCAGGAGAATAGTTACTGTAGGATTTCTTAATAGAAAAATCACTCTTTTTCACGGTAACGCCGGCTTCCGCCTGTGCGGACTGATATTGGTCCTCTGAATAGGTGAACTGCTGCGTTTCATTGACAGAATTGACGAAATTATAAGTCTTTTCCTGCTGTGGTTCCTCTGTCAGCTCAATCACATTGCTGCCATAGTATATATAATACGATGTCGACGGCATTTCCTGTGTCTTGGAACTGTTCTTATATTGCCAACAGACCGCGATGTTTCCATCTTCGGTCAGTTCAAGACTGGCGGCACTCGGGCGCATAGAAGAAGTCGAATAATTCAGATAAAACAAATAATCCGAACCCTTTCCCGATGGGGAATATCTGGTTCGGATTATATTTGTTTGATGCGGCCAGTGGGACTCGAACCCACACGGTCACCCACTGGCACCTAAAACCAGCGCGTCTGCCAATTCCGCCATAGCCGCCTTTATTTTCAACATAGGATTTCTGAAAAATTCCTTCTGCCGGAAATTTTTGTACAGTATGAATTTCCCGCTCTACAAAAAACGGGAAACCTTAGATTTCTAAAGCTTCCCACTCTTCCGGACAATGAAGCATCGGGGATTCGAACCCCGGACAACTTGATTAAAAGTCAAGTGCTCTACCGACTGAGCTAATGCTCCATAAAGTAAAAATATATGGTATTCTTTGATAAAAAGAAAATCCATCGCCTCGCTCTGCCAAAAGCCGTTTCATAACACCATAGTAATAACACCATAGTATAAGAACGAATCCTGTGAAATAAAAAAACTGCGAAACGTCTGAATGCAAACGCCGCAGCAGTCTCTGCCGGAATATGGCACAAACGGCGAATCGCCAAGCTGGGCTAGCTGGATTCGAACCAGCGAATGCAGGAGTCAAAGTCCTGTGCCTTACCGCTTGGCGATAGCCCATTAGTCAGGGTGGATAAAGGGATTCGAACCCTTGGCCTCCAGAGCCACAATCTGGCGCGCTAACCAACTGCGCTATACCCACCATAATGGATTAACCTCTATTATTTTATTTTCTTTTCTCAAAGAAAAACGAGCCTGAAGGGATTCGAACCCCCGACCCACGGCTTAGAAGGCCGTTGCTCTATCCAACTGAGCTACAGACTCATAAAGCGGGTGATGGGAATCGAACCCACGTATCCAGCTTGGAAGGCTGGTGTTCTACCATTGAACTACACCCGCAAGTGTTTTGCCCTGTTCAGAAATCGGGGTGACAGGATTCGAACCTGCGACCTCCTGGTCCCAAACCAGGCGCTCTAGCCAAGCTGAGCCACACCCCGTTTCAGGCATTTTACGCCCTTCGCTTGACGCAAAATGAATTATAATATAGAGGGCGATAATTGTCAACAACTTTTTTCAATTTTTTTCAGCTGTTCTGGTTCACTGTTCCCGCCCTGCTGCGGTCACCGCAGCATCGCACAGGAGCCGACTTCCTTAAATCCTATTCTGTGACAGATACGTCCGGCGACCGGATCATCATAGAACAGACACAGGAACTGCGGCCTTCCGCAAAGGACTGCCGGCACAGTTCCTGCATATCAATTCCCGGCTGATGTCCCGATTTCTCCGGAGTGTTTTCTTCCTTCAGATTTTCCCGTCCGCATCTGAAAAGATAAGTCTCTGTTACCTCCGGTTCCGCGAAATACGGATGCAGCTGTCTCACAGTGAAGCGGGATTTTTCGTATCTGCAACATCTTTACCGGTCAATATATCCGGAACGTCTTCACTGCCCAGCGGATCAGCCGGTACTTCGGTGTCTCCAGTTCCTTCACTGCCTCTTTTAATTTCCCCCGGATCGGAATCCCCTGCGGACAATGCTTCTCACATTTGCCGCATTCCACACACTGGGATGCACTGGACGTCTCGCGCCGCATAGCTGTTGACTGCAGATATTCCCACATACCGGACTTCTTTCCCTCCGAATATTTTACATTGTAGCAATGGAATGCCATGGGAATGTCAACACCCTTCGGGCATGGCATACAATAACCGCAGCCGGTACATCCAACCTTCATTTTCTTCTTGATTTCCTGTTTTACCTGCTCCACCAGTTTCCTCTGTTCCTGCGTGAAGCTGCCCGCCTCCGCCTTTTCGGCAATACGCAGATTCTCCTGCACCATCTCCATTGAATTCATACCGGACAGTACGCAGGTTACCTGCGGCTGATCCCACAGCCAGCGAAATGCCAGTTCCGCCGGGGTCGCAAACTCTCCGGACTGAGTGATCAGATCCTTTGCCTCGCGCGGAAGATTATTGACCAGACGGCCTCCGCGCAGCGGCTCCATTATGATGACCGGAATTCCTTTTTCTCCGGCATACTCCAGTCCGGAACGGCCTGCCTGCGAATGTTCGTCCAGATAATTGTACTGAATCTGACAGAAATCCCAGTCATACGCATCCAGCAGCTTTCTGAAATTTTCAGAATTTCCGTGATAGGAAAATCCGATCTGCCGGATCTGACCGCTCTGCTTTTTTTCCTCGATCCATTCCTTTATTCCCAATCCGACCAGTTTCTCCCAGGTCTTCACATCGTTCAGCATATGCATCAGATAATAATCAATATAATCCGTCTGCAGCCGCTGCAGTTCCTCCTGAAACTTTTTCTCTGCGCCTGATCTGGAACGGATCAGATAATGCGGAAGCTTCGTAGCAAGATTAATGTCCTTCCGGCAGTTATTCTTCGCCAGAATTTTTCCGACTGCCTCTTCATTTCCTGCATACACATATGCTGTGTCCAGATAATTCACACCGTTCCGGATCGCATACATCAGTTCCTGCTCTGCTTTATCCAGATCGACCTCTGAACCTTTTTTCGTAAAGCGCATGCAGCCGTATCCGAGAATAGAAAGACGGTTGCCCTCCCTGTCCGTTCTGTAATTCATATCTGCCCTTCCTTCTGCCATATAAGAAAACTGATAAACTCAAATACCATACCCTACTTCAGGAACACCATATCTCTTGTAATAGAAGCAATGTCCTTTGCTCCGCACATGGCCATCGCATCTGCCAGCTCCGCACCGATCTTTTCAATATAGAGCTTCACGCCTTCCTCTGCCCCGCCATACACAGCCGGCACAAACGGCCGGCAGATGATCACTGCATCCGCTCCGATTGCCAGTGCCTTGAACACGTCAACACCGCTTCTTATTCCGCCGTCGACCAGGATCTTCATGCCGCTGCCCTGCAGTGCATCCACAATACCAGTCAGCACTTCAGCCGTTGCCGGACACTGATCCAGTACACGTCCGCCGTGATTGCTGACTACGATGCCCGCCGCACCTGCCTCTTTTGCTTTCAGCGCTCCTTTCACGGTCATGACTCCTTTTACAATGAACGGAACTCCTGCCATCTTCGCGATCTCCGAAAGTTCCTTCACCGTTTTGCTGCCTGCCGGCGGTGTCATGTTTTTCAGAAACGGAAGCCCTGCCGCATCCACATCCATCGCAATGGCAAAACAGCCGGACGCTTTGCACAGCTCCATTTTTTCACGGATCGTGTCGAGATTCCACGGCTTGACAGTCGGTACACCGATTCCGCCTGCCGCAGCAATGGCACCGGATGCTGCCTGCATGACCGCCGGATTTATGCCATCTCCCGTAAACGCTGCGATACCGTTGTCACTGCAGCTTTTTACGAGAATGCTGTTATATGCCAGATCATCGTATTTATCGCCGTAGTGCAGATTGACCGCACCGACCGGGCCTGCAAAGAACGGAAAACGGAAGTTCCGTCCGAAAAGCTCCACCGAAGTATCCGGTGTTCCGTTTTCACAGATGGTATCCATATTTACACGGATTTCCTGCCATTTATCATAATTACGGATGGCTGTGTCACCGACTCCCTTTGCGCCCGGTCCCGGTATCTGATTCCGGCACGCTTTTCCATTGCAGACATTGCATGCTCTGCAGTAAGATCCGATACAGCCTCTCGCCTGCTCCAGTACTTCCTGATAGTTCATCTTAATTCCCATTCCTTTCTGATACTCAGACAACAGCTCCTCCTGTGCTGTTTCATGCCGCTGTCCGCCTGACCTGCTGCCCTTTATCCAATCTTCAGAATCAGCTCCAGCACCCGTTTCGCACAGATGCGGATCTCTTCTTCTGTAAGAAGTCCTTCCTCATACGCTTTCTTCACACGATCCGGATAACCGCAGCCCATTTTCACATCATTGCCCGCCTTTATTTCCAGATACTGCTCTGCATGGTTCCACCAGTCGCTTGTCACCATTCCGCTGAATCCCCATTCGTCGCGGAGAATGCCCGTCAGCAGATCATATCTCTCGGAATCACGCTGTCCGTTCAGTATATTATAGGAAGACATGATCGTCCACGGATCAGCTTCCTTCACTACAATTTCAAATCCCCTGAGATAAATCTCACGCAGTGCACGCTCAGATACACGGGAATCGCTCTCGAAACGGCAGGTTTCCTTATTATTACATGCGAAATGCTTCACAGACGCAGCCACCTTCTGAGACTGAATGCCGCGGACCATTGCAGCCCCCATTTTTCCGGATACGAACGGATCCTCCGAATAATACTCAAAGTTTCTTCCGCACAGCGGACTTCTGTGAATATTCATAGCCGGAGTCAGCCATACACCGATATTATTTTCCAGTACCTCTGAAGCAGCGGCAGCACCGACTGCTTCTACAATGGAAGTATTCCAGCTGCATGCAAGCATTGTCGCGCACGGAAAGGCAGTTGTATTGACGCCGCACTCCGGATTGATGCGAAGGCCTGCCGGGCCGTCTGCTGTCATAATATTCGGCACACCGTATTCCGGCAGATCACCATAACCGTACGTATTTGCCACACCGGTATTTGGGTGGCCGCACAGAAGCTGGATCATATCATCCACAGACAGCTGTGCCATGAATTCTTCCAGCGTACATGTGCCTTCCGCCACCTCACAGAGCTGACGACACTGCGGTTTTGCCCACGGATTTCCGCCCTTTTTTCCGATCACATCCGGCAGATTAAATCCTGTATTTACCCGATCCCAGTCGGAAATCCGCACTGCGGACTCATCCGTCGGAAGCTGTTCCATAGTTCCATCCGCCAGCATTCTTTCCCTGAGCATATTCGGCACGCACTTCGCAGAAAGCTGTTCCACCACCATATCCTCAGAAATGTGTCCGACGAACTGCAGCTTCTTCGCATCCCGCACATTCGCACCGAGCCACAGCGTATAGTCACCCTGCTCCAGCACGTATGCCGATTTCTGTACCTTGCCAAGATCATCATAGGAAGCGAGATCTGCAAGCGGCACTGTCAGCTTCACGATCTGCACCTCTCCCGGCTGCAGAAGCCGGGTCTTTGCAAAGACTTTCAGCTCTTTTGCCGGTTTGCCCAGTCTGCCCTGCGGCGCACTGACATAGAGCTGTACGACTTCTTTTCCGGCTCTGGTTCCGACATTCATCACGGTGCACAGTACCTCGATACCCTTTGCCGTCATGGATGCACGGTTCTCCTCCACTTCAAACTCTGTATAGGAGAGTCCATAGCCAAACGGATAATTTACTTTCTCTGCCGCCCCCGGTATCGTTTCAAAATAGCGGTATCCCACGTAAATATCTTCCGTATATTCGACATAATATTCTGATTCATGAAAATTGTAGGAGGATGGATAATCTGCCAGACGCTTCGCAAAGGTATCCGCCAGCCTGCCGGACGGATTCACATCGCCCAGAAGCAGATCCGCTGCAGCCAGACCGCCTTCCATTCCTCCCTGCCATGCCATCAGTACGGACTGGATCCGATCATCCTCCTTAAACCACGTGGAATCCACCACACCACCGACATTCATCACAACAATGACTTTCTCGAAATTCGCCTTCACCAGATCGATCATCCGCTGTTCCGCAGCAGAAAGGTAAAAGTCCCCGCGCTCGAATACCTTTGCCGCTCTCGTCAGCAATCCGGCCTCTCCTTCCTGAAATTCGGAAATATGCGGTGCATCTCCTTCGGACTGCTCCACTGTGCGGTCCCAGTTCTCGCCGGAGAAACGGCAGATTGAAATGACTGCCGTATCCGTAAATGCTTTCGCACCTGCCAGAAGCTCTGCCGGTACTTCCGGTTCCTCTGTCATCCCAGGCACGATGCCTTCTGCATACTGTGCCGCTGTTCCCTGCTCATAAAAAGCAGCCAGCGGCTCGTAAATCTCCGTTTTTCCTTCGCGAACCTTGCAGCGCATTCCCTCAAGCAGGCTGCGCACATATGCAACCGTTACATCGCCGCTTCCCCCGCCGCCTTTTACATAATCCACGCAGCCTTTTCCGAACAATGCCACCTTTTTTCCGGTCGGAATCGGCAGTACGTTTCCATCATTTTTCATCAGCACCATACCCTCTGCAGCTGCCTCTCTCGACAGCGCGATATGATCCTTTGCACCGGTAACTCTTCTGCCGTCCTTTCCCAGCGGCAGACACGGTTGATAAAAAAATCGTGCCCATTTTCTCATTGTAAATACCCTCCCGTTTTACTTTCCGTAATTCATCCTTTTCTATCTCTGACATACTCTGTCACAGACAGGTCCGGCTTCTGATGTATTCCCCTGATCAGTCCGGCACTGCCTGAAATTCTGCTCTTATCCGAGTGCCACATCCAGCACCATCATCAGCGCGAATCCAAGTGCAAACCCGATCGTTCCAAGATTGCTGTGGTCTCCCTCTGAAGCCTCCGGAATCAGTTCCTCCACGACCACATACAGCATTGCACCTGCTGCAAACGCAAGCAGATACGGCAGCAGCGGAGTAATGAACCGTGACAGCAGAATCGTAATTGCCGCTGCGACCGGTTCCACTGCGCCGGAGAGCGTTCCAAGCGCAAAAGCACGCTTCCTGCTGATGCCGTCCTGACTTTTGAGAGGCAGACTGATGACTGCCCCCTCCGGGAAATTCTGAATGGCAATTCCAAGGGAAAGCGCCATAGCACCCGCCATTGTAATCTGTACATTCTCTGCGAGCATACCGGCAAATATCACACCGATCGCCATTCCCTCCGGAATATTATGCAGAGTAACTGCCAGCAGCAGCTTCGTCGTCTTCTTCAGTCCGCAGCTCGGCCCTTCACACTCCGTCCGTCCCAGATGCAGATGAATATGCGGAACCAGCACATCCATCAGCAGCAGAAACAGAAATCCAAACCCCAGTCCCACTGCAGCCGGAACACATGCGAATTTTCCCATATGCTCTGACATGTTCATTGCCGGTATCAGCAGTGACCATACAGAAGCAGCCACCATGACACCGGATGCGAATCCGAGCAGCAGCTTCTGCACTTTGGTGTTCAGCTCATTTTTCAGAAAGAAAACACATCCTGCTCCCGCAGCAGTTCCTGCGAGAGGGAGCAGCAGCCCGATTATCAGCTCTTTCATATTCTCAGCCTCCTTCGTGGATACGTGCGCCCGTTATCAGTTGATCAGGATATCGTTCAGTCGGCGCTTCGGCACATAATGCACATCATTTTCATCCCGATAATACGCGGTAGACTCTTCCGGACCGATCTCTGTCAGTACGATCTCCTCCGCCGGTTTTCCGATTGCCACGATCAGCAGAGGAGCCAGATTCTCTGCAAGCTCCAGATTTTCCTTTACCTCCCCGGCATTGAAATTGCCGATCATACATCCGCCCAGTCCCATTTCGGTCGCAGCCAGCAGAATCGTCTGTGCCACAATACCGACATCCTTCTGGAATCTGGCAAGAGACTCCCATATATCTGTATCCTGACAGATAACGATAAATGCGGTCGGACACATTCCTTTATGCGGAAGCTCCATCTGCGGAAGTCCTCTCGCCCATTTCGTCATCCTCTGAATCTTTGCAACTTCTTCCTTTTCCCATGCCAGATAGTAGCGCAGCGGCTGCTGATTCACGCTCGATGCAGCCAGTCTCGCACAGTCCACCATCTCCAGCAGTTCCTCTCTCGAAACATCTCTGCTCTCATCAAATCCACGATAACTTCGGTTCGCTTTTACAAGATCCCTGAACATTTTTCTCCTCCTGTCCTGAAGCATACTTATTACATTCCATCATAAAACATCCGGCGTGAAATGTAAATAAAAAGACTGTCAATCTGAACCGCTCCCAAAAGTCAAATCCAAAAATTCAACAATTGAAAGGCCGGTTCCAGCACTGACAGTCCCTTTTCAATACTTCCCTTCCGTTTTCTGCTTTTCTCTCAGATCAGCGCGTTTCGCATCAGTACGCTGTCCGTCGGACAGGCCACAGACCTGTCCCCGATCTTCTGAAACTTTTCGCTCCCCCGTCCCAGAAGAAGGATCAAAGTTTTCTCCCTGCTCTGCTTTGCCATCGTGACTGCACTCTGCAGTGCCAGTTCCCGTTCTGCAATACGTGTGCATGCACATCCCGTCATTTCCACATATCTGCATACTTCCTCTGCGATCTTTTCCTGCTGTTCTGTACCCGGATCATCCGATGTGACAATAACAAAATCGGAAAACAGCCCCGCAATGATCCCCAGCTCCCTTCTGCGGTTCAGAGCTTTTCCTCCCGGGCATCCAAACACTGCTATGATCTTCGTATACTGGCTGTATTCCTGAAATACTGCATCGTACAGTTTCTCAAAGCTCAGCCGGTTATGTGCGAAATCCACAATTCCGCAGATTCGCTCATCCCTGCTCAGAAATGTCTCCATTCTTCCGGGAACCCTTGTTTCCGCCAGTGCCTCCTGCATGCAGTGGACCGGTACACCGAACACGTACGCAGCAGCGATTGCCGCCATGGCATTTTCTATATTAAATCTCCCCTTCATCGCTAACCCCCGCAGTCTTTGCATTGGCCAGCAGCTCGTGTACACGCGGTGCCTCCGGAGTCGTCATCACGGCATCCTCGCGTTTTCTGCCATCATACGTCTCCACTGTCGATATCAGTCCCGTCTCCTGTCCGCCTTTTGACTTCTCCCACTTGTCCAGCATCGCTTTCAGATACCAGGCTGTCGTTGTCTTTCCCTTTGTTCCTGTGATTCCGGTCAGTACCGGCTCGCCCGGCCGGTAACTGTAGACAGCCGCTGCTGCTGCAGCCATTGCTTTTCGTATATCCTGTACGATCAGCCCCGGTATCCTCTGCTCCGTCTCCATCGGCTGTTCACAAAGATATGCAACGCATCCTCTGTCCGCCGCCTGCTGCAGGTACTCCGGTCGAAATGCGGCGCCCTTGCAGATAAACAGTGTTCCCGGAACAATGGTGCGCGAATCGCAGGTCAGATGGCGGATCTGTACTGTTTTGTCAAATTCCTTTTTTCCAGTCTGATCTATCTGCTGCAGAAACTCTCTCTTCCGAAGCATTTCCGCAATCTCCCCTGTTGTTATCATCATTCTTTCCCGCCTTCTTAATTCCTTTCCTTCCATCAATCATCTGTTTCCTGAATAAACTGCTGTTCTCCGGCGCTTCCGCTGTACAGCCTTATTCCGCTCTTTTTCTGCTCCGGTCATTCCAGCTCCTCCACATACTCCTCCAGCGTAATCCCGCGCTTTGTGATCTCCTGCGCTGCCTCTTTCCCGACATAGCGGAAGTGCCAGGACTCGTAGTCAATGCCTGTGATATCCTCTTTGCCCTTCGGATAACGCAGAATGAATCCATACCTGCTGCAGTTTTCCCTGAGCCACAGATTTTCCGCCGTCGACTCCTGTCCTTCGTCCAGTATCTGGTAATCCAGCGCCACAATATCCACTGCAAGACCAGTCTCATGCTCACTGTATCCCGGCGGCATTGTTTCCCGGGTCTCCAGCATATATGCCTGTTCCCATGTCAGCCCCAGCTTCTGCATGGAATTCTCAATATCCTCCTCCAAAAGCTGCTGCTGTTTCTCGGAATCACGGTATCCGGAAGCCACGACGAACTGCCGCCCGTTCACAGATCCGTCCGTCAGCATTTCCTGAAGTGCTCCGTACATCTCCTCCGCCACTGCACAGGAACCGTTTTTCAGCCAGTGCAGTTCTGTTTCATAGCCATCCGGAAGAGGGTTGTCCTTATTTACCAGTATCAGAAGATCCATACCGTCTCCTGCTTCACCGGAACCTCCGTCTGAACTGCCGCCGGAATCCCCGCTAAAGCTGCCGTCCGCATCACCGTCTGCCGATTCTGTTCTGCTCTGTGTATTCGTTTCACCCTGGTCTGCCCTGTTTATCTGACTGCTGGCTACCTGACTTTCGCCCCCGCTTTTTCCAGCTTTCTGTACGATAAGTATTCCAACCAGAATCAGTGCAATTATTCCGAGATAAATGCATTGCTTCCGTATTCGTTCCTGATGAAAATCCATAAAAAATCCTCCCTGTAGTACCTTACTACAGAGAGGATACGCAAGACTTGTATCGTAATCGCTTCCAAATTGTATCAGATTTGTATCACTAATAAATTATTGTCATATTTTCCGGATCGCTGCCCATCTCATCCGCTTCATCCATATCAGCCAGTGCTTCCGTACCTCCGTATTCCTCCACAACACGCTCATCCGCTGCTGACACTGTAGCAGATCCCAGATCAAACGGATTCTCGAATACACCGAAATATGCTGACAGCTCCATTATAACCTCCTTCCAGCGCTCCGTTCCGTACATGATCGCCATGCCGGTACCGGTTTGATTATACATCAGTCCTCTGTATGCATGCGCTGTAAAATGCTCAAACTGAAGTTCTATGTCCAGATCCACCAGTCCCGGTGTCCCGTTTACCTGCGCGGACTCCGCTCCGCAGACTGCGGCAAAATCGTACGCGGAATAATCCTCCTGTATTACATCCGTGGCCGGAAAATCCCCCAGATCAAGTGCCCTCATCATCTCCTCATAAGAATCATATCCCATAATCTCTGCTGCCTGTTCCTGTACCTCCGGTGATACCACGGAGGCATAATAGATCACATCCTTTTCCTTATCTATCACAAGCGTCAGCATTTCCTCTCCCTCTCCGAAATAGCACAGTGTAATGACCTGAAATACCGACTGATCTGCATAAATATACGGAGAACTGATTATTGAACCCGTGTTCGTCTGCACCCGCTCCGCCCACTCTTCCGGCAAAAGTCCGTTTTCACACCATTGGCCTACCAGAGTCCTGCAGCGCGCCGTGAACTCCTGCGTCTCCTCCTTCGTCGGATAAGGATTACCTTCATAATTCTCCCATGTTATATCCTCCGCTTCCGATAGCAGTTTCATTCTCCCTGCAATATCCAGCGAATCCGTATCCAGAAATTCAATAGTTTCTCTGGCAGCCAGTGTCACCATTCCAACGGTTTGCTGATCCTGCCATTTGCCATGCCATTGCGGAAAAAGCAGTGCACCGGATACTGATACTGCCAGAATCAGTATGCCTGCAGCGTATTTTACAGCGTTTTTCCAGTTTCCCCCTCTTCTCATTCCCTTTTCCTTTCCTGCAACTCATAACTTTTTCATTCCATACCGCTTTTCTTTCTCCGGCTGTTTCCCAAACCGACTCTGCGGCTCCTGCGCCTTCTTTCTCTGCGCGTCACTTCCGGTATGCCAAACCGCACTGTCACTTTCAGCCCTTTTCCCGGCTCACTTTCCATCTGCCAGCTTCCCTGATGCAGTTCAATGATCTTCTGACACAGAGCCAAGCCCAGTCCTGCTCCTCCCTCTTTTCTTGCGCGGGATTTATCTACCATATAAAATGCTTCCGTGATTCTGGAAAGCTCTTCCTTCGGAATTCCGCTTCCCTCATCCTGCACCGTGACCATATATCCGCCCTGCACCGCTGTTCCGACGATCCAGATCCGCGTTCCGTTCTCCGATGCCTTTCTCGCATTGTCAATCAGATTAATGAACAGGGATGCCAGCAAGTCTCTGTCGCCATAGATCACACCGGTCTGAGCCTGCACGATCAGCGTCAGCTGCTTTTCCTGCAGTGCCGCAGCCACGGTTTTCTCCACCTCTGCCAGCAATTCCGGAACGCTGACCTCTCTCGAGACAATCTCCTGTTTTCCGGCCATTGTCATCTCCAACAGCTTGTAGGAGAGCGACTGCAGACGTTTCCCCTGATGGTAAATATAATCTGCGCACATATCCGTCTCCTCCTGTGACAGCTCCATCTGCCGGATAGTATCTGCATAACCGATGATCGAAGTGAGCGGAGTCTTCAGCTCATGAGCAAAGGCGGAAGTAAATTCTTCCTGCCTTCTCACCTCTTCCTTCAGCTTCTGCATCTGCTGATTCATTTCATTTGCCATCCAGTTGAAATCATCCGCCAGCATCCCGATCTCATCCCTGCTGCGGATCTGAACTCTCACATCATAGTTTCCCTGTGCAAACTGCCGAGTGGCTCTTGACAGCTTCTGCATATTTCTCATAACGAAGAACAGCAGCAGCAGGATCACACCGCCCACAAGCACCGTCAGGATCAATACTCCGGTCTGATACGTCGCATACATATCCGCCCGTTCCTGATACACTTCTGAAATATTTTTTGTTGTCTCAATAAACTCACCGAAGCTGGTCAGACTCAACACCACGATATATGTCTCATCCTGCTGCCTGAAAAGCTCATAGCCCACATTCTGTTCCTCATTCAGCAGTTCAAGCATCTCATGCTCCAGTCTGAATCCGTTGTCCTGATACAGTATTTCTCCATCTGTATCAAAAATCCTCATACTGCTGCCCGTCTGTCCCTGCTTTCGGTGAAAGGTCTCTACCATCTTCTGCACAGATGCCTGCTCGATCTGCTCCTCGGACAGACTGTGCCGCGTCAGCTCATAGGAATTCTGGAACATCTGGTTCTCCATCATGCAGCGTCCCACTTCCCGGTTCAGATTGTTCTGAAAATTATCCTGTATCATCCATGAACCGAAAAACGTCAGGAACAGAATAAACACCGGTGTTGTAATAAAAAACAGTTTCCAGGACAGTTTCATCTCATTCTCCCACCCTCAGTCTCACTCTGCTATACGACCAGGCGGTAACCTACTTTGTAGATCGCCACAATGTGCTCCTCCAGCCCAAGCTTTTTCTTCAGCCGCTGCACATGCAGATCAACGGTACGTCCTGTTCCGCTGTATTCTCCGCCCCAGACATTCTCATAAATAGTTTCACGATACAGAGCCCTGTTCTTATTTCTGATAAACAGCAGCAGCAGCTCATACTCCTTTGTGGTCAGATCCACCTGCCGGCCATTCTGTACGACTGTTCTCGAATCTGTATCAATTTCAATATCTAGCAGCTGCAGATTACGCTCCGTTTTCCTGCAGCGCCGCAGCACCGTTTCCACACGTGCCAGAAGCTCTGCAATCTCAAACGGCTTCGCTATGTAATCCTCGGCCCCGAGCTTCAGTCCTTTCACTTTCTGCTGCGTATCTCCCATCGCTGTCAGAAAAATGACAGGGATGTCTATTGTCTTCGCATACTCCAGAACCTCGTATCCGTTCAGTTTCGGCAGCATGATGTCAAGCAGGATCAGATCATACGTGCACTCTTCTATCATATTGGCCGCCGTCTCCCCGTCGAACGCATTCTCGCACTGATACCCTGCCTTTGCCAGATTCATCCGAAGCAGATTGGCAATCGGCTCCTCATCCTCCACAATCAGTATCTTTATCATTGTCGTGTTCCTCTTTTTCTTTTATTTTCTGCAGTGGTGCATCGCTTTTACTGCCGTCGTCCGCAGCGGTTCATTCCCTCTTCTGTGATTCTTCTGCTGCCTCGCTCTCACCTTCAAGCTCACCCACCAGTCTGTCGATCTCATGCTCCGTATAAACGCAGATTCCATTCTGCTTCAGCAGCTCCGCCGTTTTTCCGTCCCCCCGGATTCTTGTCTTCGAGAAAGTTCCGTCATAGATTTCTCCGCTCCCGCAGGATGGACTGCGTGCTTTCAATACTGCACATTCACACCCGAACAGCTGCGCCATTTTCAGTGTTTCTTCCGCGCCCCGCTCAAACTGTACTGTCACATCCGCCCCATTCTTCGTAACAACGCTCCCCGCTCTTATTTCTGCCGGACACCGCGGTGTAGCCAGACCGCCCATCTGCTCCGGACAGACCGGTATCAGCCGCATCTTTTCCTTCAGATTTTCTATTTCATCAATCCGGTTGCTTTTGCCGTCATATCTGCATGATATTCCGGCCAGACATGCACTGATCAGCACCGGTTTACATCTGTTCCCGCTCATAGGACACTTTTCCTCCTGAAAGTAAGCACATTTCCGCCTCTCCTCCGGCCGTTTTACCACACTGTTTCCGAAGGAGACCCGCCTATGCGTTTCGCATTTTATGGTAACACAGTTTTTCTGCACTGCCAAGCAGCCAGCCGGAACCTTTCCTTTTTCTTAAGATTTCTTAAGAAACCGGAGCTTTTATTCATTTTTATCAAATCGGAAAATTTGTATCACAAAAGCAGCAGACCTTTTCAAGCCTGCTGCTCCGCAAATAATCTCACAGAATTTTCCTCTTTCTTCCCTGCTCTCGCCATGCATTCCAGGATACCGGGATACTCTCTGAATTTTCCCATGACGAAAAGGTATATTTCATCAACTCCTCTTCACGCAAGGACACATTTCAGCAGTTCCTCAAACTCTGCTGCCTCACTTTCTTTCATCAATTCTTCCATCCGGTTCAGGTTCTGATCGGAATGCTCCAGCTCACGTGAAAATCTCCATACAGTCTGCTCCTGATTTTCCCGGTCCGCCTTCATCAGATCCAGCAGGAGCAGCGTGCTGACCACTGCCATTTTAACCTTCACAAAGGCATCTCCATCATAAACCGCTCCGCACAAATACGTAAACAGGAAATAGACCATCAGCTGTTCTGCCTGAATTTCCTCTTTCCTCCCTGCTCCGGCAGAACCGTTTTCCCCCTGTTTCTCCCGGGCGATAACAGATGCATGATTCTCTGGCGCATCAGCCTCCCCTGCTGTACTTTCCTTTTCTGACATCCTGTTCCGTATGTACCCGTACTCTGCGATCTGTGCAGGCCAGGATTCATCCAGCACCTCCAGCTGTCCCAGAAGCTCCAGCAGAGCATTCATTCTCTGTCTCTGCCCTTCCACACCGGAATACACCAGAAATTTCTGCTTCAGCTTCGCATCTGCTCCCGGTCTCTGATACCGTTCCAGCAGCGCTTCCACCTCGAACAGCCGTCTGGCATCAATCCGGTTCTGAACATCATGCGCCAGCGCCAGCACCTTTGCCATACGAAATCCAATCGTATTCTCCCGATCCTGCAGTATGTCAAACATCACGCTTCTGCAGTCCTGCAGCGCAGAGTAAAGAAAGAAATCAAAGGATTCATCCTCCTCTTCCTCTCCTGCTTTCTCCGCCTCCAGAAATGTCACCCGCTCTTCCCTGTTCAGCAGCATCTTCGCTACGACGGGACAGGAAATGGACAGCGAAATCTCCCTCTCGTTTTCAAATTCCTCCACATGTCTCGGATACCGACGGCACGTCCGGCAAAGCATATCGGCCCCCGCTTCTGAATAAATATCGCAAAGATTGTTCTCATCCAGAAATGCACATCTGCCCTCGTACTGCAGAAAAGTCTTTTCCTTCCAGTCGATGGAATTTGCCAGCCGGTTGCCGAACGCTGTCCTGCAGCCCTGATATTTCTTCAGTGACTTATCATCGATCACGATCTGCCAGCCCGCGCAGCACGTAGCCGGACACTCGGATGCGATGCATCGGAACTGCCGGTAATAATCCGGTACTGTATATTTCAAAAAATCATCCCCGTTTCTTTACATCTTATTCCGTATGTCATACTACTCCACTTCGGAGAAATTGTAAAGCACAGCAGCCGCTCCTGCATCATCTGTCCTTACATTGCCGCCATCATTTCCCGTCTTCCCGCTTTTCCGGCTGCTCAGCGGATCTGTCCGAACCGTGCCTGCCAAAGCGCCCCATCAGATAAACGATTCCCATTATAACAAGCACAGCCACAAAAATTCCGGCCATTCCTTTCCACATAATCTCCAGCGCAATCATGATATTTTCCACTCTGTTTTCCTCCTGACCATTCCTTATCCACACAATTATCCCAAAAATCCGGTCACCAGGTTAATTACGAGTCCCCCCGCAATGACCGATGCGATCTGTCCGGAAACATTCGCCCCTGCAGCATGCATCAGCAGAATATTCCCCGGGTCTTCCTCCATCGCCAGCTTCTGTACCACACGTGACGACATCGGAAATGCTGAAATACCGGCTGCACCGATCATCGGATTGATTTTCTCCTTTGAGAACAGATTCATCAGTTTTGCCAGCATAACACCGCCAATGGTATCAATGATAAATGCAAACATACCGATCAGCATGATCAGCAGAGTTTCCACTGTCACGAACCGTTCCGCCTGCATACTGAAGGAAATTGTAATGCCCAGAAGCAGTGTGATCAGATTTGACAAAGTATCCTGCGCTGTCTCAGACAATGTATTCAGCACACCGCATTCCCGTATCAGATTGCCGAACATCAGAAATCCGACAAGCGCAACCGAGGATGGAGCCACGAGTCCCACTACCATCGTCACAACGATCGGAAATGCGATTTTCACCTGTCTGCTGACTGCAGACGGCTCATATTTCATCCGGATCATGCGCTCTTTTTTCGTCGTCACCAGCTTAATCGCAAACGGCTGAAGCACCGGAACCAGTGCCATATAAGAATATGCTGCCACTGCAATCGGTCCGATATAGTCAGATTTCAGTATCTGCGACACCAGTATCGAGGTCGGCCCGTCTGCAGCTCCGATAATACCGATTGCTGCAGCATCCTTCAGATCAAACCCGAGAATCGCAGCCAGCAGAATTGCTGCAAAAATACCAAACTGCGCACCCGCACCATACAGGAACATCCTGGGATTGGAGAGAAGCGGCCCAAAATCAATCATTGCTCCGATCCCGATGAACAGCAGGATCGGCATCGCCTCAGACGCCTCGATTCCCGTTTCAAACAGCCATTGGATGATTCCATTTGTCTCTCCGACTCCTGTCAGCATCTGATTCAGTACACCCGACCCGGGCAGATTCACCAGAATTGCTCCAAATCCCATCGGCAGCAGCAGCGCAGGTTCATACTGCTTTCTGATTGCCAGCCAGATCAGCAATATTCCAATACCGAACATTACAGCCTGCTGCCATGTAAGTGCTATCAATCCCTCTGTTAAAAATTCCATTTTCCCAGCTCCTCTCCGCATTTTTCAGGGTACTGTTTCTTTGCATCACGTGCATTCACAGATACTCACCCGGTTATTCCCCGCACAAAAGAAAAAGACCTTTACTACAGCAAAATCACTGTAGTAAAAGTCTTGCTATTTCAATCTTCGCCGAATACCTGCGTATTGTACTGACGACCAAAGATACACTGAATCAGTGCCAGCTACTCCCTTTTACTTTATGCTCCGCGAAACAGTATATTATATGCATCTGCCCCGCTTTTATGCACCAATCTTAGCACTCATTCCAATTCGGCGCAAGCGGATTCTGTCTCCGCTCTTCTTTCTTATCTGAATCTTTACCGCATTCCGATCACCGGAAGAGCCTGTGCCCATTCCAGTACCTCAGCCAACGTTCCGCTCTCAAATTCATCTGTCGGAAGATTCTTCCGGTTCAGCAAACAATCTGTCACCAGCATTACGCGGATACCCAGTTTTGCTGCCGCACCGTCCTCCTCCACATCGTTTCCAAACATGATGCATTCTTCCGGCTGTACACCAAGCCGCTCACATACTTCACGGTAATACTCCGGATTCGGTTTTGCGTAATGGCTGTCTTCAAATGTTGTCACCAGCGAAAATTCCTCCGGCTCCATGCCCAGCCAGCGTAATCTGGAATACGTCGCAACCTGCGGAAAAATCGGATTCGTTGCTACTGCTACCTGATATCCTTTTTGTTTCAGCGTATGCACAATTTCCCTGCTCAGATCCGTAATACTGCACGTGGTAATGCAGTCCTGAAAATCAGTTCTGTAAAATTCCAGAAGCTGCTCCTCGTTTTCATAATAATCCACTCCGCATTTTTCTGTAAATACTTCAGCAAAGGCCTCCCTGTTCGTTCTGCTTCCGTCATTCATCATCATTGCCTTTATTCCGGCCCAGATATATTCTACCAGTTCCCGGGGATTTATTTCCGGGAAAATACTGCAAAGTCCCATAAAATATTTTTTTTCAAACACTTCAAGATCCATCGGAAGCAGCGTTCCATCCAGATCAAACAAAATGACCGGACGCACTTCTTTATCCTTATCCCTATACTGCATATTTCTTTCTCCTTTCACAATTCTGCCCTTTCTGTCGCAAGCCTCTCGCATCGGTTTTCAGAAATGCAGAAAACATTTCTGAACTGATACTCTCATGTAATGCTTTCTTTATCCATTATTTTGTTTTCCAAAGTATTTCCAACATATGTAAGAATATCATCAACTTTAAAAACTGGCAAGAAAAAACCCTTCCCCAAACCATGTGAAACGTCGGTAGACAAACCCCTGAACAAATGCTAAAATACGAATGTATTTTGTGCGTTCTCGCAGGTATCGCTTTTTATACGCACTGACATAGTTCGTTTGAGTAACGCACATGGCATACCGGCAGAATATCCCCGTATCTGCTGTGTTCCAAAGCTTGATGATGACATTTTAGAACTGAATATCAGGAGGAAAAATGGAAGAATACAACGTATATGATACTGTCATGATTCCGCTGTCCAACGGACGTGAACAGGAATTTGCCATTATTGAAGAATTTGATTTTGAAGAAGAGCATTACATTGTCGTTTCAGCAGTGATCAAAGAAGAAATCCAGGAAGGTTTTTATCTCTATCTCGCTGCTGAGACTGCTGACGGCCTGGAAATTTCCCGCATTGAAGACCCGGGAAAATTCTCACGCGTTACTTCCTATTACGAAAACCGCTAAACAGATTATTTGATCTGTATCATTTCCCCGCATTCCGGCATATCATAATGCGAGGTGATCAATATGAATTCCTGTGAACTGGCTGCCATGATTTCTTCTATTGCATGTACTATCGCCAGAACGTGTCCAGCTGAAGAACTTGCCCTGTTAGGTGCTGCCTTTACCCAGCTCGGTGACACACTGACTACAATGTCACTGCAGAACGAACTGTGCTCTGGAAATACGAAAAATTAGCAGCATCGGATTTACATTTCTGAAATTCATAGGTTCTGAAATTTGCAGGTTCTGAACTTTGTAGGTTCTGAACTTTGTAGGTTCTGAAATCTGCTCCACCCTGCATATTTCAGAGAACTCTGCACATACTGTCATCGAGGTGATTGTATGGCATCCTATGTAGCCCCGGCTATCCGGGAAAAATTTGAAACACTGTCCGTTGACCTGAAGAATACGATTCTGGAACGGAATGTGCAATTAAACACAATCTATGATCTGATCAATGTACTGGAACAGATCGTCGCAGAAGCAGACGGGTAATTGCCCCTCTGCTTCTTTTTACAAAATCCCTGCGAAATTTTTTTATGATTTTCCATGAAATTTTTATAAAACCAATCTGCGGCTCCACACCGGCGGCGGGTATTATGATTCAAAGTATTGCGTCATGTCCTCCCCGCTTTATCCC
The DNA here is from genome assembly GCA_045119335.1 of Candidatus Choladousia sp. Classification (GTDB taxonomy): domain Bacteria; phylum Bacillota; class Clostridia; order Lachnospirales; family Lachnospiraceae; genus Choladousia. The sequence goes on along the minus strand of JBGVDJ010000042.1, from coordinate 1,344 downwards.
ATTAGCATTTTGTTCTTTCCGGCATATTCTATAAAAAATCTAAAAGGAGCTATCTCATGTTAAGTCATCATGACTGCGAAATGCAGGAACATGTTCACGAAATCACCGGCAGTACCGGAATCTTTCAGGAATGCGAAGGATGTCATAATCACCGCTTCTGCACCGTGTCCGGTGAAGCCAAATTCATCCCTGGAACACAGGATCATTTCCACGAAGTGAAACTCCGCACTGATTTTGCCGACGGACATTATCATGAAATCTGTGGAAAATCTTCCGGTGCCATCAATGTCGGCGGCGGCAAACATGTTCATTTCCTTACGGCTTTCACCGGGGAAGCTGACGGACACAGACATAAATTCCAGGCTGCATCTCTGATCGACAGCCCGACTGATTTCAGGTGTCAGTAAACGATGCCCCGGTTTTGACCGGGGCTTTTCTCAATCGTTACCTCTGGAGCATTTTTCTGCGTCAATCGCCAGCACAAGCATAAGTGCGCCCAGCGCATCCTGCGGATGCTCCACATCTATCACATATGTATCCGTCCAGTGAAACAGCTGTTTGGAAATATCAGCCACACGCTGTCCGGAATAGTCCGTAATTCGATAATCCCATTCAAAGAAGTCCCCTTCTATACTCCATCCGCAGTAATCAATATTATATTTCGGTCTGAAAAAGGTGAACTCTTTGCTGATGCATCCCACATACTGTCCGCAATTATATATTTCGAATTTTGGTAAAAGTGTAAAAATTCTTTCCTGAACTACACCAACCTCGTTTCCAAATGAATCGAAGATTTTCAAACAATGTCCCCAGGCTAACTGTCCCTTCACTACATAGACTACGTTTCCTGCTTCATCATAAATATCATAGCTGTCAAACCATGAAAACAGGCGTTGCTTAAACAATAATTTCATTTTGTTCTCTTTTCTCCACTCTCTGAAAACATTTCATTGAATTTCCTAAACGATAAATCCAAACACCAATGCGATGATTACTATTACACCTATAATTGGTGTCAGACATCCCAAGCATCCACCATAATATGGTCTTCTGTACCTTCCATAACCATAATCGCCAGGCGGAGGCGGCATATGTCCTCCATGAAAACCTCCGTGATGAGGACCACCATGTCCTCCGGGGCCACCGTGAGGGCCTCCCGGCTCTCTGCGCCCTCCAGGATTTCCCATTCCTCTGCTCCCTCCTGGGCCTCCCATTCCTCTGTGCCCTCCGGGGCCTCCCATTCCTCTGTGCCCTCCAGGGTTTCCCATTCCTCTGCTCCCTCCGGGGCCTCCTCGTGCACCATTTTCTCCAGGTCCAGGCATAATCTTTTCCTCCAATCTTTCT
>JBGVDJ010000041.1:0-7903 GCA_045119335.1 Candidatus Choladousia sp. | reverse complement strand
CATTTTCAGCTATCATAGTTTTCATCATACAGACTCCTTATGTTTTTTCTGGACAACTAAACAATAAGATAAATCTGTATGATTTGGAAGAGGTTTCGGCCTCTTCCTTTTATTTTTGCCAACTATAATTTTACTCTAAGTGACCGCAGTGTTCTGAGACCGGTATTCTGAATCCGGCATTGTGAAATCGGCAGTTTGAAATAAGCGTTTCGGCACCGTGAGACCGGCAGTTTGAAATATGCGTTTCGGTACTGTGAAATCCGTGTTTCGGGATCCGCATTCCGACTCAAGTGCTCTGAAACCGGCGTTATGATTCCGATCCGTTGAAGTCAGTGCTCCGAAATCAGAAAATGGAAAACGGATTTTGCCGAGTTTTCACTTTGCATATGCAGGAGAATCAGATATAATATAACAACAGGATTGCAGGAGGCAGAAAACGACATGATTTATTGCAGTCATTTACTGGATGACAGGGAAATGAAAGAGGTTACGCGCATCACCGGGATGGGAATCGAGAGTATTGAATTTTCAATCGCGGAGAACCTGGATGATCTGGATCGGAAGATACGGTCATACAGAGATCGCCTTTGCGGTATGGAGTGCGGTGAACTGACGCTGCATGGACCGTTTCTAGATCTGAATCCTGCTGCATTCGACAGCCTTGTGCAGCAGGCAACGCGAAAACGTTATGAGCAGGCCTATCAGGCGGCGAGGATACTCGGGGCGGGCAGGATCATTTTTCATTCCTGTTTTGTTCCGTCAGTTTATATGCTGGAGGGATGGGCAGAGCGTGCTGCAGATTTTTATAATCGTTTTCTGGAGGATAAGCCGGCAGATATTCAGATACTGATGGAAAATGTGCTGGATCCGATGCCGCGGCCGCTTCGGGAGGCGGCAGAGCAGATCGGCCATCCGGCTTTTGGAATCTGTCTGGATCTGGGCCATGCACATTGTTATTCCGAGGTTCCGGTTCTGGAATGGGCAGATGTGCTGCAGCCGCATATCCGGCATCTGCACGTGCATGACAACCGTGGAGACCGGGACAATCATATGGCATTAGGAAACGGGTCACTGCCTTGGAAGGATCTGACATTTCTGTTAAAGTCAGTGGACTGTACGATAGAGTGCCGGACGAAAGAGGATGTGCTGGAGACGTATCGGAAGCTGTCAGCTGAGAAGTGACAGAATTTCAGGCAGGATGCTGCCGGACAGGAAAGAAGGAATCATTATGAACAGAATGGAACTGCTGGATGAACTGCAGCAGAGAGCCCTCGCAGATGCAGGGGCCCGGAAAGTGCTTCTTGCTACAAAGCAGGATAAGGAACCGCTCACGGCATTCTGCCGGAGAGCACGCGAACTCGGATATGAAATTTATCCGATGGAGCTGATCGCGGCCGGTGAGGAATTTCATGCGCAGATGAAGCGCAGTACGAACGGCGGAGGAGAGAATTCTCCGATGCTGGACGGGGAAGACGACTTTTATGAAATGTTTATGGCAGTACTGGAGGAAGAAAAATGAGTGCAATTGTAACTTTGAAAAAAGGCGAAGGAAGAACTGTAAAGGCAGGCGGGGCATGGATCTTTGACAATGAGATCGCTTCTGTTACCGGTTCTTTTGAAGACGGAGATATTGTGATCGTACATGATTTTGACGGATATCCGCTGGGACGCGGATTTATCAACCGTGCCTCAAAGATTCGTATCCGTATGATGACGCGCCGCGTTGAGCAGGAGGTGGACGAAGCTTTCATCCGGATGCGCGTAAGGGATGCCTGGGAATACCGAAAAAAGACAGTGGATACAGGATGCTGCCGGCTGATCTTCGGTGAGGCCGATTTCCTTCCGGGAATCGTTATTGATAAATTTTCCGATGTGCTGGTCGTGGAGTCTCTGGCACTGGGGATTGACCGGATGAAAGAAACGATCGTACAGGCGCTGAAGGATGTTCTTGCAGAAGACGGTATTATGATCCGCGGTGTTTACGAGCGAAGCGATGCAAAAGTACGTGAACAGGAGGGAATGGAACGTCACAAGGGATTTATCGGAGAAGCGTTTGATACGAATGTACAGATCGAGGAGAATGGCGTCAGATATATGGTGGATGTCATGAATGGACAGAAGACCGGATTTTTCCTTGATCAGAAATACAACCGTCAGTCGATCCGAAGACTGTGTCCGGGAGCTAAGGTGCTGGACTGCTTTACACACACCGGTTCATTTGCACTGAATGCGGGGCAGGCCGGCGCTGCCAGCGTTCTCGGTGTGGATGCATCGCAGCTCGGTGTGGATCAGGCGACGATGAATGCGAAGCTGAATGGTCTGGAGGATCGCGTGAAGTTTGTCTGCCGTGATGTGTTCGAACTGCTTCCGGAACTGGAGGAGCAGGGGGAAAAGTTTGATGTGGTAATCCTTGATCCGCCTGCATTTACGAAGTCCAGAAGCTCCGTAAAAAATGCAGTAAAAGGGTATCGCGAGATCAATCTGCGAGGCATGAAGCTCGTAAAGGACGGCGGATATCTGGCAACGTGTTCCTGCTCACACTTCATGACGTATGAACTGTTCACACAGACCATTCATCAGGCTGCCAGAAATGTACATAAACGTCTGCGCCAGGTGGAATTCCGGACACAGGCCCCGGATCATCCGATCCTGTGGGCGGCAGATGAATCGTATTATCTGAAGTTTTATATTTTCCAGGTATGTGATGAAAAGTAGGAGAATAAAAAACGTATGAAAATTGAAGGAGAAGAAAGCGGGGCAGCATGAAACAGAAATTAACATTGAAAGAAACAGTTTCCATAGCGAGTATGCTGTTCGGACTCTTTTTCGGAGCGGGAAATCTGATCTTTCCTGCATATATGGGACAGCAGGCTGGAAATCACGCGTGGCAGGCAATTGCAGGCTTTCTTGTGACAGGTGTCGGACTGCCGCTTCTGGGGGTGGCGGCGCTTGGTATCAGCCGCAGCGAAGGTCTGATTGAACTGAGCGGCAAGGTAGGAAGAAGGTACAGCCTTTTTTTTACCTGTATTTTGTATCTGACGATCGGGCCGTTCTTTGCAATTCCCCGCTGTGCCACCGTTCCCTATGAGATAGGGGTTGCACCGGTGCTGACGAAAAGTGGGAGTTCGGCATTCGGTCTGATCATTTTTACACTGGTTTTTTTTGCTGCAGTGCTCTGGTTCTCCCTGCGTCCGGGGAAGATCCTGACGTGGGTGGGAAAGATCCTGAATCCGGTATTTCTGCTGATGCTGGGAGTGCTGCTTGTGACGGCACTGCTGAATCCGGCAGGAGATATCAGGAATACTGTTCCGGAGGCAGCGTACGCTTCGGGAGCATTTTATAAAGGCTTTCTGGAGGGGTACAATACAATGGATGCACTGGCAGGTCTGGCATTCGGGATCGTTGTGGTAAATGTGATCCGGGGTCTTGGAGTCAGGGAACCGGGAGCGGTCGCATCCAGCACAGTGCGTGCGGGATTGCTCGGATGCGCGATGATGGCGGTGATCTATGTGGCAGTGACTGTCGTGGGTACGCAGAGCAGGGGCCTTTATCCGGCCAGTCCGAACGGGGGGCTTGCGCTGGCACAGATTGCAAAACACTATTTCGGAACGGCAGGTGCACTGATCCTCGCTGTGACTGTGATCCTTGCTTGTCTGAAGACAGCGGTGGGATTGATTACGAGCTGCGGGGAAACGTTCGTTGAACTTTTTCCGAACGGTCCGTGCTATCGGGTCTGGGCGGTGATCTTCTGTGTATGTTCCTTTTTCATTGCAAATCTCGGTCTGAATGCGATTCTGGATTATTCCGTTCCGGTACTTCTGTTCCTGTATCCTCTTGCAATCACACTGATCTTCCTTGCGCTTACGGGAAGAATGTTCGGAAATGATACGGTTGTATATCAGACGGTAACAGGATTTACGCTGGCAGCAGCAGTGTTTGATTTCCTGAGAGCCCTGCCGGAGGCGGTCAGAGAAATGCTGCATTTGCAGAACATGGTTGATCTGGCGGGACGTATCCTTCCGCTGTCGGATATCGGACTCGGATGGGTGTGCCCGGCGGCTGCGGGGCTTCTGATCGGTCTGCTGCTGCGTCGGAGGAGATCCGTCCGGCGAAAAATATAGACTGAAGCAGCGAAAACAGCATCGTGACCGTAAAAATTTTCCCAAGGGAAGGATTTGACACAATAAATTACGTGGATTTCTGTTTACATAAAGGAAGTGTGCGCGTATAATAGACGGGAAAAATAAAACAAATGAGGGAGTGAAATTATGCAGGCAATTTTTGAATCAATCAACAGCATTTTTGCGTTCATTGGTCCATTGTCGGATTTTCTGTGGGATTTCCCGACAAATTTTGACTGGTATGCATCTATTCCGCTGCTGGGGAATTTCTCATTCGCCATTATTCTTCTGCTTGGCTCGGGTATTTTCTTCAGCTTCCGCCTCGGATTCATGCAGGTGACCCATTTTAAGAAGGGCATCAGTATAATGACAGAAAAGCGTACGATCAGGACAGGTGTGTCTCCGCTGGCAGCATTCCTGCTCAGCTCGGCAATGCGTGTCGGACCGGGAAATATCATCGGGGTTACAGGTGCGATCGCGGTCGGCGGACCGGGCGCTATATTCTGGATGTGGGTATCCGCATTCTTCGGAATGGCAGTTGCCTATATGGAAGGTGTACTGGCACAGATTTTCAAAGAGAAGAAGGATGATGAGTTTGTCGGGGGTCTTCCGTTCTATGGAGGAAAGCTTGTCGGCAACAAAGTATGGGTCGGTGTATTCCTTTCCATTCTGTATATTCTTTATGCGCTGTGCTGTCTTCCGGCACAGGGATTCAATGTAGTATCATCCATCGGACAGATGGCAGAGATCGTTACAGGAGCAGATATCGCATCAGATTCGGCTTTTTATTACATAGTGGGCGCGCTGATCGTTATCTTTACAGCGGTAGTTGCATTTGGCGGTATCCGCAAGGTGACCAGGTGGACAGACAAGATGGTTCCTGTTATGGCAGTTCTGTATATTGTGACTGTACTTGTACTGATCGTACTGAATATCGATTCCGTTCCGTACTTTTTCAGCGCTGTATTCAAAGGCGCTTTCAAGCCGGAGGCTGTATTCGGCGGTCTGTTCGGTACGGTGCTTGCCCAGGGCGTAAAGCGTGGTCTGATGTCAAACGAGGCCGGTCAGGGTACCATCACCATGTCAGCTGCTGCAGCTGACGCAAAGCATCCGTGTGAGCAGGGTGTCCTTGCTTCCATCGGTGTGTTTCTCGATACGATCATTATCTGCACACTGTCAGGCTTTGTTGTAGTAATGGCGCACTGCTGGGATGGTCCGAATGCCGAGGCATGGACGGCTATGGACAAGCTTCCGAAGTTCACAGAGTCCATTGCTGCATTGACACCGGGCACGGCCATGAACGCAGTGATCACTTTCCTTGTAACATTTTGTTTCTGTTTGTTTGCATATACCTGTCTGCTCGGCATGATCAGTTTCTCGGAAATTGCTGCAAACCGTATCAGCAAAGCAGGCAAGTTCATCAGTGCAGTGCGTATTATTGCGCTGTTCGTGGCTGCTTTCGGTATCCTGTGCAACATTGCCGGCCTGGAGCTCGGCAATCTGTGGGCATTCTCAGACCTTGGAAATATTCTGATCGTATATTTCAATATTCCGCTGGTATATCTCGGTGCGAGGTATGTATTCCGTGCAACAGAGCACTACAAGAAAAAGGACGGAACCCCGTTCACATCCGGAGTGATCGGCAGAGATGACTGCCAGTACTGGGATGAGAAGGCAAAAGAAAAGTAAAAATAATTTACTGACTGCGTACAGACGGCATAAAGCTGGCACACAAATGTCGGGAATTTCAGGAAAAAGGGACTTGTCATATGACAGTCCCTTATGTTATAATACTGAAGTTGCAAAATTAAACACGTATGTGGATTCTGGAGACGGTGCCGTGCGGGATGGAACTGGCCGGTGTGAGCCGGACAGGCAGCAGAGCTTTCTGCGGCGGATGCAGGTCTCTCTGGAAGAATGAGACATACGGAAGAATTCAACCAAAAGGAGAAAAGACATGAGTGTAATTTCAATGAAACAGTTACTGGAAGCAGGCGTTCATTTTGGACATCAGACAAGAAGATGGAACCCGAAGATGGCTGAGTACATCTACACAGAGCGTAACGGCATCTACATCATCGACCTTCAGAAGTCCGTTGGCAAAGTAGACGAGGCTTGCAAGGCAATCGCTGATATCGCTGCAGACGGCGGTACAATCCTCTTCGTTGGTACAAAGAAGCAGGCTCAGGATGCAGTACAGACAGAGGCTGAAAGATGCGGTATGTACTACGTTAACGAGAGATGGCTCGGTGGTATGCTGACAAACTTCAAGACAATCCAGAGCAGAATCAAACGCCTGAAAGACATCGAGACAATGCAGGAAGACGGAACATTCGACGTACTGCCGAAGAAGGAAGTTATCGCTCTGAAGAAAGAGATGGAGAAGCTTCAGAAGAACCTTGGCGGTATCAAGGATATGAAGAAGATTCCGGATGCAATCTTCGTTGTTGACCCGAAGAAGGAGAGAATCTGCGTACAGGAAGCACATACACTGGGTATTCCGCTTATCGGTATCTGCGATACAAACTGCGATCCGGAAGAGCTGGATTATGTAATCCCGGGTAACGATGATGCTATCCGTGCTGTAAAACTGATCGTTTCCAAGATGGCAGATGCAGTTATCGAAGCTAAGCAGGGCGCTGAGGAAGTTGTAGAAGAAGCTTTCGAGGAAGCACCGGTAGAGGCAATCGCTGAGTAATTCATTTTCGAGTAGACTACACAATCCAGGAGGAATATACAATGGCTATCACAGCAGGAATGGTAAAAGAGTTAAGAGAAATGACAGGCGCTGGTATGATGGACTGCAAGAAAGCCCTCACAGCTACTGAAGGAGATATGGACAAGGCAGTAGAATGGCTGCGTGAGAAAGGTCTCGCTACAGCTCAGAAGAAGGCTGGAAGAATTGCAGCTGAAGGTCTTGTTAAACTGGTTGTTTCTGAGGATGGAAAGAAAGCTGTTGCAGTAGAAGTAAACGCTGAGACAGACTTCGTTGCAAAGAACGAGAAGTTCCAGGGCTATGTAGCACAGGTTGCTGAGCAGGCTATGGAGACAACTGCAGCAGATATCGATGCTTTCCTCGCAGAGCCGTGGAAATTTGATACAACAAAGACTGTTAATGAGGCGCTTGCCGGACAGATCGCTGTTATCGGTGAGAACATGAACATCAGAAGATTCATCCAGGTAGAGGAAGCTGCAGGTTTCGTAGCAGACTACACACATATGGGTGGTAAGATCGGTGTTCTCGTTGACGTTGTAACAGACGTTGTAAACGACGAAGTAAAAGAGATGGCTAAGAACGTAGCTATGCAGGTAGCAGCTCTGAAGCCGCAGTACACAAACAGAAACGAAGTAAGCGCAGATTACATTGAGCATGAGAAAGAGATCCTGAAGGCTCAGATCATGAACGATCCGAAGGAATCCCAGAAGCCGGAGAAGGTTATCCAGGGTATGATCAACGGACGTATCAACAAAGAGCTTAAGGAAATCTGCCTCCTTGATCAGGTATACGTAAAAGCTGAAGACGGAAAGCAGTCTGTAGCTCAGTACGTAGCAGAAGTTGCTAAGGCAACAGGCGCTAAGATCACAATCAAGGGATTTGTTCGTATGGAAACAGGCGAAGGAATCGAAAAGAAGGAAGAGGACTTCGCAGCTGAGGTTGCTAAGCAGATGGCTGGAAACTAATCCTTCAGGCAGTATATATAGCGGTCTTAAACTCCTTGGAGATCAAGTATTTCCAAGGAGTTATTTATTTTATGCTGTATGTATGAGTGGTGGTACGCATC
>JBGVDJ010000040.1:0-14267 GCA_045119335.1 Candidatus Choladousia sp. | reverse complement strand
CCTTTACTGTTTTAAAGGTCAGTTCCTTAAAAATATAACTCTTTTAGAATCTTTTCAAGGTTGTTTCACTGTTCAGTTATCAATGTTCTCTGTTCTGTTCTCTTGTCGAGCAACTTCTATATCTTATCAGATGTTGTTCTGTTTGTCAAGAACTTTTTTTCATCTTTTTAAAACTTTTTTGAAGTTTTATGATGATTTGTTTTGGTTTTGTTTGTGTTCTGCTGTTTCCCTCAGCAGCGAAGACAATAATACCACCACGCTCCGGATTTGTCAACAGGTTTTTTTAACTTTTTTCATTTTTTTTGAAATCAGAATCCGGACCCCAGATATGGTATTTACAGTCCTCCAAGACCACAAAAGACACAGGGATTGCCGGCAGAAATCCTGCCTCATCGTCAACCCCTGTGTCCTTTCTCCTATTATATATAGAAGTTACTGTTCTGCTTTCGAGAACGGGATACGGTCATTATCGTTACTGTTCCGCTTTCGAGAACAGGATACGGTCATTATCAAGTGTTTTGCCGGCCCCTGCACTGAACTTCTGAAGGAGACCGTCTACAGTCAGACTCTTGCGCTCCTCACCGCTGATATCCAGGACAATACGTCCGGAATCCATCATAAGAGTCCGATTGCCCAGTTCAAGTGCTGAGTGCATATTGTGAGTAATCATGAGACAGGCAAGATTATTCTCTTTCACAATACGTTTGGTCAGCGCAATTACCTTGTCAGCAGTTGCCGGATCCAGTGCAGCCGTATGTTCATCCAGAAGAAGAATCTTCGGCGGGACGAGAGTCGCCATCAGAAGCGTAAGCGCCTGGCGCTGTCCGCCGGAGAGCAGACCTACCGGCTGCTTCATCCGATCCTCAAGTCCCATATCGAGCCAGGCAAGACGTTCGCGGAACATCTGCCGCTCAGCGCTGCTGATTCTGGAGAAAACGGATTTCTTCTTTGTTACGCGCAGATATGCCAGAGCAAGGTTCTCCTCAATCGTCATATTCGGTGCCGTACCTTTCATCGGATCCTGAAACAGACGTCCGATCTCCATGGAGCGCTTGTGTTCCGGTAAGTATGTAATATTGCGGTCATCCAGGTATACACTGCCCTCGTCAACAAAAAAACTTCCGCCGATGCAGTTGAACAGCGTGGATTTACCGGCGCCGTTGCTTCCTATTATGGTAGCAAAGTCGCCGTCATTCACAGTCAGGCTGACTCCGTCCAGCGCAATCTTCTCATTGACCGTTCCAGGATTAAATACTTTCTTGACATTATTTAATACCAGCATTGCCGTTTCCTCCTTTTCCGGCAGAAATGGCTGCCATCTTTTTCTTCTGAAATGCAATCTGACTCTTTAAATACGGGGACGCTATAGCAACAGCCACGATCACAGCGGATACCAGCTTCAGACACTCCGCCGGGATATGCAGACGCAGTGCGATCGCAATTGCGAAACGATACAGACAGCTGCCGAGGATAACTCCTGTGATTCTTCTGAACATGCTCCCTCTGCCGATCAGCGTCTCGCCGATGATCAGGCTGGCAAGCGCGATCGTTACCATTCCTGTACCAAGATTGATATCACAGGTTTTCTGATACTGCCCGATCAGGCAGCCGGAAAGTGCAGTCAGCGCACTGGAAATACAGAGACATACAGTAGTTGTGAATCCCGGATTGATACTGGATGCTTTTACCATATCGGAATTGTCTCCGGTCGCACGGATGGAAAGTCCGAGACGTGTTCCGAGAAACCACACAAGAATCACGCATACAATTACAACTATAATAATAGAAACAATCAGTTTGTACCAGGTCGTTCCAAACAGTTCTTTGCAGAGACTGTAGACGGTATCGCATTTGAACAGGGAGAGGTTGGATGAAAATCCCATAACTGCCAGATTGACGGTATACAGACCTGTATTTACAATAATACCCGCAAGTATGGACTCCACTCCCAGCTTCGTCTGGAGAAATGACATGACATAACCGGAACAGACTCCGGCAGCCATAGCAGCGAACAGTGCCAGAATCGGATGTCCCATAATGGCAACCTGTGCGCCGACGGCGCATCCCAGTGTAAAGCATCCGTCAGTAGAGAGGTCGGCGATATTGAGAATGGAATAACTCAGAAACAGCGCCAGCGCTACCAGTGCGTAAATAAATCCCAGTTCGAGCGCACTGACTACGACGGGAAGTGACAATAATGAATCCATAATTTTGTGTCCTTTCTCATTAACATTGTGTTGTATAAAACAACATGAGCAGTCCGCTTCGCTTCGTGCCCATGTTGTTTCTGTCATTACCTTATTCTACTATATGAATGAATTTCTGTCTATTTTATTTGAATTCTTCTACCCGGTCTGCAGATACAGATCGGTCTGTTTTCTTTGTTATTCGAATTCCTCTGCTGTAACCGTCTCAACGACTGCTGTGCATTTTTCTGCAAAACCGCTGTAGTCAATGCCAAGTGCCTCTGCTGTCTCTGTATTGACTGTTGCGATACCGTTGTCAAATGTCTGTACCTGAGTCTCTGCCGGATCAGCTCCCTGAAGAATTTCAATTATCATGTCTGCTGTCGCTGTTCCCAGGTTCGTGTAATCAACACCGTATCCGCAGAAAGCACCATTGAGAGCAAAGGAATCAGCACCTGCATAATGTGGGATTCCTGCATCAAGGAATTTCTCATAGATAGCGAGCTCAGCTGTCATAACTGTATTGTCGGTCGGTGTGAAGACTGCGTCAACACCTGCTGCGATCAGCGCATCTGCCGCCTGTGATACTTCTGTATTATTTGTACCGGTCTTTTCCACGTACTCGATACCCTTTTCATCCAGATATGCCTTTGCATCTTCGATCGGCTGCTTGGAAGCATCCTCGGACTGACTGTACAGAAGACCTACAGACTGGATATCCGGGTTGGCTGTAAACATAAGATCCAGGATCGCATTGGTATTCAGAGAATCACTGGTACCTGTGATATTGGCTCCCGGCGCTTCCATAGCCTCTACCAGACCTGCTCCCACCGGATCAGATACTGCGGAAAATACAACCGGAACCGGATTGTCTTCTGTCACAGCCTGTACGATCTGAGCTGCCGGTGTAGCGATCGGAACGATTACATCCACTTCGTCTGCCAGAAGCTGTGTTGCAATCTGGCTCAGTGTTGTGGAATCAGCCTGACCATTGTACACGTAGCCGTCAAAAATATAGTTATCCTCACCCTCTTCAGATGCCTCGGTGAGACGAGCCTCAATAGCAGCTTCAATCTGATTCAGAGAAGCGTCATCAACGAACTGGATGATACCTACCTTATAATCTGCCGCCATAGCTGTTCCTGTGATCATAGTTGCTGCCATAAGGGATGCTGTTGCTGCTGCGAATAATCTTTTTTTCATAGTTTTGTTCTCCTTTTCTTGTTTTGGGCCACGGGCCGATATTGGTGTTGGTCAAAGGAAGAACCGGGGGTAAATGGATCCCAACGATAATTCGCTGTGCAAGCTCGATTCCGCCATGCTTCATCTCGCTCGCGGGCATTCGCCCTATACGTCCATCGTCTAACAATATCGTTCGCAAGCGTCCTATATTGTCATCCGTTGTCCGTGCACCGCTCATTGCTTTCGCGAAAAAAGAAAACCGCCTCAGATAATTTTATCTGAGACGGTAATAATTACTTATTATCGCGGTACCACTCACATTGACATAAAGTCCACTTTCGCATGTACTATCATACACTCCTGATTGATAACGGGTTCGGTTCCCGGCGATTCCTACTTGAAATTCAGATCGCCCTCAAAAGTCCATTCAGCAAACTGTTCCATACTGCAATCCCACCATCTGCAGCTCTCTGTGACTTCACAATGAATGCTTACTACTCTTTCTCATCGGTTTCGTCCTTTGTTGTGGTAAAGTGTAACACTGCTAAATTGATTTGTCAACCACATTTTCACTATTGTATCTGTTTTTTTATGCCTGCCAAAATTTGATTATTTTTTCTGAAAATTCAATACAATTCTGATCATTTATCTCTGGCGATCAGCACTCCGCCCGGATCGAGCGTCCGGCCATGGTACTTTCTGGAAAACAGTACCTGCTGTACCTCCATCCGTTCTGCCTGCTCAGAACAGTTCAGATATATGTGGACCTGATCTCCGCCATCAGTCAGCTTGATATACTCAAGCATACGCGGGTTTTCAAAGGAAGACGGGAAATGGAAGTGCAGGCTTCGGCAGCATGCATTCTCTCTGCGCAGGCGGATCAGGGTACGCATTGTGCGCATCCGCTCATCCCACATACCGGATTCAATCTCATCCCACGGCATGCAGCGGCGGCAGTCAGGATCATGACCGCCCTCCAGACCGATTTCGGTTCCGTAAAATATACACGGACTTCCCGGCATTGTGAACAGCACGGCCAGCTGCTGGAAAAATGCATCCTCGTCACCATGATTTCTCGTAAACAGGCGGTCTGTATCGTGGGAATCCAGCAGATTCAGAAGAACATTGTTGTTCTGCTGCATATACATGGTGTAGCTGCGGTTGATCATATGCTCAAAATCACGTCCTGTCAGGCTCCTGTCCACCCAGAAATCATTGATGCTTCTCGTCAGGGGATAATTCATAACCGCATCATATTCGTCACCGCGCAGCCATTCGCTGGAATTGTGCCAGATTTCTCCCAGCAGGTAGAAGTCCGGTTTCAACCGCTTCAGCCGCTTGCGCATGGTGCGACAGAACTGATGCGACATTTCGTTGGCCACATCAAAGCGCAGTCCGTCGATATCGAACTCGCCGACCCAGTATTCACAGATCTTTGCAAAGTGATTGATGACTTCTTCGTTATTGGTATTCATCTTCGGCATGTCGCCATAGAATGCAAAGGAATAATATTTTCCGTCACGGGTACTGTAATCCTGCTGATCGAACGGCCACTGGTTGATCATGAACCAGCGGTAATACGGGGATGCCGGACCGCGGTGAAGCACATCCTTCCACGGTTCAAAATACTTGCCGCAATGATTGAACACACCATCAATCATGATCCTGATGCCGCGGCTGTGAGCCTCCTGCACCAGGCGGCGGAACGTTTCCTTATCGCCGAAATGCGGATCGATCTTCATATAGTCTTTTGTATCGTATTTGTGAACGGACGGTGATTCAAATATCGGTGTGAGATAAATTCCGTTGATTCCCAACCCGCACAGATAATCCAGTTTCTGAATGATGCCCTCAAGATCACCGCCGTAGGAATCATAATTGGACACTTCACCTTTTTTCCATGGCCTTACATACTCCGCATCCAACTGCGGATTGCCGTTGCAGAAACGATCCGGAAAGATCTGATACCAGACCGTGTCATTGACCCAGTCCGGTGTACGGCAGATATCCACGGTATTCATCCAGGGGAAAATAAAATACTGGAGCATCTTTTTATCCAGCTCCGTCTGTTCTTTTGTCATAAATCCGTTTTCGAAATAATACCAGACCTCCTCGCCTGCCTCGAGGATAAAATAGTATTTCAGACGCTTGAACTCCGGACGGACGGTTGTTGTCCACCACACCTGATGCTCCAGGTTTTTCCGGAAAGAAATCTCCTCACGCGTTCCCTGCCATCGCTCAGCACCGCCTGAAATACCATTCAGATATGGATCTCCGTAGCAGATCCACAGACGTGTGACATCATATCCCGTCCGGATATTGACAACCATCTCATCGACATTCAGCGGATAGCAGTAATGTCCGGAGGCAGTATGAAATACAGCTGAAAAATTCATGAAATGTGGTTCCTTTCTTTTCCTGATATTTCAAAACGGACATCCGCAATCCCATCGGGATACGATGTCCGTCTATTTTCATCTTCTGAAATTATGAATGGTTACAGGACAGAGGATATCCAAAGATATCCTGTTCACTGGCAGATGAAACGACTGTCCTGACCGCACGGTAACTGCGGATTTAGTAATGAGTTATAAGGAACGATATCCTTTCGACAATGTTAAGTATATAGCAAAAAAAACTGCAGGAAAATATGATTATTTCCAGAAATATATAACGATTTTCGAAACATGTTTCGTTAAATTTTTCTCATATGCGGAATCCGGCATACAGCGCATCCTGCTTCTGTCCTGCCGCAGCAAAACACTATCCCTTAAACAGATACGACAACCGTTTTCTCATGGATATGCGTTTCTTCAGGCTGCGCCATGTGCCACGATAAATTTCGAGCATCCAGAGCACATCCTCCGACTCCGGAGCGGTAAAGCCGTAATTCGTCGTCAGGACCAGCCGCTGCAGGCGCTCTCCGTCCTCCTGTGTCAGATCAGGATTGCAGGACAGTAAATACTCAAGCAGCTCCGTATCACGGTTGTGCGCAATGGTATATGCCTCCGGCATCCCGCTCAGCACCAGCACACGATACAGCGAATGATACAATGCGCGGATTCTTCCTGCCGGGTCTGCCCCCAATCCCAGGCGGTGTTTCCGCTGACGCAGGATACGGCTGCTCACATACAGAACAGCTCCTGACAACAGCAGAACCTGAACTGCAAGCATAATCGTTTCCAGATTGTTCTTCAGCCAGGACGGCAGACGGAACGCGAACCGGAAACCTCCTTCCTCATCGTTCGCCTCTTCCGCACCGGAAACCTCTGACTCAGCCTCAGACTCACTTTCCGTTTCTTCCATATACAGATCGCCGTACACTTCCGACTCCATACCCGGAGTCACTTCGACCGGTGTCCAGCCCAGGAATGGAAGATAAATCTCTGTCCACGCATGCGCGTTGTCATCCTCCAGAATCGCGGTATACGTTCCATTCTCATCCAGGGTAAAAAGCTCCTTGGGTGCGACGTAACCTACAACGTAACGGGCCGGCACACCGAACATGCGGAACATCATGGTAGCCGCTGCTGCAAAGTGCATGCTGTAGCCTTCCTTTGTTTCATACAGGAAATACTCGATAAAGTCCTCTTCCTCCGGCAGTGCATCCACATCAAGCTCATATTCACATTCTGACAGAAGACGTTTCAGCACATACAGACGAATTTCCTCAATTTCATCCGCACGCGCCCACAGAGGCTGTGCTGCTCCCGAAGTCTTCTGATTCCATTTCTCTTCCTCTGCAACAGCCTCGCATTCCTCTTTCAGGCGCTCAAGTCCCTCCTCCGGAATCTCCAGATCATGCTGCGTACAGTAAGCGCGGTAGGATTCTTCTACCCTGTCCAGAATGCCGCCTTCCTCCTCGCTGTCACGATAAGCTTCCATTGCTTCCCTGTAGGAGCTGCGCCAGTAGCACGGGAAAACATCATCCTGGATCGTCTGACCTCCCACATAGCTGTCACCGCCGTAAACCAGGTAATTGTCATTTATAAATGAATAGTATGGAATATAAGTATATTTCGTATTAGCATTCAGATTCTCCACTGTAATCGTGTTGGAAGTCGTCTGAAGTTCACCGGATGCAGTGCTGTCGGCAGCTGTACCCGAAGTATCTGCTGACGCATTCGCTGCAGATACAGCCTCAGCTGTGCCGTCTGCTCCGCTGTCATCCAACGAAGTGCCTGATTCGTCCGAATCATCACTTCCTCCATAATTTTCGTAGTACATCATACGCAAAAACGGAAGATTCTGTATATAGAGAGAGGTATCTCCCTCCGTGCGCCAGGAAGAAGACGCGTTATTGAAGCTGTCCTCGCTTCCGATCTCGTAACTCGTACCTGTATATTCCTGTCCTACATATCCCTTCAGATAGACCGTCTCCTGCGGCATCTGTTCACTGGTCACGCGCAGCGCTTCCACACCGGTAAAGAAATATCCGTCAATAGCTCCCAGCGTACCATCCTCAACTCCGCCGCCCACTCCTTCCAGCGAAAGATTCAGGCGGCCTCCTGAAATCTGCGGAAGGATCTGATACAGCGACTGCATCAGACGCGCCTCCGCCTTCTGCAGCGGCTTCGAAAGATCAGATGCCGGTGCATCCAACAGCGGTCTCACAAGATACCATGCCGGCACAGACACAATGGCTGCCAGCAGACCGGCTGCCAGAGCAGTCTTCCAGAACGGCAGGCAGCTGCGTGATGCGGACAGCAGAATAATGAATCCCAGAAGAATCAGGTACATCCACAGGATACCCGGGGTTCCTCCTGCGATTCCGGTCAAAGCCAGTACCGGGAACAGGATGGCAAGTACCGGAAGCACTCTCTGACGGCGCACCACACCGGCGGCCAGAACAGCCGTCACTGCAAACAGCACAGCCAGAAGAAAAATCGTGATATCCAGCTCTGTACCGGAACCATTCACAGTAAGATTACCGTCATACGTCTGATTGATTACACGCACCACCAGTTCCGCAGTCTGATAGAATCCACTGATAATCCGGTTCTGCAGCACAAAGCAGATGCCTCCATACAAGGCGATCAGCAAAAGACCGGCCAGAAGCCGATATCCGTCCAGCCTCCTCCAGAGGAAAAACCAGGTGAAAAATGCACAGATTGCCAGTAAGCCTGCTGTAAGGATCATCCATTGCGGCCTGATATGGAATGCAGAAACAAAGCTTCCTGCAAGGATCAATGCCAGCACAAACAGCATACCGAAAGCTGCCAGTCCTGCAGTCCTTCGGCGGGTGGGACGGACAGTATCCGGAATATACGCAGAATCGAAAATAACAGCTTCCACAGGAACAGCATTTATGCGATGTCTGCGGGATTTTCTTTTCTCAGATGAACGAGAAATATGTTTCATTCAAGTCAACACTCCTAAAAAGTTTTCAGCAGCTCCAGTTGCACCGGAGTTCTGCCCTGATGCGCCGTACCATCCAATGCAATGCGCAGCATCTCATCGTCTCCGCTTACGATTCCGGCCTCCTGCCACTGGAGCCGTGCACTGTCCTGACACGGGCAGATGCCGAGAAGCTCCTCCATAGCCTGATACAGGTCTTCCTCCGACTCAATACGGCAGCACTGCACGACCTCCTCTGCTGCGGAATACCAGAGCAGTTCGCACGGATTGCCCCGGCTGATACAGTGCCCTGCAACTGCTGCAGTTGTTTCCAGAAACCGGTCTATCTGATCCGGTCTGACTGCAGACGGCTCTGCGCTCTCACAGTCAGCCACAATATAAAACGCAGTATCCACCGGCATACTGAATTCTTTCACCATAAGGTCATCGGCTTTGGCACTCAGCTTCCAGTGAATGTTGTGAAGCGTGTCACCGCGCTGATAAAAACGCGTATCAAAGATTTCCTGTGTATCGGAACCCGGCTTTGCAGCCACATCCTCCTGCCAGCCGTCACGACCGGCAGCCTGCTCCAGCTCTGCCGAGAGCTTCAACGGATAAACATGCGGCACTACGGACACGTATCTGCCGTTAAACGGACCCCGGAGCCGCACCGAACAAAGACCGATATAATCAAATATCCGCACTTCCGTTATCTCAATATGAATCAGCCCACAGTGAACCGGCCGGATCTCCGTCTTCCAGCAGTCAGTGCCCCGGCGATCTGCACCCGCATATACGGTAAAATACTTCTCCGGACGTTTTTCCTCCGTCTGCCAGCCGCTCAGATCCCGCATCCGCAGCTCCACCCGGATCTCTCCTGCCGGAAGCCACGCAGGATTCTTCACATGAACCTGCACCCCCACTGTATCTCCCTTCAGAATACTCTTCTGTGTGAGAGTAAGCGATATTTTCAGTTTCCCCGCCATCCACCGCACCCAAATTGCCATAGTCAGTGCAAAAAGCAGCTCAAATGCCAACAGAAAACGTGGAAATTCTGCGGTGCCGGCAAGCGATATGATCAGCGTAACCAGTACCAGCAGTATATACAAGAACTTTCGTTTCATAATCTATCCTGAATCCTTCCCGATTCCTTCCCGTCTCAGTGTTCCGGCCGCGGCATCTTCACGCTCTGCAGGATCTCCTGAATGACCTGCTGTACACTGCCATGATTCAGTTTCGCCTTCGTACTGCATTTCAGACGGTGGACCGCCGCATCCGGAAATACATCTGCCACGTCCTGAGGCAGAACGTAATCACGCCCCTGCATATATGCTGATGCTTTTGCCAGCTTCGTAATTGCCAGCGCACCTCGTGTACTGAGTCCCAGAGAAAGCGCCTCATGATCTCGTGTTGCTCCGACCAGTTCAACAATATATTCACAGACTGTACGATGCACAAACACCCTCGCAGCTTCTTCCTGCATCTGCTGCAGCTCCTCTCCGGTGATCACCGGTTTCAGACTGTCAAGCGGGCGTGTCTCCGACTGAGTCATCAGGATCTCCAGCTCATCCTCCGGATCCGGATAGCCCATTTCGATGCAGATCATAAAACGGTCCAGCTGAGACTCCGGCAGCATCTGTGTACCGGCGGAACCGATCGGGTTCTCTGTCGCGATTACCACGAACGGGGACGGCACCTGGCGTGTCACACCATCGACAGTGACCGTTCCCTCCTCCATTACCTCCAGAAGCGCAGACTGCGTTTTTGCTGATGTACGGTTGATCTCGTCAGCCAGAAACAGATTACACATGACTGCTCCCGGCTGATACATAAACTGATCCGTCGCCTTGACATACATGGAAAATCCCGTGATATCGGACGGCAATACGTCCGGTGTGAACTGCACACGGTTCTGCTGCAGGCTCATGGCACGGGCAAATGCCAATGCCATGGAGGTCTTTCCCACTCCCGGGATATCCTCGATCAGGACGTGACCCTGCGCAAGAATAGCCGTCATAACACGGCGTATGCAGTCGTCCTTGCCGAGAATGACCTGACGGACCTGATTTATAATAGATTCAACTTTCTGATTCGGATATGACTGATTCATAAGGTATACTCCTCGCTTCTTATTGCTGATGTCCAAAACAGGGACATTCGCTTTGCAGTGTCAATGATTGTCTTTCTAAAATATAATCCAGATTTCGAACATAAGCAATCATATCATGGTCCCGGAATTACGGACATGATAATTTCTCAACAAATATTTATATTTTGCAGGATTTCGTGCCTTCTGTATGATGATATTCAGAAATCCACGCGCCGCGGTCGAAAGCATATGCCCGCTGAAGCCGTATTTCATGTCAACAAAAATGTCAACAAAAGGACCATCTCCGTGCATCAATCGCGGAAAGGGTCCTCTGTTCTCAATTCCTATTCTGTTATTTTTATTCGATTATTTTTTATTCTTTTTCTTATCGTGTCTGCGCTTCAGCAGAATTGCCAGAATCAGCACTGCCTCCACCGCTACGACTCCTGCCATCATGAACAGGAACCACGGCCACACATCAATTACACGGCGCGCCATTGCTGCCGGCTGTACCTGAGAAACAGTCTTTGCCTCTTCCTCACCGGTATATTCGGTGCGGTGTCCGCGCACAAGAAGACGATGTGTATTAATGGAATACGGTGTACATGTAACGAGAGTTACGTAATCTTCGCCTTCCACAATATCAAGATCACTCGTATCATCCGGGTCAACGACCTTGATCTGGTCCACCTCATATGCCAGTATCTCATCGAGAATATGCAGATAGAACAGATCCCCTTCCTCTACCTGATCCATATGAGTGAACAGCTCCGCAGTCGGCAGGCCGCGGTGGCCGGTCAGGACACAGTGCGTGCTCTCGCCGCCAAGCGGAAAAGAGGTTTCCTCAATGTAACCGACCCCTTTCTCCAGAACCTCGGCGCTTGTGCCGTAATAGATCGGGAGGTTCACGTCAATGACAGGAATCGTCAGATAACCAATGGTCTGACCGACATCAATCAGGTCCACATAGCTGACACCCTCTTCTGCTGCGTCCACTGCATCACGGACCACAGCATTGCCCAGCTGCTCATTGTACTGTTTCATGGCCTCCTTGGCTGCATCGATTTCTTCTTTATCCATTTCATTGATCTGGTCATTATAATTCACGATTGCCTGAGATGCGTTCTTCTCGGCAAGGATATTGCTGACGATGGGATAAGCCGCAAGGCAGAGTCCCGAAAGAATCAGTATAATACTGAAAACTTTTGCTGTTTTTCTCATTTTGTCCCCTTACATTTCTCTGTACATGTTCGTACATAATTTCCTGAGCAGTCGGTTATGAAACCGGGCCCGTTCGCCTGACCGGCTGTTCAGGAAATTATGTACTGAATGCGGCACCGGAGGCGCCGCATTCAGATAACATTTGGGGAGGTACCACGTCCGAATCACTCGGACGCGGATACTAAAAAGAACAAGTAATGTCAGTAAGCTTAATTATTTTGCTGTTCTCTTCTTGCTGGAAGCAAGGATGATCAGCAGACCCGCCATAGCAAGAGCAATACCACCTACGATGAAGATGATGGAGCCCATGCCACCAGTTGTCGGGAGTGTGAAGCCCTCTTTGTTGACTACTGTCTGGGTTATATATCCATCCTTACCATCTTCATCATTTGTGTTAGCAAATGTTGTCTTACTTGCTGTAATCTCATGTTTTACAAGAGTCTTTACATCACCAATTATGTCCCAATTCCATGTTTCAGTCATTGAAGTTGTATACGCAATGTTCAGCTCAACTTTTACCGGAGATTTCAGAAGATTAAATCCATCTGCTGTTTCTGTCTCTACCAGATAATATGTGCCGTTTGCAAGACCGGAATAAGATGCTGCACCATTCTCGTCGGTTTTAAGTGTATCAATTTTCAGCCAATATTTTTCAGTTGCAAGGCCGTTATCTGTATTACCCGGTACTGCGTCAGCTGTTTCCTCGGTTACCTCTTTATAAAGATCGAATGTTACATTTTTAAGAGGAGCACCTTTTTCTTTGTTTGCTCTCTTGTCGACTGCAAGTTTAAATGTATAAACAACCGCATTGTCCTTGATAATGTCTGTATCTGGAGTACCCGGTTCGTTCGGATTATCCTCGTCACTGCCGTCTGGAAGAATTGCATTGGAGTATTCCAGTGATGCTGTATTCGGGTTACCTGTTGTTGTTGTTACTGCAGTGTCCTGAAGAACTGCATTATACGAAATTACAATCTTTTTATCAGCATAATCTGCCATAGCACTTGTAGGGAAAATAATCTTAAATCCATTGTCTACAGGAGATATCGTATAGTCAAACTTAACAACTTCACCATTACACGTAAGAGCAATAGAATTTACATCATCTTTCAAATTGGTCGGTGTATCTGTTACCTCAAATTTTTTCAGCTGTGTAATATTGGCCGGTACATCAACAGTTACCTGATACGGAATTGTATCGCCGATATTGTAATCAGAATCCTGACCCCATGTTGCCTCTGCTCTATCCTGAACTTCCTTAGTCAAATCCGGTTTCTCGTTGGTTACCGGAATTATAATATTATCGTCTGTCTTACCATCATAAGTAACATCTGTACCATTCACAATAAAATTATATGTTGATGATCCATCCATAATGTAGCCATAATTATCGCCTACAGATGTCTCTATAAAACGATAGTCACCACTTGACAGATTTTCCACGCTGATTTTACCATTGCTGTCAGTAGTAAGATTTAAAGAATCGCCTGTATTATCACCCTGTGCAGTGGATTCATTGGTGATCTCAATCCAACTATCGCTTTCATTCTTTTTCTGAAGTACAAAAGTAACGCCAGCAAGTAAAGCATTGTCTTCACCTGTTTTCTGTAATGTCACTTTACCTACAGCTGTACTGTTTTTCGGATATACATGAATATCGTACAGCCAATCTTCTCCATCTACCGTTGTCATCGGAACAGAGATAAGAAATGGCGTAACTGGACTCGTAACCATAGCCGGACTTGTTGTCTCTACTACCAGATAGATACCAAGATCCAGATCTGTAAAATTTGCCACACCCTCTGCATCTGTTTTCTTTTCAGAACTCTTCGCCAGAACCTTGCTTAATTCTACTGTAACATCCTTTCCAGAACCAGTATAATAGTCACCTGCGTCCGGAAGACTTGTTGGATTTGTGCTGTAATACGACTTTAAATCATCTAAAACTGCCACCTTATACAAGGTAAATCCTACATCTTTGATGGCTTTATTATCCTCTTTAAGATTATCTTTATCTGCAGTTGTACCTGTGCCTTCACTTCCTGTTTCGGTGCCTTCACTTCCTGTTTCGGTGCCTTCAGTATATTTGTGAATTGTAATACTACCTTTTTTTGTTTCATCAATCGTTGCCGGTGTTGTCGTTGCCGCCGTATCCGCCAGCGCCGTCATAGACGTCATCACCATAGCTGCGCCAAGCACGCCAGCCAGAAGTTTCTTTAACTTAATCATACTCTTTCCTCTCTTTCTTTGTC